>JBIINB010000218.1:0-5404 GCA_044337705.1 Pirellulaceae bacterium | reverse complement strand
GTTTGGGAGGCGTGCCAGCATTGGATCCCTCGGATCCGCGCTGCGTTGCAGACCCAACCTTCCCCAGCTCCATGAGCTTTCGCGGGACTAGGCCGCTCGATCGATAGACCCGCTTTGGGATTGCCATGCGGCATGACTCGTGGGGGATCGCTTAGGTGAAGAAAGAATGCCTTGCCCCGGCGCTAGATCAACAAAGCCACGATTGGCGGCGGGAAGCTTCAGCCCGCCCTGTCGCCTTTCGGCTGAGAGACTAAGATACAAAGATCTAGCTTTCGACCTCGCTTTATTTCGTCTGAAAAAGGCTGCATCGCAACGTGGAACATTCGTATTGGCATGCCGTGTGGATCGGGATCGTTGAAGGCTTGACGGAATTCCTCCCAGTCAGTTCCACCGCTCACATCCGCATCACCCAGGAGCTGCTGGGACAGGATTCCGAAGATCCCTACGGCAAGATGTTCGCCGTGGTGATCCAGCTGGGAGCCATCCTTGCGGTGCTGGTCTATTTTCGAAAGCGCCTTGCCGACTTCGTGCGGAGTTTCTTTCAGCCCGGCCAGGGATCCTCCAGCCGATGGAAACATCCTCTGGCCCTGGTGCTGCTCAGTTTTGTCGTCACGGCGATCCCCTGCTTTGTGATCGACAAGAAGATTGGTGAGCAGCTGGAGAATCTCCCTGCAATGGCTTGGGCTTTGATCATCGGAGGGATCGCCATGGCGGTCGTCGATGCCTACGCCAGCAGGCGAGCGACCGTCCATCGGCTGGAAGATGTCAACACCAAGGCTGCAGTCGGGATCGGACTGTTCCAGATACTCGCAGCCGCCTTCCCCGGCACCAGTCGCTCCATGGTCACCATCGCGGGGGGCCAGCTGTTCGGACTGGACCGATCGACCGCGCTGGAATTCAGCTTTTTTCTCTCCATCCCCGTCATGATGGCCGCCTCCGGTTTCAAGCTGCTGCAGTTTGTGCTGGATGACCAGAATGCCCAGCGCATGGATGGCCAAGGGATCGGGGTATTGGCCGTTGGGTTTGTCGTCAGCTTCCTGGTCGCATGGGCCGTCATCGCCTGGTTCATGCAATGGGTACGCCGCCAGGGTTTTCTCCCCTTTGCTATCTACCGGATCGCAGCCGGTATCGCCCTGCTGGTTTGGCTTGCCAACCGGGTGTCCCACTGATCTGAGTCTTCTACCGGGACCAAAGCGCTGGCAAATCGTGTCGCATTGCCGGCCCCGGTGAAAACGACGGCAACCACCTTCTTTGGTCCATCGGATCGGTGGGATTGCTCCGTTTCTGTTGGAAAAAAGGATTCCATTCCGCTTTCCAAGAGTCGCGGACTACCATACGAATAGTCGGACGGCTCTTGTAGCTTGGCCCGCTGCGACCATGTTCCCAGATAAGGTGACGCCGGATGTCGAATGCCCCTCCCAGTTTCTCCGACTTTGCTGATCAATTCCAACCAACGCTCCGGAAAATGGGCTGGATCCTGCCTGTCGCAGCCATCCTGATCCTCCTGGGATCGCTAGGAACCTGCATCTACTCGGTCAGCACCGAAAGCATCGGAGTGCTGCAGCGATTTGGAAAATTTATCGGAGTTGCCGAACCCGGACTCCGGTTCAAACTCCCCTGGGGAATCGATCAGGTGACGATGATCCCGGTCAAACGGCAACTGAAACTGGAGTTCGGATTCGGTACCGGGGGTTCCACCAACCCACTCCAGTCTTCCGACGAACAGAAGGAAGAAAGTGACATGGTCACCGGCGACCTCAACGCAGCGCGGGTGGAATGGGTCGTTCAATACGAAGTCAGCGATCCAACCAAATACCTGTTCAAGCATGAAGAGCCTACTGCGACGCTGCGCGACCTTTCGGAAGCGGTCATGCGGGAGGTGGTTGGCGACCGAACCGTCGATGAAGTCCTGACCTACGGTCGCCAGGGAATCGAAGTCGATGCCATCGCCAAACTGACGACACTGGTCAACGAACTCGACATGGGGCTTCGCGTCCAGCAGGTACAGCTGAAAAGCGTCCATCCCCCGGCGGCGGTGCAGGAGTCGTTCGATGAGGTCAACCGCGCGCAGCAGGAACGGGAGCAGCTGATCAACCAGGCCAATGGGGAATACAACCGCGTCATACCGCGCGCCGCAGGCGAAGCCGATCGCAAGATCCAGGAAGCCGAGGGCTATTCGGTCAAAAGGACGAACGAAGCGGAAGGGGATGTCGCTCGCTTTAAGGCGCTCCTGGAACAGTACCGCAAGGCACCCGAGGTCACTCGTCGAAGACTTTACCTGGAAGCGCTCGGGGAGGTGATTCCCAACCTGGGTGGCAAGGTGATTCTCGACAGCGATGCCAAGCAGCTTCTGCCGCTTCTGCAACTGCCGTCCCCAACACCCACCGAAGACGATAAGAAAGAAGCCAACCCCGAACGAACTCGCTCCATCCGGTCCTCGGTGGTCCCGGCCCTGATTCCTCGAAATCCTTAAGTACCTGGAAGAGACCCTGATCGATCCCAATCCGCAGCCTGAGCAAGGGACCGTTTTCTAAAAGGCACGATGTCGATATCCGCTACGTTGTCTGTCGCTTCCGAATTGTTTTCATCCACTCGCTGAAATCACGAGCTACCCAATATGTTGCAGAAGATTGTTACCGCCCTGGTCGCCCTGGCTGTCCTGGTGGGATTCGCCTACGCGACCGGAGTTTTTTACA
Organism: Pirellulaceae bacterium; assembly: GCA_044337705.1. Classification (GTDB taxonomy): domain Bacteria; phylum Planctomycetota; class Planctomycetia; order Pirellulales; family Pirellulaceae; genus JBEISR01. The sequence continues at coordinate 2,708 of JBIINB010000218.1, read as the reverse complement.
CCATCGACGAGACCGAACAGGTGGTGATCACGCAGTTCGGCAAGCCGATCGGCAATGCCATCAACGCAGATGAAAATGTATCGCAGGCAGGCCTGCATCTGAAACTGCCGTTCATCCAGCAGGTCAACCGCTTCCATAAGAACATCCTGGAATGGGATGGTCCCAGCAAGGAAATGACCACCCGCGACAAACTCTACATCGTCGTCGATACCTTCGCACGCTGGCGCGTCGAGGACCCGCTGAAGTTCTTCCAGAGCCTCCGCGATACCCGGACCGCCCTGTCACGACTGGATGACATCATCGGAAGTGAAACGCCCAACGTCGTGGCTCGCCACGATCTGATCGAAGTGGTGCGGTCCGACAAGGAGCGCGTCCCGGAGAAGGATATGAGCCTGGAGGCGACCGCAGCAGGCGGGGCCGAAAGCTTGATCGCCGGGCTCAGCAAACTTCCCCCCATCACCACCGGTCGCCAAGCCCTTGAGCGGGAGATCTTCAAGGCAGCCTCCGAGAAAGTCAAAATCTGGGGTATCGAACTGCTCGATGTCCGCATCAAGCGACTCAATTACAAGTCGGGCGTCATCGATAAGATCTACGACCGGATGAAGTCCGAACGGATGCAGATCGCCGATCGATTCCGTTCCGAGGGCAGTGGCGAAGCCGCCAAGATCGATGGAAAACGCGAACGCGATCTGCAGCGGATCGAATCGGAAGCCTATCGACAGGTTGAAGAGATCAAGGGACAGGCCGATGCCAAGGCGTCGCAGATCTACAGCACCGTCTACGGAGAAGATCCGCTTGCCGCCGAGTTCTATTCGTTCGTCAAAACGCTGGACACCTACCGAGCTACCTTGGGACGCGACAGCACCCTGGTGCTGACTACCGACAGCGACCTGTTCCGACTCCTAAAAAACCTCGACCAGCCAACCAACGACAAGCCAGCGGTCGATCCGAACAAACCGCAGTAAGTCTCGTCAAAACAAAAACACCCCCCGCATTCCTGATGGATGCGGAGGGTGTTTCTTGATCTCGTTACCGCGGGTCGCTTCCAAAAGCCCTCAAGATCACTCGGGGCTAGCCACCTGCGGCTTGCAAGTGACATCGACTACCACTTCCGGCTGATCGGCTAGATCGGTCTCGATCCAGATTTTTCCCACAACCTCCGCTTCACTGACCTTCGGCTGTAGCGTCACTTCCAACCGGTGCAATGCAGCGCTGGTGTCCCCTCCCTGAAAAGTGACATCGAACTCCTCCGAGCGGATTCCTTTGACTTGGAAGGGGGCAGCACCTTTGAGGATGAAGATCTGTTTCCAGGTCTCACCCTGCGGCAGTTGCCCTGCAGTGACGCGGGGTGGACTGATGGAAAGCGGTGCCTTGATGTTGGCGGTCAGTCGCAGCGGCACTCTGGTGAGATTGCGATCGTTGGTGACAACCACCAATTCCCGTTCCAGATTGCCCGAAGGCGCTTCGGGGGAGATGGCTGCTTCCAGTCGGTAGCGAACGCGACCATTCCCTCGACTGGTTTCGACCACCTGCACGTTGACGAATGGATCGCTGCTGATCACTTCCTGAATCTGCCAGTCGGATCTTCCTGCGTAATCGACGTCGATCCCCAGCGTCTTTCCTTCCCCTTCGCGAATCACTCCGAAGGATGCTTCTCCTGGATTGAAGACGATATCGCTGCGAATATAACCTTTGACCAGCAACTGGACTTCAGCAAAGGACGGCTTATCAAAAGTCACCGTCAAGGTCGCTTGTCGCTTGCCGCTGAAAGTATCGGTGTTGAAGCGGGCAAGGATCGAACCGATCTGTCCTGGAGCGACTTCCTGGGTTTCGATGATCGGAGTGGTGCAGCCGCAACTGGCGCGCACAGAACGGATCCGCATCGTCTGCGGGCTGCGGTTTTCGAAGGTGAATCGATGCTCGGTCTTGGCAGCCTTGGCCACCGTTCCGAAATCGTGAGTCGATGTCGGGAACAATCCGCGCGACCACTCCTGCGCCTGCAGGCTTCCAACGCTCGCCAGTGCCAAAACTCCGGCCCAAACGATCCCACGCATGATCCCGTGACCCCCAAGTCCGATGAAATTCAAAACGCTATATTCCGCCCCGACCCGCTAACTCGATCAACAACTTGCTTGGCCGAAAACCTGACACATCCAAACCCGCGGTGCACGCCAGGCGCAGTTTACGGATCGGCAAAAATCCGAACCGCTGGATCCATCCCTGCAACCGGCCCCCCTGTCCCAGGCACCTCGCTCCAACAATGCCCTTGTTTCCAGACGTTTCCGGTCGCACCAAAAAGAGTATTCCACAGCCGAAAGAAGCAGGCTTTTGGTGCTTGAGCCTTTTTTCGATATTTTAGAAGTGGCTGGTTGCTTTAGAAGATGCAACCGGAAAATCCGGTCTACTTGACCGAAACGAATTCCGCATTGGCAAGTTCGCTCTGCGACTTGCGATCTTTCGGGCTAGGCTTCCAGATCAGGTGATACGTGGAGCAGCCATCACCTTGCTGACGCGCGGCGATCGTTGCATCATCAGAAATCTTTGGCAGGTCAAATTGGGGCGGCGAAATACCCTCTACCAGATGCTTCAAAGAACCCGGCTGCTGGCGCAGCTCGGCTAAGAAGAAAGGACCCGGCCAAAAAGCCACGCTTGGGTGCTACCTGAGAATCCAAGCGGAACGGCGCAAGCCGTCCGGTCGGTGCGGTGCA
>JBIINB010000019.1:0-50612 GCA_044337705.1 Pirellulaceae bacterium | reverse complement strand
GTTGGTCATGGCAGCGGGAGCAACCGATCGACACCCCGAGCAAGTCTCGGCAAGTTTCTTCCAGGATGGCTTGCGAGTCGAGGGATACTGGGATCCACAGCGAGGCGATCGGTTGCGAGCCAGCCTCCCCTCCTTCGATCGAAAGAATGCGTCGCTGGACTTCCAAGATCGATTGATCGGCAATCAGCTGCCGTGCGATCCATTGGCGAAATGCATCGGAGGGAGCATCTGGAAGTGGCTGTTGGATGGAGGCATTTTGGCCCGCCAGCGGTGCTGCATCGACATGCCACTTGCGGCCTAATCGCGTCGACCATCGGTCTGCGAATCGATCGATGTCCGTCGGCAGGCTCGCCAGCCAACGCCATCGCTCAGCGGCTGACTCCAGATTTCGAGGCGGGGCTGGTAAAGACGTTGAGTCCGATATCCCAAGCCACTGCCGGACGCGATCGGTCCATTGACGGGGATCGACGCGAGCAGCGGGTTCGATAGCGGCCACTTCCCAAAGGTGTTCCAGCTGCTGGTCGATCACCTGCACTACCGCTTCGGAATCGATCGGCGCAATCTTCGATCGGGAGGGGGTATTGAGGCTGGGTGTCTTGTATTTCTGATTCGGGTTAGCAAAAGCGGGCAGGTCGAGGGACCGGGCGGGGGACTGGGGAGTCGCAAGGGGCGTCGGTGGTTGCACGAATGCCGTGTCGCTGGAAGGTGCGGTGGCCTCTGCTGGGCCGGGGGTCATGGCAACTTTAGGGGCGACTGTAGTTGATGTCTGTATGGCCTTTTCGCGCCACGCCCAGGCCAGGCCGAGCAACAGAGTGGCGGCGATAGAAATCCCGGCAATCCAGTTGACCGTCGGAATAGGCAGACTGCGGCCTGGGGGAGGCGAAGTTGTCGGTTGGTCTCCCACCTCGAGAGCCACTTGCCGCAGTCTCTCCAGACGCTCGGCGGAAAGCTGGCGCGACCTTTGGGCCACTCGGTTCTGGAGGTCTTGTGGAGGGAAGACCTTCTGGAAGTATTCCTGGAGCAAAGCGTCGATGGGATCGCCCTGCGATGGCTCATTCATGATCCAGTTGACTCTCGATACATTCTCGAAGTTGTTCTTTGGCTCGTTGTAAAAGATTCTTGACTCCATGCTCTCCCATGGCGAGCTTGGCGGCGATCTCGGACCGCGAGGCCTCATCGCGATATCTCATTTCAATCGCTAACCTGGCTCGTTCGGAAAGTCGCTGCAGACATCGCTCGAGGATCTCCATCGTTCTCCCCTCCTCGGCTCGGCGATCCCACAGCCAGTCGGGCAACTGACCGTCTGGTGGGAGTGGAACCGCTGGACTTCGAGCGACCCGTTTCCGATCGGCGAGAACCAGGTGGTAGGCAATCCTGCGCAGATACTCGATTGTCTGTGGTTCGCTCAACTCCCGAAATCCGCTTCGGATCAGCGCGATGAAGGTATCTTGCGTGATCTCATCGGCTAGCGCCGGATCACATCCAAGACTCCTCGCGTAACGCCAAACCATCGCCTGATGACGGGCGATCAGAGAAACGACCTTCGATGGAAGCGGCTGGTATTGGGGGTTGTTTTCCGAGTCCACCCATCCTCCGCTTTCAGGGCGCAACATCGATCCAGCGTGTACGGCGACCGGCGGCTGGACCGCCGGGAAGCAAGGACAACGAGCAGATTAGGCGAACAGTTCCTTAATCGGCGCTCCACCCCCGGCGATCTTCATCGGACGACCGCTGCGGCTGGTGTAGGTTGTCTCCAGGGAGATACCGAGCGCCTGGCAGACGGAAGCCATGAGATCTTCGGAAGAGTGAGGAGTGCTGGCGACATCCATACCATCGGGGCTGGTTTCGCCGACAGCGATGCCGCCACGGATATTCCCACCACCCACCACGCAACTCCAGGCTCTGGCGAAGTGGTCGCGTCCGGCATCTCCGTTGATTCGTGGAGTTCTACCGAACTCACCCATCCAGATCACTACCGTATCCTGCAGCAGTCCTCGCTGATCGAGATCTTCCACCAGGGCGCTCATGGCCTGATCGAGCACCGGCAGGCGGTCTTCGGAGAGGATGCGATGAATATCGCCGTGATTATCCCAGCCACCCAGATCGACTTCGACGAATGGCACTCCCGACTCGACAAGTCTTCGAGCCAGCAGGCAACCTTCGCCGAAGTTGTTCTTGCCATATCGTTCTTTGACGGCGTCGGCCTCTTTGTCGACCTGGAACGCTTCCATCTGCTGGCTGGTCATCAGATCGAGAGTCTTTTTGAGGATTTTGCGGTGTTCTTCACCTGCGGCACCCCGACGCTGAGCGATGTATCCTTTTTCGATCAGATCCAAGGCAGCCATCCGCTGCATCAACCGCTGTTCGTTCAGTTGCATATCGAGATTGCGGATGCGGCCGTTGCTGCTGACCGAGAAGGGGGCCCACGCCATTCCCAGGAAGCCGGGGCCTTCGCTTGCGCCTCCTACGGAAATGAAAGGAGGAATCTCCAGCCCCTGCCTTTGCTCCATCAGTTCGTGGGCAATCACCGATCCATAGCTAGGGTGCTCGATGTTCGGGTTGGGCACATAGCCGGTATGCATGTAATACCTGCCTCGATCGTGGTCCGCTTCACGAGTGCTCATCGACCGGACGATTGCCATGTGATGCATCTGTTTGGCCATCATCGGCAGGTGTTCGCAGATCTGCGCATCACCCGACGTGGAGATCGGACGGAAGGGGCCGCCGTTGGCGTTACCTGGCTTGAGATCCCAAAGGTCGATCGTCGATGGTCCGCCGCCCATCCACAGCAGAATGGCGCTCTTGCGATTCTTCTTCAGATCATCGGCATGAAGTCGAAGGGAGTGCCCCATCGCCAGCGATGATCCCACAAGCGCCGAGGCGCCCGCCATGTGGCTCATGAAATGCCGTCGAGACATCCCGCTAGGGGTAAGATGCGTCTTCCAGTTCATCGTGTATTCCTTGATTTGATGGGTGCTTGACTGGTCAGTGATTGATGATGAATTCGTTGCTGTTGAGAATCGCCCACCACATATCCTGCAACATGGCGGAAACATCTCCTTCGCGAGCCGCCAGAAGTTCGCCTGAGGCAGCCAGCTCCTCAGGACGGGCCCGACGGCCCAGCCCGGCAAGGAAAAGGAAATTCACTTTCTCCGCCGGTTTGCTGTTGCCGCTTGCGATCTCTGCGATCCAGCTTCCAGGTTCGTTGCTGGTCGCCTTTTGGATCAGGTCCCCGTTGAACATCATGAGCGACTGCGGAATCGAGCCGTTGAAGGTGGTCGTTTCGCCACCGTCGTCGGTTCCGAAGGCGACGACGAACTGCTGAAGCCACTGATCGCGCTGCTTCTGCTGCTCTTCCAGTGTCCCGCGTCGGTCCGCCTGCGTGGCGGCAACCATCGACTGATAGAGTTCCTCAGGGCCCATCTGCCGGCTGTAGAAATGTGAGAACCGAGGAGGCTCACCCGACTGCGGATCATCAGCGCGGTTGCCATCGCCGATGCGACTGGACAGCTGGTAGGGCTTCGACAGAACGATCCAGCGAATCAGCATCTTCATGTCATAGCTGGACTCGCGAAAACTTTTTCCCAATCGCTCCAGCAATTCCGGATCGGTCGGCGGATTGTGGGGACCAAGATCGTCGATCGGTTTGGTGAAACCATAACCAAGGAAATGAGCCCACATGCGGTTGACGATCATCTGATCCAGGAATTCGCTTTTGAGCACCAGCTTGCCAAGTTCCTCGCGTCGATTGACATCGCTGACATAGCCGCTTCTACCGATCTGAGTCCCATCGACAAAGACCGGATAGGCGACTTTGGTCTGCCCATTGCGCAACAGGAAAAAGATGTCGGCTTCCTGAGTCCTTTTGCTTTCGCCTTCAAAATCCTGATCAACCAGTTTGGCATGATCGATATCCCTCGTGCCCGAGGCAAACCTTCGCAAAGCTCGCGTCTGCCGAAAGAAAGCGTTGAACTCCCAGAACTTTTGCTGCTTCCACTGATTGAAAGGATGATTGTGGCATTGCGTGCACTGTACCTGAAGTCCGAGGAAGATCTTCGAGACGGCTGCCGTGGCCTGGACTCCTCCCTCTTCGTTGACTTTCATCGCCAGGAAATTTGTCGCTCCATTGAACTCATCGGTCCCTGGCTTGGTGGTCCCGGTGGCTGTGATCAGCTCAAAAACCATCTGGTCGTAGGGTTTGTTTCGAGCGAAATGGTCGCGAAGGTACTTTCGCATCCCTTCCCGGTTGGTCAGCGTGTTCTGTTCGGTTCCACCCGCGCGGCCAATCAGAATATTGGTCCACAGATCCGACCAGCGACTGGCATACTCTTCGGTGTAGGCGGGGTCATCCAGGAGAAGGTCGACCAACTTTTGTCGCTTCTGAGGATGCGTGTCTTTGAGAAACCGCTGAAGTTCCTCGAACTTCGGGATGCGGCCTAGCAGGTCGAGATAAATACGCCGGCACCAGACGCCATCTTCCTCCGCTTTGGAAGGGGTCAGATCCGATTCCTTCCAGATCCGCGTGATCGACTCATCGATCCAACCGACTTGAGGAGGCACTGGCAGATTGCCCTGGGCTTTCACTCCAGTTGCGTTCACCCAGGCAACCGATACCCAAGCCGCACACCAAGCAACCAGATGCATCGCCCTGCGAGCGCGTTTCCGGGCGTCGCCCGACGAGTCGATCGGTGGTTGCATCCAAATGGCCATCTCACACAACTCCCGTTCGATTTGCGTTCCGGACAGGCAGACTGCCACGGTCCCCCGGGGCCCGAAGGAAATACAAGTTCTCCCTGTCTGGTATCAGAATAAGTGAATTGGAAGCCAGAGTGTACTCAGAAATACCTCGCGAAGGAGCGAAGTTTTGTCTGTTCCTTTGTTCACCAGCTTGCCTGTGGCGTGACCGGGATCACTTCGGATCCCGGTCGAACCGATGCGGGGTGCGATTGGGCAGATACCCCGGGGATACTTTTTTCAAAGCTTTCCGTCGAGCGCCAATTGATGGAAGAAATGAGGAATCTGGTGCTGATTCTTCAGCAACCAGTCGATTCCAGGTTCGTCGTTCAGCGCTTTTCCGATCGCCTTGCACGTGGCGGCTCGATTGGTTCGGAAAAGGACTTCCGGATCGTACTGGGCATCGACGATCGATGGATCCAGCCAGACCGACACAATGATTCCTAGGTCGTTGGCCATTTGTTTGGGGATGAAGCCTTCCCTCACTGCATCTAGCACGCCATGCGCAATGGCTGCCTGAACCGTTCCCATCAGAATGTTGGTGTACTTTTCATTCTGCACGGTTACCTTGCTGACCATCACCGTGGCGGGGCGTATCTGAACGTCGCTGTTGAGAATTGCAAATACCTTGGTGTGCCCTTTCACCTGGTTGCCGATCAACTGAGCAATGGCGTACCCGACTGGACCATCCAGGGCGCCAATGACCACTTCGGGTTCCGCTGCCGACCAGGCGGGTTCTTCCTCAACTAGCGCTTCCCCGGTCTTCAGTACGATTCGCTTGGGCACAATCCGTTTGGCCTTGATCGCCGACTTAGCAGAGCCTTTTTTCTTTGCCATCGCGTCTGGTCCTCCTCCATGCGGAAATGAACTTCCAAAATAAACCCCATCGACCCGTAGATTTTAGCCGATGGATCCGATTCCAGTGGTACCCATCCCTGCCTCCAGCGGCAAACTGTTTGACGCCTCATCTTCACTCGGATCGGCTATCATGGGCTGGATGGATCGGAATGGACCGGCGACCAATGAGAACCAGGAAGTAGCAGGCAGGGAGATGGAAAAGTATTCGTTCGGAATGGGGGATCGATTCGCTCACGAAGCGGTAGCGCAGCTGGAGTCGATTCAGGAGATGGGACGCCTGGGTGTGATGATTGCGCCGGTGTGGAACAAGTCGAATCGAGAGCATGGTTTTGTTGGATCGCATCCACGTTCGGTCTGGGAAGCGGCGGAGAAGGCGACACTCGCCTGCGGTTGGTCCCACCCCTGGTATGTCGACGCCGACCACATCCGTTTCGACACGGTGGATCCCTTTCTCGACTGCTCCAACTTCTTCACGCTGGATGTCGCCGATCAGATCGGCAAGCGGTCCGAGAGTTGGTCGGTAGAGCGTTTTTTGGGGAGCCATCCGGAGTTTTCCAGACCAGTCGCCCTTTCGGAGGCGGGGCCTCCTATCGAAATCCCTCGCGAGTTGATCGAGCGGACCGGGAGCAATTACGCGGCGGCGGCCGAGGAGGCGGGGCGCATCGCGAGGAAGATCGAAGAGCAGAAGCGAGGCCAAGGCTACGTCGTGGAAGTCTCGATGGATGAGACCGATGCTCCGCAGGGACCGGAAGAACTGCTAGTCATCCTAGCGCTTCTGGCCGACCAGAAGATCCCGCTCGATACGATCGCTCCCAAGTTCACCGGAAGATTCAATAAGGGGGTCGATTATGTCGGCGACCTGAGGCAGTTTGAAAAGGAGCTGCGGCAGGATGTTGCCGTGCTGCGGCTGGCTGCCTCCTGGTACGGCTTTCCCAAGTCGTTGAAACTGAGCGTGCACAGCGGCAGCGACAAATTCTCGCTCTATCCAATCCTCCGGCGCGTCCTTGCGGAAACCGGCTGCGGGCTCCACGTGAAAACGGCCGGCACCACCTGGCTGGAGGAGCTCATCGGGCTGTGCGAGGCTGGCGGTGATGGGTTGGCTCTGACGCAGGAGATCTATCGGCAGGCGTTCGATCACCTGGAGGAGTTGTGCGCTCCCTATGCCACGGTGATCGATATCGATCCGGGGAAGCTGCCCAGCCCCTCCCAGACATCTACATGGGATGGCCCGACCTGGGCCAGCACCATCCGGCACGTTCCATCGCATCGAGCGTTCCATTCTGGAGTGCGGCAGCTGCTGCATGTCTCCTTCAAGCTGGCTGCCAAGCAGGGCTCACGGTTTCTCGACCTCCTGAAAACGCATCGCCATGTGATCGCAGCGCAGGTGCGCGAAAACCTGCTGGAGCGTCATTTGAAGCCGATCTTCGGAGGATTGGAGAACCAGCATGCTTAGTGCGGTGACTATCTGCCTGGTACCGGAGGCAGCGCGAGGTCCCTTTGTCTTTCATGAGTCACTGGAGCGAGGCTGCCAAATGGCAGCGACTCTGGGGTTCGATGCGGTCGAGGTGTTTCCCAATGGACCTGAGGATCCGGAGCTGGATCAGCTACCGGATCTGCTATCCCGGTACCGGCTCAAGCTAGCCGCGATCGGTACGGGGGCCGGGTGGCTGAAGCACCAGTGGTCTTTGAGTTCTTCGGATCCGGAGATTCGTCGCAAAGCTGTAGGCTTCGTCGAGGGCTTGATCGATCGCGCCGGTCCCCTGGGGGCGCCTGCGATCGTCGGGTCGATGCAGGGGCGGTCGCAACCTCCGGCATCACGCGAAAGCTGTCTGGAACGCTTGGCCGATGCTCTCGGCCATCTGTCCAGGCACGCCACCGCTGCTCATCAGACGACGCTCCTTTATGAACCACTCAATCGCTACGAAACGGACCTTTTCTGCCAACTGACCCCAGCGAGAAGGTGGCTGGAGGAGGAGGGACTGGACGGCGTCCGACTGCTGGCCGACCTCTTCCATATGAACTTGGAAGAGCATCATCCGGCTCAGGCGATCCTTTCCAATGGCGCAGCGATTGGTCATGTCCATCTGGCAGATTCCAACCGGCAGGCGATGGGCCGCGGCCACACCCAGCAGAAGGCGATTCTGGAGGCGCTTTGGCGCATCGGTTACAGCGGCTTTCTTTCGGCCGAAGTTTTTCCGATTCCAAACGCCGTGGTTGCGGCCAAGCAGACGCTGGTGGCGGTCGATCAGTGGAGAGGCTGGCTGGGGGCTGCTGGTGGTACACCCGCCGCTTTCTGATCAGCCGCGCATGACGAATCCGCCATCGACATTCAGGCACTGGCCGGTGATGCTGGCGCCGTGCTGGCTGGCCAGGTAGACGATCATCGATGCCACTTCCCGAGTGGTCTGCCATCGCCCCAGGGGGACCACCCTTTCGATTTTTGCCATCGCCCAGCTTTCGTACGGCTGTTGCTGGTCGGCTGGCAGGCCTTCCTGCGAGGCAGCCCAGACGCTGCGATTGAGCGAAGTTTGGACCATGCCTGGATTGACGATGTTCACGCGAACCTGATAGGCCGCCAGGTCCTTGGCAAGGCACTGCATGAAGTTGATGTTGGCTGCCTTGCTGGCGCTGTAAGGTGGGTCGGTCTGCGATCCGATCTGCCCAGCGACGCTCCCCAGAAAGGTCATCGATCCCCCTCGCTCCCTCCGCATCGGCTCGGCAAACAAATGGGCCACGTGCACCATCCCCATGATGTTGACCTGCAGAATCGCATGCCAATCCTCGGGAGAGAGGCGATCAAAAGGGAAACCAAACCGCCCGGAACCAATGGCTGCAGTCAGCACGACATGGCGGGGCGTCGGCCCGGACTGTTGAGTGGCCGCTAGCGCCCCGCGTAACGAATCGAGAGATGTCACGTCGACGGCATGGAACTCCCATGCCTTGCTGGGCGACGGAGCTGCAGAGGCGGTTGGCCGCTGGCGATCCCAGATCACCACCTCGGCTCCTTCCTCCGCGAAGACTTCCGCCGTCGACCATCCGATACCCTGGGCTCCACCGATCACGACGACGCGCTGGCCCTCAAGTCCCATATCCATCGTGCCAATTCCATTTCTAATCCCGTGGTCGCCAACAGGTCCTCACGTAGTCTCAATCGCCCCCAACCAATGCGGCATCATCGTTGGATTGTTGCGATGGCGTAGTGGGAGTGGCTGGATTTTGGAATCGTAGCAGATCGACTGGCGTAGAAGCGGAAAGCGGGCTGTTTGGTCGCGCTGTGGAGGCAGATTCTAAGACGAAAAGAGTTCTGGGAAGACTTCGGAATCCAGTGGCAGACGGCCCAGGAGACTGCGCGTGCGTTCGATGAAGTCGGACTTGTAGTTGGCCACCTGTTGTTCGGTAATCCCCAGCAGCTCGGCCACCTCCTTATTCGATTTACCTGCCACCAATAGCAGTTCCATGCACTGCAGTTTTCCCCAATCGCTTTTGCTTTTCCACTTTTGAATCTGGGTGCTGAGCGCTTCACGAAGCGCCGACTCTTCCAGTTTTCGCTGTTCGTCGCTTCTTGCGTGGGCGCTGGCACGTTGGTCACGACCGGCGATCTGCCATTCGGATCCCATTGAGCTACTCGATCCGGACCGACTGGGTCGGACCAGTCGGGGTCGCCTACCCGCCTTGCGAAGCTGGTCGGTGAGTTTGTAGGAGCAGATGGAAAACAGATAGGCTTCCAGCGGCCGTCGCGCATCGTAGTTGGGAAGACTGGTCAGCAATCCGACAAACGCTTCCTGGACGACATCTTCTGCCAGTGCTCGGTCGTGGATTCGCTGCAGCACGTAGGCTAGAAGCCGCCCTTCGTACTGCTCGATCAAGTCCTGCCAGGCCTGAGGGTCTCCCTGGCGAATCTTTCCAATCAATCCCGCATCGACCGCTTCGTCGGAGATGGGCTGTTCAGGCGTCGTCACGGAAGTGCCTCATTCCCGGTCGCCGAAGAGATCGATCCCGTGCGCCGCCTCCGCAGCCATCCGATGCCTCGCAAAAGACCATTGGACATGCCAATCGAAACAAGGCATGTCAAAGCCGTCAAGGCGACGGTCTCCGTCCGCGCCCGGCGTTTGGACTCTTCGCTCCATAGCTGCACTAAGCGACGGTCGGACGGCGGTACTTCCAGCAGAAGCCACGCTTGATGGTAGGTGGACCCTGAGGCTTGCAGCGTAGCATCATAAGGTGGTTGATCGACCAGCCAGTGTTTTCGGATCCACTGGGGCGTCAGTTGCTCGATCGCATCGGCGGAGCCGCCAACCAGGACTTGGTGGTCCAGGTAGTCTCGTACGACTTCCATCAATCGCTGGTCACTGCTGGCCAAGCTTTCCGCCAAGGATTCGGCTGGCAGGCAATCGACCGCCAGACGATGCGTTTTCTCGCGAAGATCGGGGCTCTGAGCGATCCATTCGGGCAGATCACCGGGGAGGAGTCGTTGGGTGTCGGGTTCTTGACTTGCCGAACCAGGTCTGTCACCTGTGGAATTCTCTAGGGATCGGACAGCCTCGTTGCGGGTTCCTTCGCGGGAAGGTTGCAATCGTCTTTGGTTGCTGGCCACGAGGGGATGGGAGTTGTCAAGCGGCCGGCCATCGCCAGGGAGGCGGTCGATTGGATTGAAACGCCCGGCCTTACCTGGGTCCGACGAATCGGCCGACTGCAGAGCCTGAAGCCGCTGCTGCAACTGAGGCGTCTTCCAACCCTTCTGGAACAGATCAAAAGCGAAGGTGATCGTCACACGGCCAGCCTGCATCGGCACCGGCTCTAAGCCGGCCGGAAGCTCCAAATCCTCATAGGGGATCAAATCGAGGTCCAGTGCGGAGTTCAAGGAGTTGGCAACCCACTGCCGCCAGCCGCCTGGGCTGAACCAACCACCAAGTTCCGGGGGTTGCTGGGCCCTGCTAGAAGGGCTTGTCCACCAGAGGGAGGCGAAGATTCCGACCAGCAAGCCGAAGAGGAATTGTCTTGGCTTCGACTTCATCAAAAGTCGTCGTCCATCCACGGCTGTGCTCATGAGCTTGTGGGCTTTCAGCACCATCCGTCTAGCTCCAGGGGCGGGGCGGCCTGTCGACCGACTCCAGACGTTTCAACCGAGATCCAAAGACTCAAACCGTTTCCCTGATCTTCCCGCGCTGGTCTCCACCCATGCCCGCCAAGGAATATCGACCCGACTGTCTTGCGTCCCCTCTATGATCGTAGGGAATCCAAGGGGACGCAAGGGAGATGGTTCCGGCAATTCCGGCGGCGATGGCCCAGCCCCAGGGCTGAGCGATGGGGATCAGGCCTGTCAAAAGTGTCTCGACCGCCAGGGCGGCCACCAGCCCCAGGAGGCTCAATCGCCGCCGCCTCAGAGGGTCGGCCATCCGCCACCATCGCACCATTCCAAAGAGAAGTCCGAAGTGAATCAGGTAAACGGGAAGGGTGGGAACCCCATTTTCTTCATAAAAACTTCCCCACCAACGGTATCGCGGAACCGTTTTGGAGACTTGACCTGCTGAGGTTTCGATAGTGACCGTGTCGGCGGTCAGCGAATAGGTTTCGATCATTTTTTGGTCGTCAGCGTATTGCACTACTTTGGTGAGCGGAAAAAGACCGCCGTAACGATTGGTGTCTCCCACCAAATCCCATGGGATCATCAGATATTGAGCGATGAAGAAGGCACCGGCTCCCAGCGCCATGCCGCAGGCCAACTGAAGAAAACGGAAGAGGATGCCATCTTCATCACGGGTGGAAAAACCGCTGGCCAGAGCAAGGAGGAGGCTGGAGCCACCCCAGATCACCAGACCGCACCAGCAGGCAGCCGCCAGCCAGCCGGGTTGCTCCCAACGTCCCCAGCCACCTCCGAAGAGCGTCCCGAGGATGCCCAGCACCGACACCACGCAAAAAGCGAAGAACCAGTTGCTGGTGATCGCCTGCCAGCGTTCGATTTTTGGTTGCGCCGCCAGTCGCTGCCGCTCGGCCACCACCCACTGCTTGCGCGTCATCGGCATTGGTTCGGCAAGCGAATGGATAGGCTGGCCGGAGGTGTTGCCGGGAAAGAAGCGAGTGACGAATTCTGGGAGCAGTCGCTTGCGTCCGGTCGACTCCCAGACGACCAAGGCAGCAAGTCCTCCCCAGAGTACGATTTGAAATAGGCCGCGAAATAGCGACAGAGGCTGCAGCAGGAGTGATGCGACCAAAAGACCGCCCCAGAGACTCCAGGGATCCCATGGTTTGCCGCTCTTACCCTTCCGCCGACCGGCTTCCTGCAGCTGGGCACCGGGGAGTTTCGCCATCCACGCTTTTTGCTGCTCTTCGAACTTGGTGAGCCATCCTTCGACTGCGTCTACCTTCTGCTGTCCGTCGGGAGACCACCACTCGGTTTTCTGAAGTCTCTTGGAACGTTTTGCCTTAGTCCCCTCTGGCGTATCTTCGACTGGTCCGAAACGGACTGCATCGGGATCGATCGCCGGCAGCGGCTCGAGAATCGGCGGCGAGGTTGTGTTGCCTAACATTGCGGCATTCGCGGAGGGACCTGGCGGAAGGATCCTCGAAGCCAGGCCGTTGGCTTCGATTTGCAGTCCCAGCGGCAGCAGCATCTGGCGGACCGAGGAAAATCGCGCCTTGGGATCTTTCGCCAACGCCTTTTCGATCACTCCGCGAAATGGTTCCGGCAAGTGCCGAAGATCGGGACGCTGGGTCAGGTGTTTCAGCAAAATCTCCTGACCGCTCTCTCCGTCAAAGGGCACCTCGCCTGTCAGCATCTCACACAGGATGATTCCCAACGCATAGATGTCGATCTCCTTGCCATATTCCCCTTTGCCGATCTCAGGGGCCATGTAGTGGAGTGTCCCGACGCTTTCTGTCTGGCCGCCGCGTCGCGACTGCGAGATGAACTTGGTGAGCCCGTAGTCGCCGATTTTGATCAGAGATCCATCGATGAAGATATTGGCCGGTTTGAGATCGCGGTGGACGATTCCCGAATCGTGGAGGTAGGCAACTGCCGATGCGATCTGACCAAACCAGGAGAGCACCTCCTCGATGGAAAGCCCCTGAGGGTTGCGGTCGATTCGATCCCGCAGGCTCTCTCCCGCCACGTACTCCATAACAATCCAGCCCTGCCCCTGGTCGTCGATCCGAAGATCATAGAGATCGATCAGGTGGGTGTGTCGCAGGTTGATGCATTGACGCACACCACGGGCTTCGACATCGAGATTCTTCTGGATTCGCTTGAGCGCGACTTCCTTGCCGGCGTCGTTGGTTGCCAGATAGACTTCCCCAAATCCGCCGACACCGACACCTCGGCGGATGGTGAAGCCCGCAAGTGGCTGGTCTCCATTGCCATATCCAAATCTCATCGACTGCTCCAGTGTGCAAGACGCTGCGATGTCCCAGGTTCCCGGGGATCGGACTTGGGGCGGTGCCAACCGCTGGAATGGGAATCGCACTCCCTTCGATCGTGCCGTGGCCGGTGGGTGATTTTTCCGCCGAACGGAAGGGAACAGGAAGACGGGTTTCGATCCAAACGCATCAAGCGACTTGAAGGCTTAGGGAAAAGTCCGGGCCAAGCAGCCGCTTGCCTGGTACCAATGGCGCCACAAGGCCGACCTCTTTCCCCTGGCATTCCAGAGGCACTGACGATTTGACATGCCATGTTTCGGCTTCCCGGACAATTACCACTTGGTCCTTCCATTCCAGACACCGGAGGTGGCACTGGGAGGAAGCGCCCAGCACGATGCACCTGTCGACCAACAGCACCCCATCGATCGCTTCCCGCCAGCGATGTGGCGGAAGTATTTTCAGTAGCGCGGTAGCACTCCATGGATTAGACAATTGGTATTCTAGGCGAACGCTTTCTCCAAGGATAATCCGATCGCCATGCCGCAGCCGTTTCGGTTCGGCCCCGGTGATCTCCGGTAGATCGAACCCCAGGTGCTTTTCTCCGGCTCTCCAGATCTGGTAGGACTTATCCCCCAGATCTCCCAGGATCTGGCAATCGCAGCTTTGGCTTCCCGTCCGGCCGAGAAGGATGCGGGGCAGGGTCCACAGCAGGTATCCCCCGACTCCATCGACCCACAGGATGGGGGTTTCACCGCCGACCATCGCTGGAAGACTCCTTTTTTCGGACCACTTCGTAGCTGCACCGGTTCGTCGCCACCTGGACGGTTGGGCGTGGAGACACCTTGTCTGTCGTGATGGTTCCGCCCGGTCGATCGCCCTCCAAGCTTAGGGGGTTGCGACCACCGTTTCCACCTGGGGCTCGCCAAAGTACCGGGAGATCTGGTCGAGCAGATCTTCGGACTGTGGCTGGTCTACTGGAATGGCACCGGTCGGTTCGACTTCGGCATCCAGAAGCTTCTCGGCCACATCGATGCGGCTTCCAATGGAATCAATCAGCTCGCGCGTCTTGCTGAGCTGACTGTCGTGGACGGTGACGCGACTGGATGCCTCGGCGACCTCCACCATCGTCAGACGCGCTTGCAGATTCTCTACCTCCACCTCCAGTTGCCGTTTTGCCGATAGCATCGAATCGAGCTTCTGGCGTGCCGCGATGAGATTCTTCTGGCGGGCATGAAAGACCTGATCCAGCTTATCGACGGTGGCTTCCTGGGTCTGCAATTGGCGGAATCGGGTGGCAAGATCTTCCTTCACTTCGTCGGCGGTGTAGCTCTTCCTGGCATAGACGAATCGTTCCTTGCCACTTTCCAGATCGTCCTTTAGTCGAACCACATCGGATCGCGCCTTATCGGCTCTCTGCCGCTTGGTCTCCAGTTCGTCCTCCAACCGCTCCAGGTCCACCTCCTCTTTGGCGATGCGGCGCAGGTTTTCGGCGATCTCCGGCTTCAATTCGGCGATCATCTGCCTGGCGCGCTGCAGTTCGACCTGGACCGGAATTCGGTCGGCGATCTCCTGCCGAACCGATGTGATTCCCATCCGCAGGTAGCTGAGAGCGGTTGTCCCAGCCACCAAGCCCAAGCCACCGACTGTGACCATCGATCCCAAAAGCAGTTTGCTGAGCATCTTTCTGATTCCTTGTGTTTCCCCGACCAGCCTTTGCTTGGCCTTGCTTTTGCCCCCTTGCCATGTGTGGGTGCTACCCTGGGCGATTCGCGGGGTAGCCAACCATCTTGGAAACTCCCCAGAAAGAAATTCTGAGGCGGAAAGCGCTGGATTGGAGAGGCGTTCTGGCCGATGCAAGCCAGCGATTGGATGATGGAACTTTCTGTCCCTTGGAGCTTGTCTTGCCCACGATCTTGCAAGCAGCACCCATGGAACTCGTCGCAGGGAAATGGCTCGTGCGTCCCAGTGCGGGAACAAGCTCCCTGCTTGCCCACAGTCCCTGGCTTGACCCTCTCCTGCCGGCTGACTCATCTATGGGCAACCCCGGCCCATCGCGTACAATCCGGTTTGTCGCCGACAGATGTCTCAGCGGTCTTTGCCAATCGCCAGCGAGGGCTTTTCGTGTCGAATCAACCACCCCCCAAGCCGACCAGAAACATCGCCGAACTGCTGAAGGAGTTTCGGGAGCACCGGGATGCGATGCAGCAGGAACTGGCCAAGGCGATCATCGGACAGGAGGAGGTGATCGAGCAATTGATGGCGGCGATCTTCACGCGCGGGCATTGCCTGCTGGAAGGAGTGCCAGGTCTGGCCAAAACGCTCATGGTCAGCTCGCTTGCCAAGATCGTCGATGCCCAATTCAAGCGAATCCAGTTCACTCCTGACTTGATGCCATCGGACATCACGGGAACCAATGTCCTGGAGGAGGAAGAGGGAAAGCGGATATTTCGGTTTGTCGAGGGACCGATCTTCACCAACATCCTGCTGGCTGACGAAATCAACCGGACCCCTCCCAAGACTCAGGCGGCTCTGTTGCAGGCGATGCAGGAGCGCGAGGTGTCGGTGGGGAGGGAAACGTATGCGCTGCCCGAGCCGTTTTTCACGATCGCCACGCAGAATCCGATCGAGCAGGAAGGGACCTATCCATTGCCGGAAGCGCAGCTGGACCGTTTCATGTTCAACATCCGCATCGGTTATCCTTCGGCCGATGAAGAAGAGAAGATCCTGATGGCGACGACGCGGAACGAAAAACCGGAGATTCAGAAGATCCTTTCTGCCAGGGCGATCCTGAACATTCAGAAACTGGTATCCAGCGTGGCGGTCAGCCCCTACATCGTCAAATACGTTGCGATGCTGGTACGAGCGACCCGGCCAGCCGATCCTAAGTCCCCTACTTTTGTGAAGGAACTAGTCGACTGGGGCGCCGGCCCGCGAGCCGGGCAGTTTCTGATTCAGGGTGGCAAGGCGATGGCCGCGATGGATGGACGATTCAGTATCGCCATCGACGACATTCGGCGGATCGCCGTTCCGGTGCTTCGCCATCGGCTGAGCACCAATTTTCAGGCGCAGGCCGACGGCATGACCACCGATCGGATCGTCGAAAAACTGCTGCGGGAACTGCCCGAGCCGGAAGTGCCCAAGTTCGCGACGTGATCGACAGCCCGTCGGGCAGCTCTCCTGCCCAGCGGCTGGGTTCGAGTGGTGGGCCAGCAGGGATTCTTTTGCGGAACGGATGGGATGGTAGCTGTCGAACAGTATCTGAAACCCGAGCTGGCTTCGCAGATCAAGCGGCTGGATCTGCGCGCCCAGATGATCGTGCGCGGCTTTCTGCAGGGACTTCACGCCAGCCCCTACCAGGGGTTTTCGGTCGAGTTCAGCGAGCATCGGCGCTACGCGCCCGGTGACGACCCGAAAGATATCGACTGGTTGGCCTACGCGAAAACCAATCGCTATTACGTGAAGAAGTTCGAGTCGGAGACGAATCTGACCGGCTATCTGGCGATGGACCTGAGTGCCTCGATGGCCTACTCCTATCGACAGAGACTGACCAAGTTTGAGTATGCGATCTGCCTGGCGGCGGCGCTGGCCTACCTGATGATCATGCAGCAGGATCCTGTTGGACTGGTGACCTTCGACACCCGGCTTCATGCCAGCGTTCCTCCCCGAAGCCGCCGAGGCCAGTTGCCTGCCATCCTCAGCCATCTTTCGAAACTGAAGGCTGCCGGGCAGACCGATCTGGCTCAAAGCCTGATGCAGCTGTCGGCCATGATGCGCCATCGCAGTCTGGTGATGTTGATGAGCGATCTGCTGGGGGATCCTGAACCGACGATGCAGTCGCTGCGGCAGTTGCGGCACCGAGGGCACGACGTGATCGTGTTCCATATCTTGGATGAAGCAGAGGTCCATTTTCCATTCGAGGGAAGTGTGCAGTTGGAGGAGCCCGAAACGGGTCAGTCGCTGACGGTTCGAGCCGAGGAAGTGGCCAAGGAATATCGGGAGCAGATCGAGGCGTTTCGCGCCGATTTTCGATCCCAATGCGCTGCGCAGCGGATCGACTATGTACCTTTGGATACCGGCATGCCTTACGACAAGGCGCTGACCGAATACCTGCTCAGTCGCCAGGGACGTTTTTGAGATGACGTTCCTTCACCTATCGCTGTTGCTGGGGGCCGGATTGGGGCTGGCACCTATTTTGTTTCACCTCATGGCCAAGCGGCCGCCCAAGCGGATCGTCTTTCCTGCCCTTCGGTTCGTCCGCAAAACGCAGATCGACTCCAATCGAGGGTGGCGGGTCCAGCACTGGCTGCTGCTGGCGCTGCGTGTACTGCTGATCGGTCTGCTGGCATTGCTGCTGGCCGGGCCTCGCGTCTCCAGCAACCACCTGACCGCAACCACCCTGCTGCTTGGGGGCGGCGTGCTGGCGTTACTGATGACCGCTGCCAGCTGGGTCGCCCTGGCACGGCGCCGTCCGCTCAGCGTCCTTCTGACAACGTCGATCACCGCGGGAGTCCTCTGGGCACTTGTCGCTGCCGGCCTGGGCTGGATGTGGCTCAATGGCACCGCTCCGCCCATGCCCAATCCCAGCGGACCGATCGCCACCGCCATCCTGATCGACTCCAGTCCCACCATGGACTACCGCCACTTGAACAAGACCCGGTTGCAAGAGGCCACCGAGACGGCTCAGTGGCTGATCGACCGCATGCCGCCAGAGAGTCAGGCCGCGTTGATCGGTGGCGAAGGGCTGGTGCGTCTGAGCAGCGATCGGATCACGCTGAAGCGACAACTGGAGAGGCTTTCGATCGATGGCCTGGCCACCTCCATGCCGCAGCGCATCGCGCAGGCTGTGGATCTGGTCCGTCAAAGCGACCTGGACCGCAAGGAAATCTATGTTCTCTCCGATCTATCGGCCAGCAGTTGGTCGATCGAGGAGAACCAGGCGTTGGCCCAACTACTGGCCAAGGAGCCACCCGTTCTGCTGCAGTTGGTCGATCTGGGAATGGATCAGCCAAACAACCTGGGCATCCGCTCCGTCACACTCAGTTCCCAAAGCGTTGCCACAGGGGGCATGGTCGAGATTCAGGCAAATCTGCAAGCCGAAGGCCCTCCTCCCACCCGGCAGGCGACCGCCGAACTCTATCAGGAACCGATCGATGCCACTCTTCCCAGAATCGTCGATGGCAAATTGCAGGCACCTGAACCCAAGCTGGTCGATCGGCAGACTGTGGAAGTCAAGGCAGGCTCCCCTGGAGTGGTTCGTTTCGTGGTGCGCGATCTGCAAGCTGGGACTCATCATCTGGAACTCAGGCTGGCCAACCCCGATCCCTTGGAAATCGACAACCGCTTCCCAGTCTCGATTGTCGCCGGACCCCAGGGAAGATCCCTGTTTGTCGCCCGCGATTCCCAGCAGGCAATGGCCGCTGCCGCAACCATCGACCCTCAGGCAGGCCGGGCGCTTCGCGATTCCTCTTCCGTTCTGACCGATTACTTTCAGCTAGATATCGCCGAGCTTTCAAGCTATCGGGCGGTGATGCTGATCGATCCAGCGGATCTCCCCGAGTCGTCGGTGAAGCGGTTGTCCGACTATGTCGAACAGGGAGGAAGCCTGCTTATTGGTCTGGGACCGGCAGCAGGCAATGCCGAGATTCTGGCTCAATCGCCCCTAGCCAAACTGCTCCCCGGGGTTCCAGCGCGGATCGTGCGGCGTCCCGATGACGCCCCTGCATTCCTGCAGCCGGCGATGCCTTCCCATCCCATCTTTTTCCCTTTCGATTCCATGCTGGATCAGACCCCATGGAATCTATTTGACACCTATCGATTCTGGGAATTCGATCGACTCGATCCGGGGGCGGCGGTTCTGGTGCAGTTCTCTCCAACGGGACAGGCTGCTCTGATTGAAAAGCCCAAGGGATCTGGCCGCATCATCACCATCACCACGCCTCTTCCGGAAGAGGCATATCCGGAAGGCCGAAGTCCCTGGAACCAGCTTTGGAGCGGTCCGGATGCATGGCCCGCCTACGCGCTTCTGCTGGGAACCGTACAGTACCTCTCGGGACAAGGCAGGGAACGCTTCAACGTCCAAGCAGGTGCACCGATGGTTCTGGCCAACGATCCCGCAACGATGCCGCAGCGCTACGATCTTTTCACTCCGCAGGCGGAATTGATCCGCGCCGAGAGCCAGGACGGGAATCTGCCGGTCCCCTCTACCCGAAGACCTGGACACTATCGGCTGCGCGGCATCAAGGATGGGAAGACGATGCTACGCGGATTCTCTGCCTACATCGCCGATGAATCACTCAATCTACAGCGAACTACAACCGAACAGCTGGATGAGATCCTCGGGAAAGAAACCTATCTGCTGGCGAAGGATCGCGATGCGCTCACTCACAGTATCGGTGCCGGCCGTTTTGGCCGGGAATTGTATCCCTACCTGATGTTGATCCTGGCCGCGTTTCTGATCGCCGAACAGGCGATCGCCAGTCGCTTCTACCAGCTTGGCAACTCACGGAGCAGCAAGCAGGCATGATCCACTGGACGATCGATCCCATATTCGGTTCTCCTTGGCTGGCCCTCGGCTTGGCGTTTCTGCTGCTGGCGTTGCCGTGGTGGATGGGGGAATCGGCGACAGTGACCCCACGCAGGCTCTGGGTGCTGCGACTGCTCCGCGCCCTGGTGGCTCTGATGCTGCTTTTGGCCACCTTGCGGCCCGGCATCTCCTGGACTCGCGAGGGCCTTCCCAAGGGAGCGGTCGCCGTTCTGATCGACAGCTCCCGCAGCATGGAACTGCCCGCCGGGCAGGCCAGTCAGAGTCGCTGGGAGGTTGAGCGAAAGATATGGGAAAGCCTGCAGGAGGGTGAAAGCTTGCTGGGGAAGGACACGCAACTGGTTCCCTACCTCTACGATCAATCGCTACGAGCTGTCCCGAAGGAATCGGGGCCATCCTCCCTGCCCAATACCCCGGCGGGGGAAGCGACCGATGTCGGGGGCGCGCTAGCGAAAGTCATTCAGCAGCAGACCGATCCACCTTTGGTGGCTGTCGTCTGGATGGGCGATGGCGCTCAGACCGCGTCCGGCTCGCAGGATGATCCTCAGAGGGTCGCAAGGCAACTGACCCAGCTGAGTATCCCGATGCTGCTGTTTGGCATCGGGCCACGCGATGCGTCGACGGAAACTCGAGATCTGGCGATCGACTCGGTCCCCGAGCAGTTGGATGTGTTTACCAGCAATCAGAGTTCTGTTCGAGGGGTGCTTCATGCGCGAGGTTTCGCCAATCGAGAGTTCACTGTGTTGCTTCGCGCAAGAACTCCAGATGGAGCCTACCAGACGATCACTCAACAGGTTGTCTCCAGCACTTCGACCGACCAGCGCATCGCTTTCCAGTTGCCGTTGATCGCACCGGCGCAGGGAAGCTATGAACTGGAGGTTGCGGTGGCTCCCGAGGCGAATGAGCCGGTGGTGGAGAACAACGCCGTGACCTGCTACCTCAACGTGCGTGACGGCGGAGCACGCGTGCTGTATCTGGAAGGAGAACCGCGGGCCGAACAGAAATTTCTGCGTCGAGCGCTGGCCGACAGCGCGGAACTGCAGATCGATTTTCTCCCCGTCCTACGCTACACCGCCCCCAACTGGCCTCTCGATTTCGCCAACCAGCTTTCCTCTGGAGTCTATGACGCTTACATTCTTGGCGACCTCGATGCATCCGCCATCTCGGACGCATCGATGAAATTGCTGGAACAGCGGGTGCGGGAAGGCGCCGGGCTGATCACCCTGGGCGGTTATCATGCCTACGGTCCGGGAGGCTATGGCAACACGCCGATCGCTGCGTTGCTTCCCGTCGAATTCGATTCGCGCGTCCGTCAGGCCTTCGGAAGCCCGATCATCGAGGCGCTGCACCACGCGGGCCCACTCCCGATGAAGATGGTCTCCAATCACCCAATCGTCACCCTGGGCGACCAGGTCGACAGCGCCGAACTCTGGAAGTCGTTGCCGCCTCTCCAGGGTGCAAATCGCTGGCGTCGAATTCGCAACGCTCCTGGAGTTCAGGTGCTGGTAGCCGGGCCCAAGGAACAGCCACTTGTGGTGGTGGGGGAGGCGGAGAAAGGACGCGTGCTGTCGCTGGCCTTCGATGGTTCATATCAGTGGTGGCTGGCCGGCAAAGAGGAACAGCACAAGCGATTCTGGCGCCAATCCCTGCTGTGGTGCATGCGCCGTGAATCCGCGGAAGAGGGACTCTCTATCGCGATGGACAAGCGACGTCTTTTTCGAGACGAATCGACCAACCTGGAGGTGATCTGGAATCCAGGAGAATCCGATCAGCCGATTCCCGATGGAACCCGCATGCGGCTTTTTCGCGATGGGACAGACCAGGGGGGCATCATCCTCAATCGCAGCGATGCCAATCGGATGAGCGGCAAGTTGCAGTCGGGACTTCCCCCCGGTCGCTATCAGCTGAAAGCCACCACCACCAACAGTCAAGGAAAGCCGTTGGAAGCAAACCTTCCATTTTCCATTCTCTCCAGCTCGGCGGAAACCATGGAGTCGAATCCCGACTGGGGATTGATGGAACAGATGGCCAAATTGAATGAGCCGGCGGGAGGGGCGATCTACGCGCCCGAACAGGTCCCCGATGCACTCGACTGGCTGGCCAAACATCGCAAGGCGTCGGCTGTTCCCTGGTCGGATAACCATCGCCTGGGAGATGGCCTGGCCGATAGCTGGTTGTTGTTTCTGGCGATCGTCACCCTTTGGCTGATCCAGTGGTGGCTGCGCATGCGGTGGAGTCTTCCCTAGCAACCGTACCCTCCTGCGACAGCTTGTCTGAAGGGGAAGCCCCCTTAATTGCCGATCATCTGATGGACCAGGCTGGCCAACAGGCCGCCTACGATCGGGCCGGCGACAGGAACCCAAGCATACGACCAGTCGCTTGATCCCTTTCCTGGAATCGGAAGAAGGTGATGAGCCAGTCGGGGCATGAGATCCCGCGCCGGGTTGATGGCATAGCCCGTCGTGCCACCCAGCGACAGGCCAATCGCAAAGACCAGCAGTGCGACGGGAATCAGTCCCAGAGCCCCCATCCCCAGCGTCCCTTCGCTGTGGGTTGCCTTGGCGCTCAGGAAGATGGCCAACACCAGCACGAAGGTGCCGACCGCTTCACAGAAAAAAGCCTGAACGTTGCCTGGAAGGTTCGCGCTGGTGGAAAAGCATGCCAGCTTGGCACCAGGATCCTCGGTCGCCTCGAAATGGGGGCGATAAAAAAGGTAGACAAGTACAGAACCCAACCAAGCTCCCGCACATTGAGCGATGATGTAGGTGATGCAGTCCGACCAGGCGAGTTTGCCAGAAGCCGTGATCGCCAGCGTCAGTGCAGGGTTCAGATGCGCGCCGCTGACCGGTTCGGAACACATCGCACCGATGTAAACCGCCATGGCCCAGCCCGCAGTGATCACAATCCAGCCGGCATTGTTCCCCTTGGTCCCCTTCAGAACCACGTTTGCCACCACACCGTTGCCAAGGAGGATCAGAATCATCGTGCCTAAGAACTCAGACATCCAGGGTGACATCGTCTTCTCCTTTGGTAGAGATTTTGTTGATGGGATGAAGCGCCTGCAATGAAAGGGGGTCAGGTGATCTGGTGGACATCGACAATCTTCCGCCAACTCACCATCTGCTGGTCGATCCAGGAAGCATCGTGGCCCAAAGCGTCTGCCATTTCTCTAGCAACCTCCCGGGCGATGCGATCGGCAATTCGAGCGTCCTGCAGCAGCAATCGAGATCTTCTGGCCAGAACATCCTCTACCTGCCTTGCCATCTGGTGGCTGACGGCCCACCGGATATCGCAGATGCGAAGAGCGATATCCGGGGCGATGCGTCTGGCCCACTCGGGGTGTTCCCGCAGCAGGGAGTCGGCTTGGGACGAGGAATCGGGAATAGGATGGTTCTTGGTCTGGGAGGCAGAGCCTGCTGGAGACCATTCCCTTTGGATCTGTTGGACCGCATCATCGGCCATCTTGCGCACCGTGGTCCACTTGCCCCCAGTGACGGTCCAGAATCCGTCGGATTCACGTTTCACCAGGTGGTCCCGGGAAAGCGAGGCGGTGCGGGCGGTACCGACCGATTGGACAAGCGGCCGGATGCCGGTAAAGAGACTCCGCACATCCTCTCGCCGAGGTCTTCGCGACAGATAATCACCCGCGGTTTTCAGTAGAAATTCAATCTCCTGTTCCTGCGCCTGAGGTTCGACTTCGGCTTTGGGTAAAGGTGTGTCGGTGGTGCCGATAAGGGTGGTATCGAGCCATGGGATCATGAAGATGACGCGGCCATCGGAAGTCTTTGGGACGATGACTGCGGTATCGCCTGGGAGGAAGCTGCGGTCCAGCACCAGGTGAACACCCTGGCTGGCGGCGACGATGGGAGTTATATCGGCGGACGCCATGCGCCGGACTTCGTCGCAGAAAGGCCCAGCTGCATTGACCACGGCTCGAGCAGCGATCGACAATGCCTGCCCGTTCTCGCTGTCCCGCGCTTGCACTCCCTGAATTTTCTGATTGGATCGGATCAGTCCTGTCGCAGCGACGTAGTTGACTAGACAGGCTCCCAGCCGGTCGGCTTCACATGCCATGTCGATCAGCAGGCGGCTGTCATCGAACTGGCCATCCGAGTAGAGGACGCCGTAGCGGATGGTTTTGTGGTCCAGTGTCGGGAGCAGGCTTTGCATCGCCTTGCCGGAGACCATGCGGGATTTTTCCCAGCCGTGTCTGCCCGCCAGCATGTCGTAAACCTTCATCCCCAGCCCATAGAACCACTGCTGCCATCGCGATCGACAGGGAATTGCGAAGGTGCGGGCGTGGACTACATGAGGCGCGTTTTGGCGCAGCAGAGTCCTTTCCCGCAAGGCGTCCCGAACCAGTCCGATCTGCGCCTGCTGCAGGTAACGGACTCCTCCGTGGACCAGTTTCGTCGACCGGCTACTGGTGCCCTTTCCGAAATCGAATCGTTCGATCAGTGCCACGTCCATGCCTCGTAACCTGGCATCCAGAGCGATACCAACCCCGGTGGCACCGCCTCCGATCACCACCAAGTCCCAAGGCTCGCGCCGAGCCAAAAGTCGATCGAGATTCGCTTTTCGATCCATCCCGCAGGACTCCATGAATGTGTTGGGATGTGGCGGTTGCCGATTGGCTGATGTTTCACGCGTCCGAAAGCGACCAGCCGCTCGATCGCTCCACCGCGCGATTCCACTGCGCGCGAAGTTCCGATGCCCGATCGGCGGAGAGCAGCGGTTCGAACACCCGTTCCGCTTCCCAGCACTTGGCGAGTTCCTGTCTGTCCTTCCAGACGCCGGCCTGCAACCCGGCCAGATAGGCGGCTCCCAAAGCTGTGGTCTCCAGGATGCGGGGTCGCACGACGGGTGCCTGCAGCAGATCGGCCTGGAACTGCATCAGCAGGTCGTTGGCCGCTGCTCCGCCATCGACTCGCAGTTGCTCCACACGGATCCCCGAGTCGGCTTCCATGGCACCCAGCACATCGGCGACCTGGTAGGCGATGCCATCCAGGCAGGCTCGTGCTAGGTGCGCCTTGGTCGTGCCTCGGGTGATTCCCAGGATCGTTCCTCGCGCGTCGGGATCCCAGTGGGGAGCGCCTAGACCGGTCAGTGCCGGGACGACGTACACGCCTCCGCTGTCGGGTACCTCCCTGGCCAATTGTTCGACCTCCCTCGCATGTTGGATCACGCCCAGCCCGTCTCTCAGCCACTGCACGATTGCCCCCGCGATGAAGACGCTGCCTTCCAGCGCGTACTCCAGTTTGCCGTCGGTCTTCCAAGCGATGGTCGTCAGCAATTGACGCTGGCTGGCGCGAGGCTGGTCTCCCGTGTGCATCAGCATGAAGCAACCAGTACCGTAGGTATTCTTTGCCATCCCATCGTGATGGCAGATCTGGCCGAACAGAGCCGCCTGCTGGTCCCCTGCCATACCACCGATGGCGATCGGACGACCGAACCACTCGGCGTCCGTGGTCCCGAAAAGATGGCTGGAGGGAAGGATTTCCGGCAGAACGGTACGGGGGACCTGGAACAGATCCAGCAGGCTGTCATCCCACTGGCCTGTTCTCAGGTCGACCAGCAAAGTCCGCGATGCATTGCTGACGTCGGTGGCATGGACCCTGCCCCCCGTCAACTTCCAAAGCAACCAGGAGTCGACCGTACCAAACGCCAAGTCGCCCGCATGGGCGCGGCGTCGCGCGTCGGGGAAATGGTCGAGCATCCACCGAAGTTTAGTGGCCGAGAAATAGGAATCCAGCACCAGGCCGGTGCGCTGCTGAATCATCGGGCCGCGTCCGTCGCCGATCATTTGCCGGCACAGTGGCGCCGTGCGGCGATCCTGCCATACGATCGCAGGTCCCAACGGCTGACCGGTCTTTCGGTCCCAGAGGATCGTTGTCTCACGCTGGTTGGTGATACCGATCGATGCGATGTCGCCAGGTTCCAAACCTGCTTTGCGAAGAACTTCCTGAGCCACCTCGATTTGCGACTGCCAGATCTCCATCGCGTCGTGCTCGACCCACCCCGGTTTGGGATAGTGCTGACGGAATTCCTTTTGAGCCACCTGGAGCATCTTGCCCTGCCGATCGAAAAGCAGAGCTCGGGAACTGGTGGTACCTTGGTCGAGCGCTAGGATCGCTTGCATCATCCACCTGAGTCATTGGAGAGGAGAGAGATCTGCACCCAGTCGGCGACACGCATGATGGGTGCTTGCAAAAACAGATCAAGGCGAGATGCAAAGGATCGCATCGTAGGTTCGAAGGAAGATCCTGCCATGAGCGAAGACGGGAGTTGCCACCGTGGCGCTGGCGACTGAATTGGTCGCCACTAGATCAAATGAGTCGGCATGGCGGATGACAAAGGTTGTACCATCTTCGCGAGTCAGATAGACATGATCGCCGGCGATCACCGGAGAGCTACTGAAATCGTGGCGGCTCTTGGGGAGTGCCTCCTGCCAGACGATTTTTCCGGTCGATGCTTCCAGGCAGGAGACCAGTCCCTTATCGCCGCACAAGTAGACCCGGTCTCCGGTAACGGCAGGGGTTGGCACGTCGGCCCCCAGTTCCAGTCGCCATGCCTGCCGCCCTCCATCCTCGCCACCTGTTCGAAGCGCCGTCATTGTCGCTCCGCGCGCATACGGACAAAGCACCAGATCGCCAGCCAGCACTGGAGATGCAATCGTTCGGAAATACTGTTCCTTCCCGGGATTGAACCCCCCATGGGACCACAGCAGTTTCCCATCGGCCGCGCGATGTGCCGTCGCATGGTCGGCTCCCAGCGTGATGATCGCTGTCTTTCCGTCGATCATCGCAACCACTGGGGTCGTGTAGGCCTGATGGCTTTCTTCGATCGAGTCCATCATCCGATCGGTCTTCCATCGCACCAGGCCTGTCTCAAGATCGTAGGCCACCAGATAGCTTGGTCCTGTCTGCATCACCGCCACCACCACCAGGCCGTCGACGAGGATCGGCGAGGTTCCCAGGTCCCACCAGAGTGAATCCTTTCCAAATCGTTTCTGCAGATTGTCCTGCCAGAGAATCTTTCCCTGAAGATCGCAGCAGGCCAGATCGCCGCTCTTGAAATAGGCGACAACCCGCTCCCCGTCGGTCACAGGGGATGAGTTG
Source organism: Pirellulaceae bacterium (assembly GCA_044337705.1). Taxonomy (GTDB): domain Bacteria; phylum Planctomycetota; class Planctomycetia; order Pirellulales; family Pirellulaceae; genus JBEISR01. The sequence continues at coordinate 24,008 of JBIINB010000019.1, read as the reverse complement.
GCCCCACTGGCTTTGGCGTGCTTGCCTGCTGCCTCCTCCCCCAGTTCCACCGTCCAGACGATCTTGCCTTCCAGGGAGACCGATTGGAGGACATTCTTTCCGTCGCGTCCGGCGGTCGTCAGGATCCGATCGCTTGCCACGACCGGGGTGGAAGCACCACGATCAGGAAGTTCCAAGCGCCAAGCGATCTTGTCGGAATCGGTCCATCGGATCGGATAGCGACCATCGAGCGCTCGCCCGTCCCCGAATGGGCCTCGCCAATTCGGCCACGGCTGCTCTGCCGGCAGCGATCCGATCTCCTGGAGCACGCAGATCGAAGCGATCACCATCACCCGAACGAAGAAATCACCAACTCGCATCACTTGCACTCCATCTCCCGTTCGCTTCGGGCCATACGAAACCGCTTCCCTTCCAGTCGTTCTATCCTATCGATTGGTCTCGCTTTCCGCACGCAGGGTCCGAAACTGGCTGGTATGATCAAGGGGTGCAGTTGTGCCTGAACTGGACAAGCTGGGTTGAGTGCAATGGGAGAGCGTTCATGGCAGCGATGAGGCATCGGAGGAAGTCGTGGCTCGGGCCGGTCCACGCCGTTCCTCGATTGATTTCCCTTTGGACTTTGGTCGTGCCGCTGGGGTCAGCCAGCCTTGCTTTCTGGGGCTTCAGCGGCTTTGCTAGCCCCCTCTGGGGGCAGACTTCGGGCGCCCCGTTGCTCGCAGAGCCTTCAACCTCGGCTCCCCAGATCGGCCAGAGGGAGTTGGAACAATGGATCGAGCAACTAGGTTCCTCGCAGTATAAAACGCGACAATCTGCATTCCTGTCGCTGCTGGCGGCGGGGACCGAAGCGACCGATGCGATCGTTAAGGCGACTCGGTCGGAAGATCCCGAGATCCGTGATTCCGCCAAATGGCTGGTGTTGCTGGGGCGACTTCAAGGCGGCACCACTCAGCCAAGTGAAGCGTTCAGCCAATTGACGCTCGTCAAGGCAGGCGATTTCTACACTGTCCTGCAACTTGCCAGCGATCGCAAGTGGCCTCAGTTACTCGGCCTACTCGAACTGCTGACCCCGGCCCAGCGCGCAGCGCTGATCGAGGATCGAGACGACTTCAATCGCCTGCTGGAGACCGCGTTGGATCAGCACCAGGAAGCGATGCTTCCGCTTCTGGCCGATCGCCTGTTGCCTCCCCTTGAGGCAGAGGCTTACCGCGTTTACTGGAAGTCGCAGGGGGTGCTGGACTACCAGGGGCAAAGAAGGGCCGATGGGGAGGAGGGTTCCGAGCCATCGATGGAGTCGCAGGTGCAGTCGTCTGAGATCCAATCGGTGCGTCGATTCTGGGAGGGCGATCCCGACCAAGCATTCCAGTCGGCCGTCGAATCGGGGCAGAAACCGCTTGCCGAGTCGATTGCGATTCGGTCGTTTCGCTGGGAGCTTTTGACGCCCGAGCTGCAGGTCAACCCACCTGACGGCACTCGCATCGCCGACTCGGAGACATTTTCCAACGAGATCCGAAAGTGGCTGGCGCTGCGATGGTGCGGCCGCAGCGAGCAAGCGGCCAAGTGGCAGGAGTCGCTGCAGATGGTGCCAGCAGGTGCTTTCGATCCAGTGGCCTGGGCCAACCAACAGGTGGCGTTGGGCGAGGCGGAGCGGGGCGTCGAGGGACTGCAGCGGGATTACCCCAGTTTGGCAGCGGCATGCTGGTCGCTGATGGGACGCACGGAAAAGATGCTGGACCTCGTGGAGATGGAGGGTGTCGTCGACGATGCCTCGATGACCGCCTTCGATTTCGAAACCTGGTTTATGAAGCAGTCCAAATTGCTCGCTTCTCAGGAACTCAGCCAGGCAGGAATTGGCAGGTTCCTGGCACTGATCGATGTCAGCAACACCCTGGCCAGACTCGGATACACCGAATATGCCCGTCGGCTCGATCGCCTGCTGGTAGGCGTTGCGGGGAGCGATTCACGGGAATCGCAGCTGATGGCGGAGCTGATGCGGCAATGGTCGAGTGGTTCCCGGCGCGATCGGGCTATGGAGCAGGTATTGTTGCAACTTGAGAAACTCGATGGCCGCACGAGCTTGACCGAGTCTGTATCGGAGCTGATATCGCTGGCTTACCCGGATTGGCTGGAGCTGGGGCCCATGATGCTTCAGCAGATCCGAGACGCTCGCCCCAACAGCTCCTGGAAAAGTGCTCTCGTACGATTGGAACGCCTATATCATGGGTCGCTTCCCGAGGGTTGGAAAATGTCGAATCTGGAGGAATTCTGCTGGCAGATGCAGCAGCTCCCCGCTGCCAGTTCCCTCCCTGAAACCGAAAAAATTCTGGGGAAGCTAGCGCTCGATGCCGGGCACCCGGGACTTGCCCTGCAGATTCTTTCGGTCGCTCCTCAGTTGCCTGATGTCACCGAATTGATGAGTCAAGCGGCGCTCCGAATGGGGGACAGTCAGTTCGCGCTGCGGCGTCTGGAGGCAGAGTCGAAGTCGGGCGGGATTCCACTGGAACATCGTTTCCAATGGATCGATCTGCTGCAGCGCAGTGGACAGACCCAGGCCGCCGAAGACGTGCAGCATCGCGTCCTGGCGATCATGCCCGAGCCATCGATGGTGCAGGCCGAACTTCGAGATCTCGAGAACAAGGGGATGGCCGATCCGATCCGCCAGCTGGCATGGAACCTCTGGCAACTACAGATTGCAACGCCAGAAGCCGCCTCCTCTTCCTACACTCTGGCATTGGCCGATAGTTATAAGGAACGGGATCCGACGCGAGCCAGAGATCTGGTGCGAGCGGCGATCCAGGAACTGCTGCGAGATGGCACACAGGTTCGGGTGCTCCCTTCTGCCATCCTCTACTATCACAGCCAGGAGGCAGGCTATCGGTGGCGCGCGGCGATCGAAGCGGGTAATCTCGCCGAGGCAGAGCAGGCGATCACGGACGCTTTCCGCATGCGCCCCGAGGATATCGATCAGCCGATCGCTGCAACTGCCAGGGCAGAGGCGGTCTTCGGGAAACCTGTGGCCGATCGTTGGCTGGCTCGCTATGCCGATTTCCATCGCGAGCATCTGGCCAAGTGGCCCAAGGATGCGATGTTTCACAATAACCTCGCGTGGCTTCTGGCACGTACCGACCGCCAACTGCAAGAGGCGCTGGAACATGCGACGAAGGCATGCCAGTTGCGTCCCGACGAACCGACCTACCTCGATACCCTGGCAGAAGTCCAGTTTCGTCTGAAAGATTTTGATGCTGCAATTGCAACAGCAGAGCAGTGCCTGAAGCTGGAGCACAAAGATCCGCATGCGAAGCGCCAGTGGAATCGATTTGTCGAGGGCAAGCGAGCCGCGCAGTCCAAGGCGGCACCCTGATCGGACGCACCCACTCGATCTGGCGATGCGATCGCAGAGATCAATTAGGAGGACCGCTTGCGGCGCCGCGTTTGAGGCTCACCGAGCGAGGCAACGGTGGCACTGCCTTCGTCGGGAGGTATTTGATCCTGAAGGGCCAAAAGGATCCAACCTCGCGGGTCGTTCTCCAGCCCATGTGAATCATCAAGAAGCGATCCCTCTGGAGGCATCCCAGCACGGCTCCAAAGATACCCAAGGCGAATCTCTGGAAACCGCTGTGGCTGATATCCGCTGAGCGACTCGGACGGTATCCACAGCCGGACCTCTTCGGCCGTCGCGTCCGATACCACTTCCATTTGCGGCACATCGGCATGTTCCTTGCCAGCCTGGGGACTGGGGCTCCGATTTCGGTCCATCCAGTGGACGACAGGATCGCGACTCCGTTCGACCTTCTTTCGAACTTTACCATGCTCTTCGATCGACCAGGTTGCTTGGAACAGATGATGCGTCTCCCCCCAGCGACGTTGACGCGCCGCCCCACGCGTATCGATCCCCACAGCCACCGACCCTTCGGAAATCAGCCCACCACGACTTGTCGCCGACCGGGGAGGGCTTCGCCAGACAGCTTGAATCCCTTCCGGTGCCCAAGCCAAACGACATTCCAGCATGGGCTGAGCACCGCGGAGGCAGCGAATCGGCGGGATCGCATACTCCGACGACAGCGGGCTGCAGACACCGGTCCATGGATGACGGTAAACGGCCAGCTGGAAATCGAACATCATCAATGGTTCGATCCAATGCTTTTCAGAGCTACCCATCTACCCACTCCCACTGACGTGTTGAGAGCCATTCGGCTAGCGTGGTGAATGACTTTGACGAAAGATCTTCGGTGCATTTGATTCGGAACTGGATTCCGTTGCGGCCAGTCTTCGTGAATGTCCACTCTGAGAGGGGCGCGATTTTCTTGCGGTCAGAGATCGGGATCCATAGCCCCAGGCCGGTGATATGCAGCAGGTACCCACCCTCGGTAGAGGGCTCAACGGTCACCTGAATCTGGGCGTCGTACCCATCCGTTTGCATTGCGGCCGTGCTGACAGGCAGCGAAGCTCGAATCTGCTGGTGGAGTTCCGATGGCGGATCGTCTTTCCGCGGAGGATCGCCTGGAGGTGGCGCCATCGACTTTCGCTGGGCAACCGAGAGTGCTGCTGGAAGCTTCTGGATCGGTACGGGAGGAGTGTCCCCCTTGCTTTTTCTTCTGGTTCCTTGATTGCGTTTTGTGCCGGAGGACGCAGGACTCAGGCTGGCATGTCGGATCAACTCGCGACTGGTTGCCGTCTGCTGCGACTCCGGGAGCGCCATCAGTTGCTCCGGGGTTCCGCATGCCATCAGTCGGCCCCCTTCGCGTCCTGCACCTGGTCCCAGATCGACCACCCAGTCGGCATGCTTGATCAGATCCAGATGGTGCTCGATCAGAATCATCGTATTTCCCTGGTCGACCAGGCGATGGAGCACCAGCAGCAACTTGGCAATGTCATCCAGGTGGAGTCCGGTGGTTGGTTCGTCGAGCAGATACAGGGTCTGGCCCTGGGATGTCAGCGAAAGTTCTGACGCCAGTTTGACTCGCTGGGCCTCGCCCCCGCTGAGCGTCGGGGCGGGCTGTCCCAGAGGCAGGTATTCCAATCCGACATCACACAGGATCTGCAGCGACTTGATGATTTTCGGGGAATCTTCAAAGAGTGGGATCGCTTCGGCTGCAGACATCTCCAGGACATCGTGGATCGATCGGCCGCGATAACGCAGTTCCAGAACCTCATCCCGATAGCGTCTCCCCTGGCATGCCTCGCATTCGATCCAGACATCGGGAAGGAAGTGCATGACGATCCTCAGTTTCCCGTCCCCCTGGCACTGCAGGCACCGCCCCTCACCGACATTGAAGCTGAACCATCCCGGGTCCATGCCGCGTGCCTTGGCTTCCGGAAGCTTGGCGAAGAGCTTTCGGACCTCATCAAAAATCCCCAGATAGGTCGCTGCATTGGAGGAAGGGGAGTTACCCAGGGGGGACTGATCGACGAACGCGACTTTGCGGATCCGATTGGAATGCCGGTACTCCGAGTGGATGCCGACCGATTCGCTGTGGAAATTCAGCTTTTGCAGGACAGCCGGGTGAAGTACATCCAGCACCAGGCTGCTTTTACCGCTGCCACTTGGTCCTGTGACTACGGTCATTCGGCCCACAGGAAAATCGACATCGATGCTCCGAAGCGTGTTGTGCTTCGCACCTCGGACACCAATCCAGGCATTGGGATCGTGGCGATCTGGGAGCGGTCTTCGGGAAGGAGGAGTAGGGATCGCCTCAGAACCAGCGCGAAGATAGGTTGCCGTCAGCCCCTCTCCTGCGTTGCAAACCTGAGCTGGCGTCCCGGAAGCGACGATGCGCCCGCCACGTCGCCCGGCTCCCGGACCGAAGTCGATCAGGTGATCAGCGGCCTGTATGATATCCCGGTCATGCTCGACCACCACCAGGGTGTTCCCCAGATCGCGCAGTCGCTTCAGCGCATCCAGCAGCATATGCGTATCCTGGGGGTGGAGCCCGACGGTTGGTTCGTCGAGTACGTAAAGGACGCCCGTCAGGCCGCTTCCCAGTTGCGATGCCAGTCGGATGCGCTGGGCTTCTCCACCGGAGAGGCTATGGGCTTCGCGGCCGAGCGAAAGATAACCCAGGCCGATATCGACCAGGAAACCGAGCCGTCGTGTCAATTCACCGTGCAGTTCCTGTATCGCCCTTCCTTCCAGAGTATCCTGCTGGAAGCTCAGCCAGTGCTGATGCATCTGGGCAAGCGGCATCTGATTCCAGTCAGCCATCGTCATCCCGGCGTAACTGACAGCCGTCGCCAAAGGTTCCAGACGCGATCCCAAACAGGCGGTGCAGGCAATGCGCGTGACTGCACCCTGCAAAGCAGACCGCGCACCAGGCACAGCTGCCTGGCAGCGGTCCAGTGCCTGATAGAGTCCCAGGTGCTGGAACTTGACGATTCCCGAGTAGGAAGAAAGACCAGCAGGCCACCGCAGCTCAATCCACCTCTGGGAGTCCCCATGGAGCAGCCAGTGCCGTTTGCTCTGCGACCACCGCTCAATCGGCAGATCGCTGGGAAGATCCCCCGCTTCGATTAGAGCCTCCAGCATCGATCGCATCGGATGGGGTGGTTTGGGTACCGCTCCCCAGGCGACAATTGCTCCCTCCAGGAGAGTTTTCGAGGGATCCAGGAGCAGCGATGGATCGATGCCTCGCTGCATCCCCAGACCCTCGCACTGCCGGCACCAGCCAGAGGGTGTGTTGAACGAAAAGTTCTGCGGGATCAGATCGGGGTAACGAGTGCGGCAGGACGGGCACGAACGATGGCGACTGAAGAACTTTCGCTCCCATCGGGTCTCAGGCTGGTCCGGATCGACCAGAACGATTTCCAGATCTCCATCTCCTTCTCGGAAGGCGGTTTCCAGACTCTCCAGCACCCGAGTGCGTGAACTGCGGGGACTCAAACGGTCGACCAGAATCACAAGGGACTCTATCGGATGCCGTATTTTCTCCTCCTTGAGGGCATCCAGTCGGTAGGTCTTGTGGTCGATCTGCACCCGGATGAACCGATGCTGCCTTAAGGTTTCCGCCCAGTCCGGGGAGCTGCAACTGTAAGGACTTCTGGGAGCCGCGATCAGAAATTCCTGGGTGGTCGGGAGATTGGAGAGCCAATGGGCTACCTGGTCGCTGCCCATGCGTTGAAGCGCGGTCCGACACCTTGGGCAGTGCATCGTGCCAAGCTTTGCCATCCAGACCCGAAGGTAGTCGTAGATTTCGGTGACGGTGCCGACGGTCGACCTCGGGGAATGTCCATCATTGCGCTGCTCCAACGCCACTGCCGGCGCCAATCCCTCCATGCGCACAAAAGGCGGCTTGGGCATCTGGCCGACAAACTGCCGCGAATAAGCACTCAAACTTTCGACGAAACGTCTCTGCCCTTCCGCGTAGATCGTGTCGAATGCCAGCGACGTCTTTCCACTTCCGCTGGGACCGCTCAGAACGGTCAGAGACGGTTTGGGGATCTCGACATCGACAAGCTGGAGATGGTGGAGCGATGCTCCCTGGACCACCAGGGACTTCCGCGTGGGAGCAGACTTCGGGGACGAAGGTTTCGAGGAATCGGCCGAAGGCTTTTTTCGACCCTTGCGTGGCTTGGGTTGCCTCGACTCGAAGAAGCCGGCCAGCGCGACCCCCGTAGGCCCTTTCGTCCTGGCCACCTGCTCGGGCTTACCCCAGGCCACCACGCGACCTCCCTCGGAGCCCCCCTCAGGCCCGAGATCGATCAGATGATCGGCTGCCGCAATCACATCCAGGTGATGCTCGATGACCACCACCGTATTGCCCGAATCGACCAGGCGATGGAGAACGCTCAGTAGCAGATGGACATCCGCAAAATGCAGTCCGGTGGTTGGTTCGTCGAGGACATAGATCGTTTTGCCCGTCTGCTTTCGACTCAGTTCCTTAGCGAGTTTGATTCGCTGGGCTTCGCCTCCGGAAAGCGTAGGGGAAGGTTGCCCCAGTTGCAGATAGTCGAGTCCCACATCGGAGAGAGTCTGAAGTTTGGGAGCAATCGAAGGGATGTCGCAAAACAGTTCCAGCGCGTTTCGGACATCCATCTGCAGAATCTGCGCGATATTCTTTCCTTGAAACTCCACCGCCAGCGTCTCGCTGTCGAATCGCATGCCGTTGCAGACTTCGCAGGTGACCCAGACATCGGCCAGCATCTCCATCTCGATCTTCCGCTGCCCATTGCCTTCACACGCGACGCAACGCCCGGGATCGGTGTTGAAGCTGAAGCGACCTGGCAGAAAACCACGGCGTTTGGCTTCTGGAAGTTGAGCGAACAGATCGCGGATCTCATCGAAGACTTTGACGTAGGTGGCAGGATTGCTGCGAGGGGTTCTTCCGATCGGGCTCTGATCGATATCGATGATTTTGTCGAGGTGTTCTACCCCTTCGATCGTATCATGTAGGCCGGGTTGGACTTGTGACTGATGGAGGTCTCGGTGAAGGGCCGGGCAGAGGATATCGGTGATCAGTGAGCTTTTGCCGCTGCCGCTGACACCGGTGACGCAGGTGAAGGTGCCTAACGGAATGGGAACGTCGATCTCCTTCAGGTTGTTGTGGCGTGCCCCTCGGATGATCAGTGCCTTCCCGTTTCCCTCTCGCCTCACCGAAGGCCCTGCAATGCTCGATCTGCCGCTCAAGTACGCCCCCGTCAGGCTCTCCTGGGATTCGATCAAATCGTCGACGGATCCCTGAGCCACCACGTTGCCACCCAGCACTCCTGGTCCCGGCCCGAAGTCGACCAGATGGTCTGCCGCACGCATCGTATCCTCGTCGTGCTCGACCACAATCAGCGTGTTGCCGCGATCCTGAAGGCGACGGAGGGAACTGAGCAGACGGTGATTGTCTCGGGCATGAAGCCCGATCGAAGGTTCATCGAGCACGTAGGTGACGCCGCTGAGTCCCGATCCGATCTGCCCTGCTAATCGAATTCTCTGGGATTCGCCACCCGAAAGCGTCGGGGCGGTGCGGTTGAGCGAAAGGTAGGAGAGCCCGACCTCTGTGAGGAAGCCAAGTCGCGTGCGGACCTCTTTGAGCAGTTCGTGGGTGATTTTCTTCTGCGTCTCGGTCAGCACCAGTTGTTCCAGAAACTGCTGGCATCGGTCGATCGGCAATTCGCCAAGCTGTGGCAGAGAAAGCCAAGTTTTGGACCCTTTGCGTCCCCCATCTAAGGCTCCAAGGCGAATCCCTCGCGCTTCCTCGTGCAGTCTCTGTCCCCGGCAACTCTCGCACCGTAAAGTCGTCATCTGTTTTTCATACTGCCGACGAAACATCGGATTGTTCGATTCCCGCCAGCGTTGGACCAGGGAAGCGATGATCCCCGGAAAACCAATTCGAAGAAAGCTGCGTCGCAGGTCTGCATCCCAGGCAGCCAGTTCCTTCTCCGGAATCCGACCGTGTAGCAAGAAGTGACGCTGTGCTTCCGACAGCTTCTTCCAGGTCCGGGTCAGCAGCGAACCGGGTGTTTGCTTCGTCGCTGCCTCATAAACTTTGCAAGCCTGCTGCACTTTCGTACGCAGCGCGCGGACCATTTGGCCCCAGGTCCCCAGAATTCCAATGCAGCCCCGACGGATCGACTTGCCGGGATCTTCGATCAACGATTCTTCAGTGAAGGTGTAAACGACGCCAAGACCATCGCAGCCCGGACATCGTCCCTGAGGGCTGTTGAAGCTGAGCCGTTGGGGCGTGGGAGGGGCGAAGGATCGTTGGCATGTCGTGCAGGCAAATCTGGAGGAGAATAGCGTCGCGCGGCTCTTGTCGATCTGCACCACCGAATCGGCAGCGCCGCCGGGGGATGGCTGGCCGACGATCGGTGCGATCGCCATGACTCCCGAGCCCATTCGCAGCGCCTCGTCGATCGCTTCGGCCAGGCGAAGGCGATCGATCGATGGCAATGGATGACGGTCGATCACCACCTCGATCGTATGCCGGCGCCTTTTGTCGATCGGTTCCACCGACTCAATCGCCATCCACTTGCCGTCGACCACGACGTACTGGTATCCCTGCCGCCTCAAATCCTGCAGCAACTCCAGGTGCTCCCCCTTCTGTGCATGGACCACGGGAGCCAGCACGGCATACAGCCCCGAGGTGTCGACCGCCATGCAATGCTCTACCATCTGGTCCCGCGTCTGGCTGGTGACCGGTTGCTGGCAGCCGGGACAAAAGACCGTTCCAACTTGCGCGTAGAGGACGCGAAGAAAATCCTGAATCTCTGTGATCGTTCCGACGGTGCTCCGAGGGTTATGCCCAGTCGATTTCTGACTGATGGCGATCGACGGCTGCAATCCCTCCAGGCGTTCCACCTGCGGCTTGGGCAACTGCCCCAGAAACTGCCTGGCAAAGGACGAGAGGCTTTCCAGGTACCGCCTCTGCCCCTCGGCAAAGATCGTGTCGAACGCCAAGGAGCTCTTCCCGCTGCCGCTGACTCCCGTGAAACAAATCCAGCGGTTCTTAGGAATAGTCAGGTCGACCGACCGCAAATTATGCTCGGACGCCCCTCGGATCACTATGCCACCCGAGGTATCTTCCATGAACTTTTCCTGAGTTCGATAAGAACCGATAGGAACCCTGGATAGCGCGAACGTCTAGGCCCGCTGCACCGCGCGATTGCGGAATAGGAACTCCGTCAGATTCCCTTCGTGCGGTTGAAGCCAGTTCAGGCGATTGGTGGGGATCGGGCCGATGTTCAATCGATCGATATGCACCGACGACAACAGCGCATCGATCCAGTCGGGATCGTTCGTGATGGCGGTGCACACCAGAGTCGGGCCAATCGACTTGATCATCTCGGCCTGCGAGCATTTGACGATCGATGCAAACGGGAACATGTACTCTTTGCTTGCTACCCCGCGCTGCGGACTATCGGCGTGGACGATCATCGGCCGGAGGTAGGCGCTTCTAGCCTGCTCGACGAGTCTCGGCCCGTAGGATGTTGTGTAGTCGGTCACACCGCTTTCCTCCAGATCCTTCTGCACCATCGCATACGTGCCAGTTGCCATGGCCGGATTGGTGAATGCCGCAAGCTGCGCACTATCGTCTTTCGGGCTGCGGACGTCGATCGGACCTAGGCGAGCGGCCAGAGCCTCGGCAATCTTTTCGGTGTGACGGGATGCCCAAACCCCTGATGCATTGATGCAACTGCGACCGGAATTGCTGACGATGCTTTCGATCATCAGATCGAGGTAGTCCTCCCACCGATCGACCAGGTCGTCCCCCAGAAGCACTTTGGAGAAGCCTGGGCCGTGTGCCTGCACTCGCGGGTTGCCAGCATGCTGTTGCACCGTTTGCGCGCTGCCAAAAATCATCGACTTAGGACATTTGGCCAGAAGTGTCGAACCGACATCGTGCCCACCCGGATAGAGGCAGAATGCCTCTCGCGGTACCCCGGCTTCCATGAAGGCCGCCACCATCCGATACGGTGTCCAGGGTTCCTGAGAACCTGGCTTGAGCACCAGACCAACCTGCAACGCAATGGCGGGCAACCAAAGCGTATGGACACCGGGGGAATTGTTGGGAAGCACAGCACCGAGGATCGGAGTCTGGGCCTGGTAGCTGACGATCACGCCTCGCCCCTCTTCTCCATACCCTGCGGAGAGGATCGGAAGCGGCAGCCCGCGCGTCAACGCGTCAAGAATTTTCTCCATGTTCGCCAGGACGAAAGAATTCTTTTTCATGTTCGACCGGCACATGTGCTCGGGCAGTCCCGTACTGGCCGACTGCTGAAGGATGAAGTCATCCACCGACTGGCTGCCGTCCCCCATCGGTAGCGTCGCATGCTCGAACAGCTCTGCCGCCTTGGAGCACATCTTCAAAAGCTGATCGGTGGGCACCTTCCGAAGAGCCGCTCGGGCCTGATCGGCTTTGCGAAGATCCATCTGGACCATGCCACCATTGACCTGACCGATCTTCGCAATCGGTTCGCCCGTATCGAAGTGAATCACTTCCTGGGTTTCGAGCGACTGGTAGGGCTTTCCCCAACGCAAGGGATGCAGGGTCAGCATGGGGCTTCCATCCTTTCAAAAGCAGCGAACGGTTCCGAGCGGCGATCAAGGGCCGAAGGATCGGCCCTACCAAAGAAACCAGGCCTTCGTCAGTAGACACCGACGGTCGTCGAGGATGCGAGAACATGGTAGGGACGAACCCCGCTGATCGCATCCCATGGATAAAGATCGCAAGGCGGTTCCCGTTCCCCTTCGTCCCGCTCCAGAAATCCTGGAACGAAGAACTCCTTGGTCATGGTGTAGAGCTTGGCGCGTCCCGTCTTGCCATAGTCGACCACCCGATGATGATCCTCGAAGTCGACCACTTCCACCACCGCACGGGGCTGGGGTGCGTAATAGGAAATCTTATATCCATCGTGTGGCCCGATCGGCTTGGAACAGGCCAAGCCCATCAGAGTATTGCCGTACGTCGGGGTCATGTAGACGCCGCTCTCCTCGGTCGGTCCGCCCAGCAGTTCCTCGACGGCAAAGCGGGTCCACTGCGGAGTGAATTCCGTTCCCCCAGAAAAAATACCGGTGATCCCAACTTCCTGAATGCTGGTCCCCTTCTCCGCTAAACCATAAGCCAAAGCTTCCAGAAGCTTGGGGGTGGTGAACATGCAACGAATGTCATGTCCTGCAGTCAGGATCGTGATAGCCTGATCGATGCAATGCTTTTTGTACTCCTCCAGATGCTCCATCCAACCCTTCTTGATCAGCTTGATCACCCAGCGCGGGTCGAGGTCGATGCAAAAACAAATACCACCACGGTACTGGCACAGATGCTCTACCGCCAAACGCAAACGCCGGGGACCCGATGGGCCAAGCATCAGCCAATTGGAGCCCTTCGGGAAATACTGGTCCGGAAGGGTGTCAGAAAAATTCTCGTAGTCGATGCGAAAGTCATCGATCACCACACGGCTCTTGGGAATCCCTGTGGTTCCCCCCGTCTCAAAGACATAGGTAGGACGCCCTTCCAGTCCTTTGGGAACCCAGCGCCTAACCGGGCCCCCACGCAGCCAGTCATCTTCAAAAAGAGGAAACTTCTTCAGGTCGTCAAAACCTTGGACTTCTTTGAGAGGATCGAATTTGAGGCCCCTCTTTTTCTCGAGCCAGAATGGGCTGCCGGTGGCGTCCGAGAAGTGCCAATGCACCATTTCCACGGTGTGCTGATCCAATTCCGCTTTTCTCTGGGCTACCGAGGCGCTCAGGTCGCTCGAAGATGTCATCGTATCCTCTCAGAAAGATCATCGGGCAGGTAATGGGGGCGGGGCGATCGTAGAAGCACGAGCATACCCGAGAGGCAGGCAGTCGCCAACCAGCAACGTTATCAGGCTGACACCTACTGCTGCCGGTCGAAGCATCCGCCCTGCTTCCGCCCTAGTATTTTCCTGCCAAGTCAATCAGCGTGGGAATCGTAACGGACAGAACTGGCCTGCCAACGATCGATTCGGCGCAGAAGTTCGGGCAAAACCTTCGAGTAATTGTGGTCCCCACGGTCGATCACCTCCAACGAATGGATGGGTGGCAGAGCAAGATTCCGCCAATGCCGATCCGCATCGCGGAACGATCCCTTACCCCTTCGGACCTCCTGGGAACCGAAGCACCAGAGGGTGGGGATGGTAATCGAGGATGCCAGCGGAAGGTAATCGTACTGTGCAGGTTCGCCGTACTTTTCGCAGTACGCCCTCGCCGAAATGAGCATTGGAAAGGGATAGGAGACTCGCATCAGTTTCTCCGGGTCCCCCCCTTTCATCGCCTCGATGGCATGAGCCATCGCCGATGCGTATCGGGTACCCCTCGGGTCGGCACGAAACAGAGCGGGGCTGAAACGGGGAGGGGAGAGAAGCACCAACTGCCGAACCTGTGAGAACAGCTCTATCGACTTTGCCAGACTGAACACGGTTTTCACCGCACCCAGGCTGTGGCCCAGTATGCCGATTCTCCGATACCCAAGCTCCAGCCCCCACCTCACCCAGGCATGCAGGTCCTTGACCGAGTCGCCGATCGACTCATAAGCAGCACCTGCTTGAATGACCGAGAGACCGTTGCTGAAAAAGGCCATCGCATCGTGACCTCGTGTGTTGACTCGGACCGCGTCAAAGCCCGTTCCGACGAAGTGCTCCGCGCAGGCCTGTAGCAATCGGGAGCCATAGAAGTTGCTGGCGACTCCATGAACCAGAATCCAGAGCGTCTCACATGGAGCACGGAAATTGCCAACACCCGCAACCTGTCTCTTGGGCTGGTCCGCGACGCGCTGCAGAAACCCATCCAGCTTCAGACCATCGCGGGTCCGGCACTGAACGATCTGTCCAAGGAGAGTATTGGCCTCTTCCACCCGTTCCGACAAACGGACCTCCTTGAGCTACTGGTGAGTTGCCAAGCGATTGGTGCGTTGCCAGAGGAGTTGAACCTGCTGGCTGCTGGCACAACACGTTTGGAACGAAAAGAGCCATCCGTCTTGGCGACCGATGGCTCCTGTCAATTCAAGTCCTTCACACCGGCATCCCGACTCACTGGCTCACTGGAGGATCGGTCTCATCGGTTGCGATGATCGCGATGATCCCACCGGCGATCGCAAGGGCTCCCAGGCCACCACCTCCGAAACCACCCCCGCCGCCGCCGCCACCACCACCACCACCGGCATAACCGCCTCCAAAGCCACCCATGGGCATCGGGCAACCACAGGGATCCTGGCAGGCAAGCGAGGTGCAGTCCTCGACCATTGTTTCGACCACAGTGTAATCGCTATGACACCCCAGTTCACAGTTCAGCGCCGGACACCCCTGGTTCGTCTGCGCTACAAACCGTTCTCCCTCTACAGTTTGGGAGATGGATCGCTGATAGTCGCTCACCAAAAACGAACTGGAATAAATGCCATGCGAACCAGCAGCAACAATGCCGTACACACCGGGCTGCATCCCTTCTAGGCTGAAAGAGCCCGCTTCAGACGCGCGGGTCTGAAAAACCTCCTGACCATCTCGAGTGATCAGGATCTGAGTGTCGGAGTAGTCACGCGAGGAAGGATTCGTGGCCGATCGCACATTCCCTTCCACTCGACCTTCGGCATCGCGGATCACCGAAAAGGACGATGCGAAGTCGCGCTGCGGAGCGATCGGATCTTTCGGGGCATAGGTTACCCCGGACACTACGTTGGGACGGAACTGACCTGCGAGCAGGCGGCGTGCGGATCCAGGAACCTCCTGGCTGACCGGCAGGTCCACCTGCGATCCAAGATGCGATCCAGCTTCCCCCTCGAGCACATTCAGGGCGATCACCCCGACTGACTTGCCGGAGACCGCCGCCAAGGTGTAAAGTCCAGAAGGGACTCCGGTAAAATGGTAATTGCCTTGCTCGTCGCTAAGCGTTTCGGCAAACAATTGGCCCTCGCGAATCAAGGTAACTCGATGACCCGCCACGCCTCGACTTCCCGCTTCTACCGGCGACAGTTCGATGATCCGACCCGAAAATCGGCTCGCATCAGTGCGTATCCACTGCTTCAGGTAGAGCCCGTTCAGGTAGGACTGAGCATCCAGCGATTCTGCGGAAATGCCAGGTAGCGCCACAGAGACATCGGTCTCCTGAGCGAACGTCTGAGGTGACCATGCGGCACCGGCCAATGCCAGCAACCATGTCATGACACGCTTGTTCATCGGAACCCGCCCTTTGCAATGTGGAGCGATCTGGATCCATCCAGCCCCGCTTCATTCGTACATCCTTCGAGCGCGTCCAACTGGTCGAAGGAAAAATCAATCGGTCGCTGTTTGAAAGGAAGAAGCGGGCCGGTTCACCGGACCATGCCAACGACATCGCCCACGGAACGGCCGCAACTCATTTCTCCCTGTACCATTCGACACGTTTCTTCCTCAGGCCTCCAATCGCCCGACAGATCGACCGAATTTCCAGATCCCTAGCGCGTAGTTTGCGGGTCGATCCGGTTGTGACGACCAACAAAAGATGAAACACTTCGGAAAGTGGGACACTGCATCTGTCAGCGATCGCGCCCCAAAATCGTGACTAACAGATATCCGATCAGTCACGGCAAGAAGAAGCAGGGGCGCAGGGCACCAGTAAGACTGCTTTGAGTGGGGTCGCAAAATTGAATTAACAGGGGAGCCAAGAAGGGCTCCCCCAAGAAAAACTACGCTTGGTGCGATGTTTAGAAGCTGTCGGGAGTTTCGTTATTGTCCGACGCGATGGCGGCAGCAACACCGCCGGCCACCGCGATACCTGCCAAGCCGCCCAAGCCACCGCCGGCCAAGCCCGCACCTCCTCCAGCACCCATTCCTCCACCAAGCCCTGATCCTAACGCTCCCGCCCCCCCGGCATATCCACCGCCAAAGCTGCCCATAGGCACCGAACCGCTAAGAGTTTCCGCAGGTGACGCCAAAGATTGATCCTCGATCAAGCGTTCCAGAACTAGGTAGTCCCCCTGGCTGGCCAGTTCGCAATTGAAAACTGGGCACAAATCCGCCATGGCGGAAATCAGACGTGGCCCATTGGAGACCTTAGCGACGCCTGCCTTGCGATCGCCCACCAAAAAGGCACTACAAAAGAGACCATGCTTGCCGGTCGCCGTGATCCCATAAACCCCAGGCTGCATCCCTTCCAGGGTGAATGCACCTTTTTCAGAAGCAACCGTCCGATAGACTTCTCGACCCCCACGCGTCACAACGATTTGCGTATCAGAATAATCGCGATCCCCCGGATTGGTGATCGATCGGACGTTTCCATCGACCCTTCCGTTCTCGTTACGGACGACGTAATAGGAGGGCCCGAAGGAACGAGTTGCCGCGATCGGGTCGGCCCCTACCGGACCCGCCAATTGCTCCTCTACCGAACGCCCTTGACTGACCAGCAGTCGGCGAACGGATCCTGGTACTTGGGTGGCAATCGGAAGTTCGACTTCATTGCTCAAGTGCTTGGCTGCTTCATTATCCAGCACATGGATTGCAATCGTGGCGATGGTTCCATTGCCAAGAGTAGCCAGGGTGTAAACTCCGGATGGGATTCCCGTGAAGGAGAATCTCCCCTCCTGGTCGCTGGTTCCCTCTGCAAATACCTTCCCATCCTGGATGAGATGGACGCGATATCCCGCAAGTCCTCTTAAATCGCCGGAATCGGAGAGCTCCACAACCTTCACCACAAAGCGACTGGATTCAGTTCGAACCCACTGCCTCAGGTACAATCCATTCAGCCAGCCTTTGGCATCCCCGACGACAGCTCCCGGCGCAATCGGCTCAACTGCCTCACCCGAAGCATCAGCATTGGCCGCTGGACGATCGATCGCGGCAGCAGGTGCTTCCGGTGCAATCGGATCCTGGGCGGCAGCCCACGAGAGGGTGGCAAGCGAGCAGGCGGAAAGCAATCCAAACCAGCGGATGGTCATGTTGGCTAATCCTTTTCAGTCCTCGGAGCCAGTGCAACTGGTCACGTTCTTTGGAGCACTATCCCGGCGATGCATCGATCGTCCCAATTTCTTCGCCATTCAAGGCAACCGATCCTGCCTTCGATGAAACGTTACCGCAGTCTGACCATCCCTTAAGGGGAGGCTGGCACCCCAAAAGGTGAGTCCTAGCGGAAACACCACTCAGCATAATTTCTTGGCAAAGGAAGAAGAATAGGCGCAATTGGGAATTTTCGGAGAAGTCTCATCCAAAGATCTTTCCTCACAGTCGCTCTAGTCACGCTGATTGCCGCAATTCTCCCAAGTAATCGCCGATGCGATAAATCGCTCCTGGAAAAAACCCTTCCGGGAGGGGGGGCGGATTTTCCTGCGATGGGGTTATCTGTTTTCCGCTGCCATTCCTTCGGCTCGAGGCCGCCCTGCGATGGCTCATACTTCTCCAGCAGGTCTTCACCAGCAGGTTCTGTGCAGCGATTCCGCCCCGGCGGCTCCCTGTAGCCATAACGAGTCGATGGGATCGCGCGGCTCCCTTGGGACCAGGCGACGAAGCGACTGGGGGCCGTACCATGACCTGGCGATTGGCCTCGCGATCGTCAGGCTTCCCTGGTCGCGAGAGTCGCAACGCGTGCTCGTGCTCAGCGCAGCGGTGCTCGTTCTCGTAATCGATCGCAGCACCCTACTGTGCGTTCGACTCAAGGACACCATCAAATTCCAGCATCGCTCCAAGCCATGGATCGCTAGCGCGACATGACTGAGCTACGCAATTGATTGAGGGCTGACAGTCGTTTCGCCGTGCGTGTTCAGAAGCCTCCGAAGTCATCAGGGCTGGTTTCGAGCAGGAGCAGGAGCAGGAGCAGGAGCAGGAGCAGGAGCAGGAGCAGGAGCACGAGCACGAGCACGAGCACGAGCACGAGCACGAGCACGAGCACGAGCACGAGCACGAGCACGAGCACGAGCACGAGCACGAGCACGAGCACGAGCACGAGCACGATTTTGTTACTGCAAGCGCAGAACTACCTTTTCCATAAATCGCCTGCCGCGCTCGTCGGTCCCCATGGACCCCACTGCTTGATCGCTGTACTGGTTGACCAGAAAACCGCGGGTAGCGGCGATGGAAAGAAACCACAGCATGTGAAAGCTGGAGAGCGAAGCGACAAACGCCTCTTCGGGATCGACAGCTTGCTCAGCCGAGAGTGGCACGGGCACGATCGCCGGAGATGAGGAGGCCGGTATCACGATCCCGCCGTCAAACATCCATTGGTGAGCTCGGGAATACTTCCGATCCAGAAACACCGCACCCTGGCGAGACCATATCACGTTTGCCGTTGCGGAGATCCTCATTCCCGACCTCTGATCGGTGATCGAAGTACCGTGAAGAGGTATCGGCGGAATCCGACCTCCTGCATGGCAATCGATCGATGAGAAGCGGATTGCAAGGAGTTGCTCCACCAAACTATCGGTCCGGGTTGTAACTTCCCCCGGCGCGGGAGCCGAACTGCCGAGTCAGCTCCTCATTGGAACTCCGTTCGGGACCGCTTCGATCCCGGAAGTCTTCGCTACGGATGGCATCGCCCAGCGGAATGGTGCGATCTTCATCGTACTTCCGAAGATAGCCCATGAGCCGGTCTAGCGTCATTTCGGAGACGTTCAGTTGCCGAGCGCGAGTGCGAAGATCGTTGTATTTGCGCCCCAGATCCTGCGTTCTCGGGTCGTTCACATCTCCACTGACCTTCGGCATTTCGCCGACCACCAGATACCTGGTGTAGATGTCGATCTGGCCCTTAGACTTTCCGTCGGGACCGAGTTCTTCCACCACCTCACCGCCATTTTGCTCGATCATCTGTCGGACCAGTTCCCGGTCATCCGACCCATTGCCGTCGACATCCATTTTTCCAAGCAGTGCAAACTTCATCTTGCCTCCGACTTTCCAAGTCGGCGAATAGACCAGATCGTCGGAGATCACAGGGACATTCAGGCGATCGCTGAGCACTCGCCCCTGGGACATGTTGTCGTCGACCTTGGTGATTTCGATCTGGGCTTTGGGGGTTGCTTCGGTAACGCGAATGGTGTCGGCGTTGAGGACGCTGAACCGAATCCCGGGACGCAATCCCTGCTTGCGTCCCATGTTGACCCAAACCAGAACACCGCGAGGATCGACCGAGACGATTTTCCCCTGAGCCGATTCGAAATCCTCTCGCTCGGTCTCCTTGACCAGCTGCTCCATGATGTCCTTTTTGAACTGGGTCAGCTGCTGGTTTTCCGAGCGGACATCTTTGAGATCGCTTTCCAGTTTGGTCTTTTCCTGACGGAGTGCGCCGATGTTTTTCTGAGCCACCGCGACTTCCGTCTCATGGTTCTTCTTGAGTGCTGCTTCTTTATCGAGGTATTCCTGAATCGTCTGCTCCAGCTTGGCCTGCAGTTCCTTCTTTTCCGAGACCTCTTTCTCCCTTGCCTTGGTTTCTTGATCGCGAATCAAGTTGACTTCCTGGGTCAGTCGTTCGACTTCCTTCGAAGAGCGGTCAATCTGCAGATTGCGGTCTCGGACTGCCTTCATCAAGTCGGAAACCAGCTTTGAATAGTTGCGGTCCTGCGCAGGCACATCCGGCCCGAAGAGCGACATGTCGCCATCGAACTTCTTTTTGATCGTATCGATTTCCGTATCGGTTCCGATGCTCTGTAGCAACTGCTGAAACTCGGCTTCGCTGAACTGTTTGTTGCCAACCATCGCCTGGAGCGACTGCAATTTGCTGTTGACTGTCTGAAGCTGCCGCTCAGCCTCCGAAGCCCGCGTGACCGCCGACTCCATTTTCTTCGTGTTGGTCGACATCGTGAACAGCACATAGCCCAACGCGATCAGCAGGCCGAGGCTGATGATCGTCATGGTCAACACGTAGGCTTGCCAGGCAAACAGGTTACGATCGCGAGCCGCCATGAGATTCCCTCGAAGAACTAGATTGACCGGCTACGGGAAACGGATTGCGTCCCGCGAAAAGCACAGACCCCGGACTTTTTCATCCTAAGTGCCGGCCCCAGGGGCGTCAAACATTTGTCACCCTGGATACCTTGGCTGACGCCTTCAAACTACCCTGTTGGCACGATCTTCCCCAGCGGAAGAATTCCGCGCCACTGCACGGGGAGTGCCGAAGCGATCTCCCATCGGGCTTTCCTTCGGTAAGATGAGGCATCGAGATGAGTCGTTCAGGGTGGATTGGAGCGTATCATGGCCAAACGGCTTCCTTCGACGAAACAACCCTCCCTGTTTGCCGAAACCGAACCTACCGTCGCTCCTCCGGATAGCCAGCCAACGCCTTCCCTTTCTACACCCCACAACACGGGTCCAAAGAATGCCGAAGCCCCCCCTAAAAGGGCTTCTTCTGGGTTGGGTAAAGGGTTGGCGGCAGGCGAGCTGGTGATTGCGGTCGATTCCCACAGCCTGCTGTATCAGGTTTTTCACGCGATGCCGACGATGAGCAGCCCATCGGGGCAGGCTGTTCAGGCGGTCTACGGATTCCTACGAGATCTTGCCGACTTGCGAGATCGTCTGGCTCCCAACTTTCTGGTTTGCACGTTCGATGCTTCGGAAGAGACATTTCGAAATACGATCTATCCTCCCTACAAGCAGCATCGCGATCCGATGCCAGAAGAACTGCGGTCTCAGATTCCGATCGTGCTGAAGCTACTGGAACTTCTTAGGATCCCGGTGCTTCAGTTGGGAGGGTACGAAGCGGACGATCTCTTGGCAACCATTGCCGACGAGGTGGAGAGGGCGGGCGCCCGCTGCCTGCTGGTTACCTCCGATAAGGACTGCCGCCAATTGCTCAGCGATCAGGTGCAGCTTTATCTGATTCGCAAATCGAAGATCTATGGAGAGGCTCAACTGCGGGAGGAATGGGGAATCGGGCCTCGCCAAGTGACGGACTATCAGGGCTTGGTAGGCGATTCGGTCGACAACATTCCTGGAGTTCCCTCGATTGGGCCCAAGACGGCGACCGAGCTTCTGGGGAAGTATCCGACGCTTGAGGTTCTTTACGAGCACTTGGAGGAGATCTCCAGCGCGAAACGCAAGCAGACACTTGCGACCTATCGCGACCAAGCCTTCCTCAGCCGTCTGTTGAGCGCTTTGCGGCGCGATGTCCCGATCGATCTTTCCTGGGGACCGTGGCGAGATCTCAAGCCGGACGCGGCGCCTGCCAGCGAACTGTTTCAGCAACTGGGATTCAAGGGGCTTGCCAAACGATGGCTGGAGGCAGAGTCAATCGCGGACAATCCTTCGGTGGCCCGATCGCTCGCGACGAAATACCAGACGGTCCAGTCGCTGCAGCAACTGGAGGATGTGATCGCCATCTGTCGCAAAGCCCCTTGGGTCTCCCTGGACAGTGAGACGACCGGACTGCAGCCTCGAGATGCAAAACCTGTTGGCTACAGTCTGGCGTGGGCCATCGGCTGTGCAGCCTACATCCCGTTGATGGCTCCCCCAGGAACTTTAACCCTCGATGCGGACCTGGTGCATGAACACCTGAAGCCTCTGCTGGAAGATCCGAAGGTTCGGAAAATCGGTCAGCACCTGAAGTTTGACTCCATCCTCCTGAGATCGCAGGGAATCCATCTCCGAGGGATCGATTTCGACAGCATGGTGGCCGATTACCTGCTGGATGCCGGACAGCGCAATCACAGCCTGGGTGAAATCGCCAAACGGGTGCTCGATCGCGATTCCATCCCGATCTCCGATTTGATTGGAACGGGCAAGCAGCAAAGCACCATGGATCAGGTACCGCTAGAGAAAATCTCCTACTATGCCTGCGAAGATGCCGACCTGCCGCTGCAACTGCATCCCGTGCTTCAGCCTCGCATCCAGCAGCAGGGATTGGATTCGGTGTTTCGCGACCTGGAGCTTCCGCTGATCGATGTGTTGGCGGCGATGGAGTACCAGGGGATTGCTGTCGACGTCCAGCGCCTCCGCTCGCTCAGCGATCGCTTCGGCAAGCGGATCGAATCGATCCGCCAGGAGATCGAGCAGATGGCTGGTGGCCACTTCAATCCGGAGAGCCCCAAGCAATTGGCCAAAGTGCTCTTCGAAGAGCTGCAGTTGCCGATCATCAAAAAGACCAAGACGGGTCCTAGCACCGACGCTGAAGTGCTGCAGGAACTGGCCTCCAGGCATCCCCTGCCGGCGAAGATTCTCGAACTCCGACAGGCGGTCAAACTGAAGAGCACCTATCTGGATGCGCTGCCCGAGCAGATCAGTCCGGTGACGGGCCGTATCCATACCTCCTTCCGCCAAGATGTCGCGGCCACAGGGCGGCTCAGTAGCGTCGATCCGAATCTGCAGAACATTCCTGTCCGCACCCAGGAAGGGAAAGAAATCCGATCTGCCTTCCGTGCATCTCAGCCGGACTGGCTGCTGCTGAAAGCGGATTATTCTCAGATCGAGCTGCGCATTCTGGCGCATTACAGCCGGGATGCGGCGATGCTGAAGGCATTCCACGATGGACTCGACATCCATGCGCAGGTCGCCAGCCAGGTCTACGGAGTCCCGATCGATCAGGTCAACAGCGATCAACGCCGCAGTGCCAAGGCGATCAACTTCGGAATCCTCTATGGACAAAGCCCCTTTGGCCTTGCCAAGGCGCTGCAGATTCCGCAAGACGAAGCTTCGCGATTCATCGATCAGTACTTCGCAAGATTTCCCGGAGTGGTCGCCTTCATGGAGCAAACCATCATGGAGTGCAAGAGGCAGGGATATGTGCAGACGCTGTCGGGAAGAAAGCGTTGGATCCAAGGGGTGCGTGACTTCGCTGCGCTGGAAGCCAGGAAGAAGAAGGTGCTGCTGGAACCCGAACGGATGGCAGTCAATACGGTGATTCAAGGCTCGGCCGCCGACCTCATCAAGATGGCGATGATCGCCATCCATCGCCGACTGGAAGAGTCCTCCAATCTGGAGGCTCGGATGCTGCTGCAGATCCACGACGAATTGATCTTCGAAGTGTCTCCGACTTCTCGCGATCGATTGGCCCAATTGGTCGCCAAGGAGATGACCGAGGCGGTGACTCTGAGCGTACCTCTAGAGATTGAACTCCAGGCGGGGAGCAGTTGGGGGGACTGCGAAAAGCTGGTTCTCTAGGCGGTAGCTGGCGGCTGGCCAGTGCCAATCCCTGTCAGTGCGCCCTGGGCAATGGACGCTGAACCCCGATGCGAGTCGAGTCGTCGTGGGCGGGCGCTGCGATCAGGGAGCTTCCCGGACGCAGGAATCCCTCAAGTATCCCTTCTGCCTGAATCGGGATCCCACACGCCTTCAAACGCTGCTCCAACTCAGACCACTGGACGCTGGGAACCACCAGTTTGCGATCGGATCGATCGAGAAAGTGAGTGACTTGCTCCATCCCACGTTCGTCGCTTCCGACCTCGTGGATTGACTGGCCGCTGTAGAGAACCCAGCTGGGTTCGATCGTGCCAACCGCCATCCAGCGACTACTTTTTTGAGGACCGGAGTTTCTTGGGAAATAAGTCCCCCCGATCGCATTGGAATTCCCAGATGCCTCCAGGAATCGATCCAAATGGCTCCGCCGCCGATCCAGCTGTGGCAATAGCAGCATCGGAATCGCAGCCATCCAGACCGACGCGGCCACCAGGGTCGATGCCGGGACCAGG
>JBIINB010000094.1:0-17910 GCA_044337705.1 Pirellulaceae bacterium | reverse complement strand
CTCCTCGTAGCCACCATCGCCAGATGGTGGATGATTTCGATAAACCTTCTTTTTGATCTCCACCGCTTGGCAGCAGTGGCTACCTGACGTGTGCGGCAGACCTCCTCGTAGCCACCATCGCCAGATGGTGGATGATTTCGATAAACCTTCTCTACTGATCTCCACCGCTTGGTAGCGGTGGCTACCTGACGTGTGCGGCAGACCTCCTCGTAGCCACCATCGCCAGATGGTGGATGATTTCGATAAACCTTCTCTGCTGATCTCCACCGCTTGGCAGCAGTGGCTACCTGACGTGAGCGTTGCCCACCTGCCGCCAACGTTCGAAACGTCGGAAAAATCTGTCTCGAATCGATTCGATAGTTCCCATTGCAAGGAACCAATCGTACTCGAACTTCAGCCCTGGAGTCAGAGCGAAGGTGGTGATCGGTGCCACGTAGGAGCAAGCGGCAGCTCCAGGGGCATCCACACGGTAGCAGGTAATCTGCTGGGAAACCGGTACCATCAGGCCGATGGCATCGCCATTGGGCGCGCGGTAGGCCACCCACGGCTCATGCAGTTCGTGGTACTCATTGCTCGCACCTGGATAGACACTCCGCACCCCCTGCCCGCTCCAGGCTTGCCCCGCGCCAGCCACCAGCAATTCATTCCAATGAGCATCGATAAAGAGCGCCGGTATTTCCTGGTGCCTCGCAGCATGCGATCGGTCGCCGAGATATTCCATCGCCATGCGGCCCGCCACAATGCCCTCTTCCAGTTGGATCGACTGGCTGAGTCGAAACTCAGACAGCATCATTCCCGACGCCCAGTGGATCGCATGGCTGGTGCAGTGGATCTCTTGGTCGGTCGCTTGCCATTCCACCAGCCGCGGAGTGCTGCCGCGCCAATCGCCTCCCTGTACCGGATTGTATCGCCACGGCCTGCCGTTCCACTGGCTACCATCTTCATCCCCGTAGTAGGACTGCTGAAGATAGCGTCCGCGGTCGTATCGGTTCAGCCGGTTTGGCGCATCCTTGGTCGGTGCCACAAACCCGACAGCCCCACCAGAAGCCGGAAGAATACCGACACAGAGCTGTTCATTCTGAAGTAGGACAGCACCGTCCAGATCAGCTGAATTCCCGTCAAAAGCATACAGGAGTCTTGGCATGCTGACTGCACCCGCTACCAAGCTGAAATGGCGACGGGATAGCCTGGATGGCAGGGGAGTGGAATCGTCTTGGGGGCGCATCATGATGAAAGCTACATGTTCTTGGCACGGGAACAAAGAGGTCCATCCAGGATGCTAGAGGTCGTCAGGATGATTGAGATAGTTTTCTACCTCAGGCAGCCATCGCCGCCAGTCTATCCACCGTTTTACGCCAACGGTGATCAAGATTGGCCAGCAAGTCGATTTATTCTGATGGTTAGCAATAACGCGACTCCCATTCTTGAATAGATGCAGCGATCTGCTGATCGTTGGGAAGACTGCCCGTCCGCTGACGCGCCTCGAAATCAGCAACAAAATCGGACAGCCGTTCCCCAAGCGCCAGACGGGAATTGTCGGTGAGACGATCGAGGAAAAGAATTCCGTCAAGGTGATCCGTTTCATGTTGGATGATCCGAGCCATGAAGCCACCGACCGGCTCGGCAATCTCATTCCCCTGCAGATCGAATGCGCGAACAAAGAGTGTTCTGTTGCGTTTGACACGGCCTCGGATTGCAGGGATCGATAGGCACCCCTCCTCTTCCTCCTCGACTCCTTTGGCCTGGCTGATTACAGGGTTGATGAACACGCGCTGGGTTCCCTCGTGGGGGTTCCCGGTTTCGTTGGCGACGAAGAAACGAAGGGGAATTCCAACCTGTGGCGCCGCCAAGCCAACCCCCGAATGTTCGTACATCAGTTCAAACATTCTTCGAATGGCTGCGCGAAGGTTTTCATCAACCCGCCGAATCGGCTTGGCTGGATGTCTTAGGATTGGGTGGGGAAAATGCAGGATTTCCAAGATCAACTCAGTTTTGCTAGACAGATGTCCGATAATTCGCTCACCAAGAAGGTCATTTTGGAGCAAATCGGGCGAGGCGTAAAGCGTCTTCCGCAGATGACAGCCCTTGCCAATTAGGCTCGGAATGACTAAAAAAACAGCATGCACCTGTAGCTCAATTGGATAGAGCATCGGTCTACGGAACCGAAGGTTAATGGTTCGAGCCCATTCAGGTGTACTTTCTACCCTATGTGCCTCGCCAAAGAGTGGCGGAGCTTTGCCCCTAGATCTCCGCGGGGTTTCTTGCCGATTTTTTACTTCGAGTCTACCTCCCCTTGGGGCTTGGTAGCTTGCTGTGCCGAGCGCAACTGCAGGGCTCAATCGGTCTCAAAAAAGCATTGGACACCAGCCAAGGCATTTTACGCGCCCTGACGTCGCGTTTGCTGTACCTGGGCGCTGCTACCGTTGCAAGGCGGAGCAGTTCGACGGGGGACGACCATTGCAAAGCATCCACCATCTGGTGATAGTGGCTGAGACATCGTGGACGGTCGCTTGACTACGGGGGGCAATAGGGAGTCGCTCTACTTGAATTCGCACAACGTTTTCATCAGCCATGTGATGGCCGATCAGGAAAAAGCTCTGGCGATTGCCGAGCAACTGGAGCAAGCTGGTTTTCGCTGCTGGATCGCCCAGCGCGATATCGCAGCAGGCGAGTCCTTTGGGGATCGCATTCAAGGGGCCATTAGGCAATCTCAAGTCGTCCTATTCCTTTGTTCTTCGGATGCCTCTCAACGCACTTCCATCGTTCGAGAATCGCAGATCGCATCCACCAGCGACACCTTCCGAATCGCTTTCCTTCTGGATCGCTCCCCGCGGACGCAAGGTTTTTTTAAGCTACTGAACTTATCGCAGAGCATCGATGGTTCCGGGGGCCAATTCCAATCCGGGACCATGGAACTGATTGCTTTGCTCCAGCACATATTGCCTGAGGTTGGACGAGAGAAAACGGAGCTGCCCGAGGAAGTTCCTGAAGTTTCCCCAAAAGCACGCGGCTATGTCTTTGTCAGTTACGTCCGTGCGGATGCTGACTTTGTGCTGAAACTCCGCTCGGTGCTGAAAGAGAAGAGCTATGGATATTGGGACTACATGGAAGGGGATCGCGATTACCATGGCGCGCTTTACCGGGAGCTTGAAGAGCGGATTGATGGCGCGGTTGCGTTCATGTCGATCGTCAGCGACGAGTGGCGCAGCAGCGACTGGGTCGCATCAGAATTCATCTACGCTCGGGAGGCATCGATCCCCATTTTTGTCATTCAGGCGAAGAAGCTCAGTCGACCCCTTCCCATCCTACTCAACTTGCAGACACGCATCGACATGGCAGGGGACTTTGAATTGGGCTGCCAGACGCTGGTCCATGAACTTTCCAAGAAGGGGCTTTAGTCAGAGGCGAAGCAGCAGGTAGTTGCTAGAGGAACTTTACACAATCAAACGAACTCGTTCACATCAGATCGGACAGGAATCTCGACCTAAGGGAACCTAGCGATGTAAATGGGCGGTATTGGAGCGGACCCGGTCCGATAATCGCTCGGAACATGCCGCAAAACAGCCGCGCGCTGCGATTTCGGAAGCATTCGAACCAGGGCCGTCCGACGACGACCACCGGCATCAGAAGATGACTCAGTTCCTCTCTGCCGACTCCACCCAAACCTTCCTCTGCTGGCTTGCCACACAGCCCCCCACCACCCAGCACCGAATCCTTCTCGAGCTCCTCAGCGCCCTATCCAGCCAACTGAGCGACCTCCAAACTCCATGACTAAAAACATATCCATAAACCTGCGATATTCTAACCCGCAGTGTAAGCAAGGGACGGTTCGCGGATAGGCTCTAAACCCCATGACCAGTGCCGACGCCCAACCCCATCATCTTCCCACATCCCTGCCTGGATTTTCCCAGGCATCCCTCAGGGGCAAAGCAGCTTATCCGTAAACCTCCAAAATCCTAACCCGCAGCGTAAGCAAGGGACGGTTTTCGGATAGGCTCTTTGTCGTCGACCGCTCCGCGGTCCATCCCATCCTTACCCAAGCTCCAAATCGAATCGCTCTTCCCTATGCCACGTCCATCCAGCACCTGGACCACAGACTGGTCCACTAGCTTGTCAGTAGCTACATAGTCGTGGACCGCTCCGCGGTCCCTCCCTTCCTTTGACCTGCCCCAATGGAATTCACGCGACGCTATGCTGATTCCATTTCGGCTACGCCTCCCCTCCTACAGCACAGAGAGGCTCAATCCCAACCTTTACTTTCATAATGCCTTGACGGAAATTGGGGGCAGATCACAAGGTCACTTGCTGCGCCGCTATGATTGATCGTTTTTGAAATAGCTTCCCAGGGTTCCGAATGCAAAACGCCACTTCCAGCCGAAGAGTCGATTGGAAATGGCGATTTACTTTAACAAGGTACTCATTGACATCAGGCTTAAGAGCGTTCAAAACCCCGAATCAAAACCCTCGACATACGAGCCCCTGACCTCCGATACGCATCCTCGGAGCCAGTGCCACCATCGAGAACGCCCCCCAGAATTTCGGAAGTGCTATAAATCACTGCGACGTCGTTGCCGGATCCCAATTGAATATCGGCATTGCGAATGGTGGAGTACTTCATGCTAAACGAATCGTTACCGCCGCCCATTCTTACAACAGCCCTGTTGATATCAGCATAATCGAGGAATAGTTTATCCGTAATGTTATCACTTCCGAAATCTAGAATTGCCTGATCCACTACCTTCCCGATGAGTTTTATATCGACTCCCTGAGCAGCGACAGAATTGACACTTAAACTACGAACCTGACCAATATTGATATCCGCGTCTTCGGCGATTCCTGACCCCATATTCACATTCACGTTCTGTAGATTCCTCATTCGAGGAAGGTAGAGATTCAGGGCGTCTTTTCCTCCGCCCAAGTCGATATTGATCGAGTTGTAATTGTTCGGAACCGTTGCCGTCCGGCCGTTGGCTAAAATTCTCGTAACACCTCCGCTCTCCGAGATATGGACAGTATCTCTTTCAGCACTTCCAACGATATTCAGAGTCCCTCCAGCGAGATTAACAGCCACATCCCCAGCCATCAGTTCCCGCCGCTCCAGAGTTTCCATCCTCAGAGCTCTTCCTGACTTCCGCGAACCCTTCATCCCCTTCATGATTCTGCTCCTTTTCGAGAAACACTGCAGAAAGATCTAGAAGTTGGCATTGCAATCAGCATCTGACTGATCGCATCAATGCCCCCAACTAGGAAATCACCGAAGGGATTCGCTTTTTCTCAGAAATAGATCTTTTTTTCTTTGGAATCCAGGAAATCGACGAATTCCCAAGAATTGCAACGATCTATCGACGCGGAAGCCTCGGAATCGATCGCGCAATCGGCGTTCCGGGCACAAGAAGAACGCACGATGCAAAGCCTTCTTGCCGTTCATTGAAGAAATGCGGTGCAGAACAATTTCTCCGGTCGATTCCGATCCAACCGAAGTCACTGCTCATCGCTCGCTGTTCTGCTACACGTTGGAAAGCGCTTCAAAGAGCTACTGGGATTACTTCTCCACTCCGCATTTTCCCAGGAAAGGTTCCGGAGTGAAGCGGGGGAAGGAATACTAGCAAGCCGACACACCGCGACGCTCGCTCCAGTTTTACCGAATGCGTCGTCGTTCGTCCCTCACTCCTCTCGCCTTCGGTCCCCTTCCGCTCGCTGCTCTTCACCTGACACCGGCTCCGCCGGTCCTGAGACCACCTGACCCGAAGGAACTAGGGCAAGGCGGAAGCCGAAGTTCGCGTAGCGGAGCGTCGGGGCAGCGGAGTTGCGGTACGCCGCCCGGCAGTCCGCTGCATCGCGGTCCCAACTGCCGCCGCGAAACACGCGGAGCGAGCCAGTTTCCGTACCTAGAGGATCGGTCTGCGCCGAGGCACTCGAATAAGCCCCTTCCGCTCGGTCGCTTCTCCCGACCTGGGTGAACCTGCCTGCCACTATTCTCCATAAACCAGCCAAAGCGATCGAAGAGTGCTACGTCGCTACCAAAACTGTAAGCACTTCGCGATCCTCCCCTTGCAGCAATCTCCCATTCCGCCTCCGTTGGCAAACGAAATCCGCCCTTCGATAAATCCAACGGCCAATCCCGCGCTGCCCAATTCGCCTCAGGGTTAGGTTCCCGAGGGTATTGCTCCTTGTCGAGCGTCTCCGGATCCGGATAGCACTGATCTGCCTCCGGCAATTTCATCTCTCTTCCCAGCCAGCGGCAAAACGCCACAGAATCGTACCAATCCGCATAACTGCCCGCATCTGTAGGTGACGCGTCTAACTGCTGCATCAATTTCTCATACTTAGAAGAGAAAGCGATTAATTCTTCGAAAATGATCTCTCGATCCAAAAGAGCAAAAGGTCGCGTTAGCGTCACCTTATGACGCTCTTCGTCTGAATTCCTATCGACTTCGCCCTCAACGGAGCCGATGGTGTATTCTCCCTCCGGGTAGACAATGAAGGTGTAGTAGAAAGTTTTCCTCTTTGGTTCTCTTTGAAAAATACTCAAAATGTTGTCTGCTGGGGTTACCCGTACGGGAATCGCCAACGTAAACCACTCGCGTTCTGGTGAATAGGCTACTGGCGTCTGATCGATGCGAGTTGCAATCTCCTGCTCACCGAGATACCTCAAGAGCCAACCCGATGCGCTGTGGATACCAGAACTAGGGTCGTTGGCGTACCAGTCAGCCAGTTGTTTCACGAGCACTTCCCGACGCGATGTGGGAATGTCCGTCGCGGCGTATTCGCCGATGGCCAGCAGAAGGGCGTAGCGCGCGCGGTTCCAATCCAAGGCGTTAGCAAAAGCACTTCGCAAAGAGGATGCAGAAAATCTCGTTGCCAAGACCTCTCCTACCTGGGATCCATTACTTGTATCTGAACTGGTGGGGGAAGATCCCTCGCTGGCGCTTCGGGTTATGGTTTCGAGAAGGTCGAGGAGGGTATCGATGGTGATGCCACGGGGCTTACAGCGAACAATGAACTGTGTCATCGCCTCGGGGTCGTCGGTCCAATCGAACACCGGTAATACCTTTTCCTGCTCTCCTAATTTGAGCATCGTCACGGCAGCATTAGCCCGTCGCTGGCCATAGGCGATACGAGCGACCGATCCGAGATCCTCTGGAGGAAGCGTGGCAGCAACTTGAGCCAGCTGCGCAATCGACTCGGCAGACGAAAACGTCGTGACCAGCGGATACAGAACCTCATGCTGTTCGGGTGTGGCCAATGTGAGCAACTGAGTCAACCTTGCGCGATCATTGGCGGCGTAGTCGGCAATCGCATTGGCAGCGCTCAAGCGCTGCCCGTCGCTTGCTGCCGAATCGCTGAATACACGCTCCAGATCGCTCAGAAGAAGACTCTCGATTGGCCTGAGCGCTTCACGCAGCACAGGCTGGTACTCGGCATTGGATGCGACCAATTGCTCGACTACGAACCGCCTAGTCGGCTCCGTCCAAAGTTCCTGGTAAAAAGGCGAAGCATAATCCGCAAGCGCCAGTGCTGCCCGAAATCGCCGCTGAGGATCCGCTTTATCATCGTGTAGTAAAGTCTGCAGCGTCGCGGTGATTTTCTCTGACGACGGCCGCAGCAATTGCCGGATCGGAAGAACGTAGTTGACCTTGGCGGTAAGTAGTTCTTCGGTCAGTGGTTCGATCAGCGATGGATCGCGCGCTACACTCGCCAATCTCGCATGAAGCCGTGATCGCTGTTGGTCCGGTGTGGTCGCCTCGGAAGATAAATGCGGCGCTAGATACCTAGACGCGGCCCAGGGACTCGCATGAAGCTGGTTTACGATCTCGGGTAGGCCAGCAGGCTCGGCCTTCAGGAGGGTGTCCACCAGTCCCGAGACGCGAACTTCATGCCATGTGAACCAGCTACCAAGGGCCAGCAACACTGCTAGTGATGTACCCATGGCAACCCGTCGCAAATGGTGGCGGGTCGAAACACGCATGACGGCTTTTTCGTTCGGCCTCCACTTCGCCGGTTCGGTCAACCTGCGAATCTGAAGCCACTCGACGAGCGTCGGCAATTGCTTGCTCTCTTGCTTGGCGCTCCATGCCGCCGCCCGTTCGGCAAGCTTCAGCTCCGCGCGACCTTTCTTCGTCTCCCTTTGCTTTCGGGTCAGCCATTCACGCAACGACGGGACCAGAAAATCGTGGGTCAATTGGTAGTAGCGGCCAGATCTCACATCTCCCGATGAGTGCGAATCGTGCCCCTCAGGGTCGGTCGGGGTCACAAGCCGCAATTCCCCATCCAAGATCCGAAGCAGATCCTGGAAATCATCCCTTCGATTGCCATAGCCCGATGCTTCTAGCAGCTCCTCCTCCGACCGCATCGAACCCTTGATATCGGTCCCCAGGTCAGGCAGAAGGGCCTTCAGGATCCCCCGAACCGCCTCCAGATGCATCCGGTGGCGCGCATCAGCCCGGCTTGAGGCAAAAGTTTCCTCCAGGAAACTTATTCCAATCCCATCCAATCCGCCAATCGACCGGATCGTCGCTGGCACCCACTCACGCCCCTTCAGCATGTCCGCCAATAACGACAGTCGCACTGATACGATCTTGTTGTCCTCCGAAAGCCCTTCCACAACCTCCTTCACAAACGCCTGCTGATCGGTGGACAAGGAACCGGATCCCTGAGGAAACCGTCCGTAAGATTCCCCAAACCGAACCAGCACCCGAGCTGCATGTTCGGAATCGAAGAGATCCACCAGCTTAAAATTCTGGTCGGTTAGTATCGGCACATCGATCTGATTCATCAGCCGCGCAGCAGCCAGATAAAAATCATCCCGAATCATCAGAATTGCCTGCAGCCGGCCACCATCGCACTGCCGCAGCGCTCGCAGCAGTTCGCCCTCCTCCTCAGGTCGATGCGAATACAACCATTGCTCGAACTGATCCACGATCAGCACCAACTTGGGCCCATCGCTTCGACGGATCGACTCGCAGACCTCGAAAAGCCCTACCTCCTGCGGCGATTCTGGAACTCGCTTCCGCAGTTGCCGCAATAGCCTGCTTTCGGTCTCCTCGGCTGTCGATTCGACGTAGATGGCAATCACGGCGGTGGAAAGGTGGGGGATCAAACCTGCCTTGACCAGCGACGACTTGCCACAGCCACTGGGGCCGTACAGAAGTCCGACCGTGAATGTCTGGTCTGCATCGGGTTGCTCGATCTTCGCCTTCCAGAAGGCAATGCTTTCTGGTAGCCCCTCGCGATTGCGGGGGCCAGGCAGGAGATCTAGGAAAAAGTCGGCATCGTCCGCCGTAAAGGAACGCAGGCCGCGAGGGGTGATCTGCTGCATTGGCTTGGGAACGGCCTGAAGAGTGACTGGGTTCATCCAGGCAAGCAGATCGTCGGCCAGTGCCTGCCCACTGGGATAGCGATCCGAGGCGCGCTTCGACAGCAGTTTGCAGCAGATCCGTTCCAGCTCGGCAGGGATGTCGCCTTTGAGGCTTCTCGGCAAGGGGGGCTGCTGGGTGGTGATCTGGTGAGCAAATTCCTCTCGGGTCTGTCCTGGAAATGGAAGTCGCCCGGTGAGCATTTGGTACATGACGACTCCAAGCGAAAAAAGATCGCTGCGGCCATCCAATCGATGCCCTTCTCCCCGCACCTGTTCGGGGCTCATGTAAGCCGGGGTGCCGGCGATCCGCCCTTGCTGTAGGTAGTCTTCTTCGCGGACTGCCAGTCCAAAATCGGCCACGTACGGGGTGCCGCTCGCTTCCTCGATCAGAATATTGGCCGGCTTGATGTCGCGATGGATCAGGCGCCGCTGATGGGCATGATGCAAAGCGATGGCGATGCGTTCCAAGAGTCTGGCGATCGATTGGAAATCGAGCGATTGATGCCTGATCCAATCGGCAAGCGAGCAGCCATCGATGAATTTGGAGACGACGTAGACCGAACCGTCTAGAGTTCGGCCAACATCGTAGACTGTCACAATGTGAGGATGATCCAGCGATGCGGCGTTCTGGGCTTCCACCAGGTACGACTCGACATCGACCAGTTGCCGCAGCGCCTCACGACTGGGAATCTTGACGGCAACCTGACGCTTGAGATCCAGATCCTGGGCTAGGTAAACTTCCCCGAAGGCACCTTTTCCCAGCCGTCGCTCTAAGCGATAGCGCCCGTTTCGCAAGTCGCCAATCCGTTGCTTGGAGATAAAGGATCCGGTCAGATCCTCCGGCCCGATCTTGCGTTCGAACTTTTCCGTAGTGGCTGATTTCCGAAGCGCATCTAACGGCAACTTGGAAGCATCTCTTTTTAATCGCTCGATCAGCGCGACATAGCTCGGAAACCGATGTTGATACCCTTTCCAATCCAAGGATTCACCGCGCTGGTGCCGGTGGTAGACTTCAATCGCCAGAAGCTCCCTCAGCAATGCCTCCTGGGAAGCCGCAGGGGCAAGGGGTAGGAAGTCTTCGATTCGAGCATTGGAATCTTCGGAGGCGACCTCTTCAAATTGATCGCAAAGAGCATCAAATCGATCAGCGTCCAGCGGCGTTTGATTCCACTTCGCCAAGTGGCCTTGCAGCATTTCGGTCAAAGGCTTGCCGAATTGTGCGTAGCGAGCTTCGAAGTCCGCAACCAGTTCGGGCGAAGGAACAGTACCCAGTCGCAGCAGGAATTCAGATTCGATTAACTGCCTCTGATAAACGGGCTCGCTATCCAGCCAAGGAAGAATCCCGACGTAATGTTCCAGACTGGAAGGATCGCCATGGCGAACGCGGAATTTCTGGTCGGCCAGGACCAATTGCAGTTGTTCTGCCTTCGACAAATCTGGAAGGCTTGATAGACAGTTTACAAGATCCGTCGATCCTGCTTCCAGTTCGGCCAGAAGTTGCTGTAGCTGGGACACGATCGCTCCCCCACCTTCGCGACGCTTGATGCTGAAGTTTGCCAAACGCGAGCGGTATTCTACCCCCTCCAGATGAGCCCCTTCAAGTTGAGTGGCTCGGTTACTTTGATCTTGTTGCACCCATCCAAAAACGTGCAAAACTCCAACCCGCAGCGTAAGAAAGTACAGAATGATGAAAGGTGCTGGTGCGTGATGGCACCCACCGCGAATCACCGCTGCTCGCTACGAGGTTTCTCCTGCCGCGCCAGTGGATTGGTACCGGTAATTACTGCCTTTCGGAAGTGAGTTCACCATCCGATCCTTGCTTCCTGGACTCAGTCGGCCTAGCTGAATCACTCTGGGTCGCCGATCAGAATAAACGCAGACCAGTAATGGGGATCGGCGAAAGGTTTGGTATCAGGCGCATCGGCCTTAAAACGCTCTTGAATCACGATCTCGCCGCGGTCACCTCGCGCGACGCCACCGGTTAGCGATTCGGTTGCTTTCATCGCCTCCTGACCGCTCAGGGTCCTTAGCCACTCCTTGGCCTCCCGCAGTGCATCGATCTTCGCCATCGGTGCTCTTAGCTCGGAACGCTTGCCGAGAAGATTCTCATAGAAACGATTCATCAGCAGGGCCGTCGCCGTATCGTCGACACTCCAAAGACTCAGGCAAACCGTCCTCGCTCCACTCAAGAGAAATGCCTGAGAGAACCCCAGCAAGCCATCACCCGATCCTTGCCCACCGAGCCCACTTTCGCACGAAGACAGTGTCACCAGATCGGCGTTGATCTTCCAATAATCAAGCACTTCTCGGGCCGATATCTCGTTGTTCATCCATGGCTCCCCCGGCTTGGCGAACTCGTCCTTCTCTCCGTCCTGCGATAGAACCAACTTGCTTTCGAATGCCGAGGCATTGTCCCCCTTACCGTGAGTCGCAAAATGCAGATAGCGGTACTTCGCCAACTCGCCGGAGATCCTCATCTCTTCGATGGCTCGTTCATTCGCCTTGTCCTCCAGTAAAACCTTCGATTCTGCGAAGAGCTGGCTGATCCGACCAACTTCATATCGAGTGCCCGGCAGATTTTTCCAGGTATCGCCCCCTCGAACATTCGCGAGCAGGGCATCGATTTCTCGAAGCTTTGGAATGGCAACAGGGGCCGGATCCAGTGCCAAAAGCACCCCTAGCGGACCCACAGGCAATGAAACGATCTGCTCGCTGGATCTATTCTCTTCATCGACGCGCCAAAACTTCACCGAAGCCATCTTCATGCCCGCATTGGCTGCCTGCTGCACAGCCGGCTTCATTTGGTCCAGCGATTCGAGTTGGACATCTCCGTACTGCAGAAGGACATCCCCCGCGCGGATCCCTACCTGCGAAGCAGCACCATTTTCAGCGGTGCTCTGAACCAGCAATCCATGTTCCGGCAAAGCGGTCAGCTCGATCTGCTTGCCAATATTCCGCTCATAAATGGGATCGCCCACTGCAAAAAATTGACTTTCGTAGCGTGACTTCTCAGGCAACCGCGCCAAGAAAGTACCGGAAGGGATGTAACTGATCGCAAACTCGGGGGCCAGTGCTTCCACAGGCACACCCGCCATCTCATGGACACCCACCACATAAAGTTTCGTGATCCCATGCTGCTTCAAGTAATCGAGAACCGGTTCAATCCGTTGCCTTCGAAGCTGCTCAATCACGCCCGTCCGACTGCCGGGTGGCCCCTTGGACGACAATGCCTTAACCAGTTCCACTGGGAGCCCGGCATCGCGTTGATTCCACGCTCCCTGATCACCACTACCTGGCAAGCGAATCCAGAACGGGTCGCCCTCATGGCGTACCACACAGGCAAAGTGTTCCTGAACATTTGCTTTCCCGGACTCGATGTCAACCCACAGCAGAATGCCTGCTTCTGGTTCAATTGACGATTGAATTTCCTTGCTTGTAGCCACTTGGCGTCCGCTGGCCAATACAGCGAGCTCCGAAAGACGCAGACCAAGTTCCCTACGTTTACCAGCTAGCTCTTTGAGTTCAGCCTCCTCCTCGGCCGATCGCTGTCGAAGGATCACTAGCCTTTGGATCTGCGGCTGCAATTTCTCTAATTGGTCATTCCACTCGGCAACAACTTCCAATTCTTGCTCGGTCAAGGAAGGCGTCGGCGAAGCCTGTTGATCGAGTAGCCCTCGGGCAAGGCTCCACTCAACTTGCCTCCAGGCTTCCATCGGAGCCGCCTCATGGTCGATCACCGACAGCAATAATCTCGGGTTGAATTGATCCCCAGGCGCCCGTTCGATCCCCGTGGCGCGATTCAAACGACTCGCCTCGAAGCTGAACACTGCTCGCTTCGCTACATCGGCTGCCTCAGCGGTCTTCCCTTGCCCCTGGAGCTGCATCGCTAAATTGAAGTAGCTGGAAGCTGTCGCGTGATGCCCCTCTCCATACGATTGAAGGTGGATGTCGAGCGCCCTACGCAAAAGCGATTCGGCTTCAACCGATTCCCCTCGCTGATTCAGGAGGATCGCGAGATTATTGAGCGTCTGAGCGTACTTTGGATGGTTCTGCCCAACATTACGCTCGAATGTCTCCAGTGACTTCTCGTACTGCAACTGCGATTCGGCATCCCTTCCCATATTCCCAAGGCAGGATCCCATGTTGTTGTAATAAATCGCGAGCATGGGATGCCCCTCCCCCATGACTTTGACACCTATGTCGATCGCCTTTTCGTGGAGCGGTAACGCCTCTTCAAATCTCCCCTGCTTTGCTAAATTGGCAGCGAGATTATTGAAGCTTTCGGAGGTATCTGCATGCTGCTCCCCGTATAACTGCATGCGGATTTCCAGAGCTTTGCGATGGAGAGGTTCCGATTCAACGAGCCTCCCCTGCACACCCAGTGTGTCCGCCAAGCTGGTGTATCCGATCGCTGTGTCTGGATGAACCTCGCCATGGATTAGCCTGCAGATATCCAAGGCCTTCTGTTCCAAAGGTTGGGCCTCAGCAAGCCGTCCCTGCATGGATAGGCTGGCAGCGAGATTTCGCAAGCTGACTGCCGTATTCGGATCCGATTCCCCCAAGATATGGAGGCGGATTTCAAGTGCCTTGCGCAGTAGTGAGGAGGCTTCGGCACTGTTTCCCAGGGTATCCAGCAAATACGCGAGATTGTTATAGATGTACGTGATGGAGAGATTGTTTTCCCCGAGAGCACGCAGATAGGAATCCATCGCTTTCTCATAGCGTGCCTGTGCTTCCTGCAACCTGCCCATCGCCACCAGATTGTGAGCCAGGTTGTTGTAGCAATCCGCTGTCTCGGGGTGATCATCCCCTAGCGTACTTTGGTAGATTGCAAGAGCTTTTTCGTATAGAGGCAGTGCTTCTCGGCTACGACTCTGACCGTTCAGGGCGAATGCGACATTGTTGTAACCAGTTGCCGTATCAGGATGATTCTCGCCAAGAACCCTGATGCGAATATCGAGTGCCTTTTGAAAAAGAGACTCGGCTTCGGCGAAGGCTCCTTGTTTTGCAAGTTCCTGTCCCTCGCGTTCTACATCGACCGCCGATACCCAATCGCGCCACGATGCGGAGTCCAGGGTGCGAAGTGTATTCTGGACGATTCGCTCCCGGACCGCTTCCCAATGATCTTCGCCCTGAAGCGCGTTCCGCAGGCTCACAAGTTCGTCCTGCAACCGAATCGCCTCTTCCACCTTCACCTCTGCAATGGCGGCTT
Organism: Pirellulaceae bacterium; assembly: GCA_044337705.1. GTDB lineage: Bacteria > Planctomycetota > Planctomycetia > Pirellulales > Pirellulaceae > JBEISR01. The sequence goes on along the minus strand of JBIINB010000094.1, from coordinate 3,340 downwards.
CGGATCTCTGTGTGAGATCTGCGACTCTCTCCGCATCGGCTCCCTCCAAAAGCCGCTCACACGGTGGTTTGCGCGCAAGCTCTTCCTGAGAAAGCGGTGGATTCTGTGCATTCGCAAACGCGATGGAGATCAGCAAAAGCCAAACGGTAATCGATCGAATTGCCATATCTTCCACTTCTTCGAGAGTTCGATTGCTTTCTCGATCCGTCACTGCTCTACCACGGGAAACGCGACCACTTTCACCGTCGCCTTGGCTTCCTGCTTCCAGTAATCGACCAGCCGTTTGATAGGAACGCGGGTCACTAGGATTTCACCGCGGCCGCCACGGCTGGTACCCCCTTGCCCAGGTGCAATCCACTGGATTCCATCGTCGATAACAACTCCCGATAGCAGTTCCGGATCGGGCTGCGCCGTCCATGGTGCCGCAGGATGGTTCGTCTGCCACTCCTGAAAACTTGGCAGCGGCTGATCCGATGCGATCACTGCCGCCAGCCAAACCCCAGCCCCATCGCTCAATTGATAGGCGACATCCTTACCCGCAGGTGGATACCGAAATTCGAGACTGCTCCCAGGCTCGTCATCCTTCCGAGACGGATAGAGCAAGACCTGCTCTCCATCCGATCGATAGAGGAGAATGTATCCATAGGCTGGCCGGGACAACTTGGCGGCCACTTCGATGGCATGCTGCGTGGTCACCGGGGAAGTGCGACCCTTGCTCAAAGAGTCGAGGACCCTCGCTTTTCCGCCCGGCAGGATTTCTAGAGGCGTCACTTCCATCGATTCGATCCGAATAGGAGCCGACTCCACCTCGGCATTGGCTTGAAAGATGTCGTAACGCGCTCCGCCCCCTGACTTAAAAGAACTCCAGCTCCATAGTCCGAGCATAGGAACCAGGGCAAGAAAAGCGGCAACGATCGGGGGTGTTAGCCTGCGATGACTGGGTGGTGTCGTCGAAGGTTCCAAAGCAGGTTCGGTGATACGCGAAATCCTCAGCAATGACTCCAGCACCGCATCTACGGAATCGGGCCGCTTTTGGCGATCCTTCTGGAGCAAGCTGTCGATCAGGCTGCAGATTTCCAATGGCACAGCCGGGTTGGCTTGCTGGATCGGCACCGGTACTGCGTGGAGGACCGCGTCGATTCTTTCTTTGGATCTCTTTCCCGGAAACGCTCGGTTTGCGGTCAGGCATTCGTAGAGTATCGCTCCCAAGCTGAAGAGATCCGAGCGGAAATCGATCGCCTCGCCGCAGACCTGTTCGGGCGACATGTAGCCTCCGGTTCCGGCACAGATTCCCTCATGGTGCTCCATGACCGACTGCGCCAAACCCAGATCGAGAATCTTGACGCGGCCGGATCCCATTTCCATCCATAGATTGGCCGGCTTCAGATCGCGGTGCACCAGCCCCTTGGCGTGAATTGCCTGGAGCCCTGTCGCTGCTTCCTTTGCAATGCGCAAGAATTCAGCCAAAGGCACAATCCCTTCCCGATCCAGCTTCGATTGCAGGGTTTCACCGACAAGTAGAGGCATCACCAGAAACAGGTTGTCGCCATCCATCCCCGCCTGATAGATCGGGACGACATGGTCATTGGACACGGCTGCCAGCGACTGCGATTCCTTCAAAAAGAGATCCCGAACCTCAGGGCTCGCAACTACCTGGCTCCGGAGGATTTTGACGGCAACTTTCCGCCGCAGAGTTGAATCTTCACCTGCAAAGACCTGGCCGAAACCACCACGACCGATTTCTTTCAAGAGCTTGAAACCAGCGACCGACTGCCCTACTCGATAGCCAGGTGCACCCTCAGGGGAAGAAGATTCCGGCATTCCATCTCCCATGGAAGCGTGAGTCGAAGTCCTTGGGGTTCGATCGCCGCAATCGCTTCGAAAGACTTCATCGATCGTCATCCGATCACCGGGAAAAAGGACTCGATAATCGTCCCAAGGGATCTCCTTACCCTGCAGACCAATATGGTATGCCTCGATCCGAAGCAGTTCCCTTAAGGTTTTTTCTCTGGAGGCCTTGGGAACTCTGGCCAACTGTGACTCGATCGAGCCACAGTTGCCGGTCGACAGCCGATCCTCGAATTGATCGCAAAACTGATCAAAAGCGTCGTCATCCAGGGGATTTAGATTCCATTGCAGACCAATTTCCTCCAGTTCACGAAACACTGCCCCGTCATTCCCCATGAGGCTTGATTGAAATTGTGTCAGCAAGGCAGGTAGTGGCATCGATCCCAGCCGCAAACGGAACTCGGCGAGTACCAAGTCCCTCTCGCGATCCGGCTCAGCGACCAGCCACGTTATAAGCCTCCGGTAACGACTCGGATCAGCAGGAAGGCCCAAAACCGCCCGGCCTCTCTGCTCTGCGAAAGCAAGCGTCATCTGCTGGGAGTGGGAGAGATGGGGATGGCTGGCGAGGCACTCCTGAAGGCTGGCCACCCCCGACTCTAGCTGCCCCACCATAGGCTCCAGCCCATCCATCCGAGTCCCCTACAACTAGGCGGCGATCACTATCAACATCAACGAATTGCTATATCGCAATATACGCCGTCGAGGGGCCGCGTGCAAAACGCTTCGGCGCGAAAAAGTGTCGGCAGCCGGACGCTCTGTTCCGGCGTCCTGAATCCACAGGGAGATCGAACTGCAATCTATCCCCGCACCTCCAGCCGGGGGCCGCTTGTAGACGGCAGCAGATCCATTCCCAAGTAAGGCTTGAGCCGTGCCGGGAACAACACGGAATAAAAAATCACTCACTCTTCTGTTTTCGCTGAGAAAGACCGCATGCTGCTGGTGATTTCATCTAAAGCGATGCCACAGAACGTGCATTTTCAGACCTTCCCAAGAGATACCGAAGGACGGAATCAAAGAACACCACTCCGAATTGAGCAGAAGGAGCGCACGAAATGGATCTTTTCGCGAAGACAGAAGTACCATCACTTTGCCTTAGAGACCGACCGCGTACGGAATCCTTCCGAGATGCAATCCGCTCCAGGGTCAAACGCGGTGACGTCGTACTTGAACTCGGTAGTGGCAGCGGCATCCTGTCCCTCTTCGCCGCCCAAGCAGGAGCTGCCAAGGTATTCGCCATCGAAGCGGACCGCTACCAAGTTGAACAATTACGATTGAACGCCAAAGATAACGGATTTGAAGATGTCATCATTCCGATCCATGGTGATGCAAGAACTATTTCAGTAGCCGAGAAACCAGACGTGCTGATAGGTAAAGCAACTTCTTTTCTGTAAATTCGGGATTGGTTTCACGGGGTGATGGTCAAGTATTTCCGTCCGGTCTCCCATTCGTCGGAGTATTCGGTCAGCACGGCTGTGATCAGACGGAGCAGAGA
>JBIINB010000092.1:0-18011 GCA_044337705.1 Pirellulaceae bacterium | reverse complement strand
CATCGCCTCGATTCGTTCCCGTCGGCTGCCGGCCATCGATGCATCCTTTCCCACAATTCCTATGGCCCGACGAATCAGGCCACCCTGTCGATCTTCCGCCTCGCCACGTCCCAACTCATGCTGCAAACGGGTGATAAAACCCCGTCGGGGACTGTGCATTTGCGGCCGCATTGTTGCAAAACAGCAGTCCCAAGGAAATGGTTCCCATGACGCAATCCCCTGGACATCCGGGCTGCTCGCCCGGTGCTGTATGGTCGACGGAAGCGGGGAATTCGTCAAGCGGCGGCCGGGAGGGAGCCGGGGCGAGCGATGGTGTGGAACTGGCCGTCCTTCACTTCATAGACCACATCGGCGAGATCGAGCAGTTTTTCCCGGTGCGTGATGATGATCATGGTGCGCCTTCCCAGATGGTGGCTAAGCGAATCACGGATCAGCGTTTCACTGTGCATGTCGATCTGACTGGTCGCTTCGTCCAAAATGAGGATCTCTGGATCGCGCAGCAGCGCCCGGGCCAGCGCGATCCGCTGCCGCTGTCCGCCGCTAAGCCGCTGGCCGTTGTGTCCAACCCTAGTCTGATAGCCCTCGGCCAGTTGGCCGACGATGAATTCGTGAGCGTGCGCCTGGCGACTTGCCTCTTCAATCGCTTCCTGCGTCGCACCGGGGGTTCCGTACGCGATATTGTAAGAAATTGTTTCATTGAAAAGCTCGGTGTGCTGGGTCACCAAAGCGATCCGTCGGCGCAAGTCATCTAGCTTCAGATGCTTCAGATCGACGCCACCCAACGTCACCTGGCCATGCTGCGGATCATAGAATCGGCAGAGCAGGCTGATCATCGTCGACTTGCCGGTGCCATTGTGCCCGACGATGGCGATTGTCGACCCTGCGGGGATCTCCAGGGAGACATCGCGCAGGATTGGCTGTTCGGGGCGGTAGCCAAATGTGACCTGATGCAATGCGATCGCATGCCTACCCGGTTCCAGTGGCAATGGATGCTCGGGGTCCTGGATCAGGCTGGGCTGATCCAGCAGAGGGTAGAGGGCATCGGCGGCGACCGATCCTGCGTAGATGCTGGAGTAGACGGCAGAGAGCTTGCGAAGCGGATCGCTGGCGCCGATCAGCGCGCCGAAGAAGATCAGAAGACTGGAAACACTCAGTGGTTCTTCACAGACGGTGAATCCCATCAACTGCGTCTGCTGATTGAGCACCAGATAGGCTCCACCTACGATGGTGGTGCAGAGCATTCCCAAGCCGAGGAATTCAATGACCGGCTTTGTCAGCGCGGTGTAGAAAATGAATCGCAGACCGTAGTTGCGCATATCCATGGTCGCCAGCTCAAATCGCTTCGCCTCGGTCTGCTCCATCGAGTAGGCCTGAACGGTCTGCAGGTTTCCTAGCGACTCAAGCATCACCTCGTGAAAACTACCAGCTCGCATCAGCACGCGCTGCGAGATCGTCTTGAGTCGACGGGTCAGCCAAACAAGGAGAAATCCGACCACGGGAGCTACGATCATGCTGATCAGCAGCAGTCGCCAGCAGATGAAGCCGGCGGCGGCAAGGCATGAGGCGATTTTCAGCGGTTCACGTACAGCACCCCCCAGCGTATTGGTCAATCCCTGGGACAGCCCTTCGGCGGTATGCGCGATGTGCGCCGTGAAGCCACTGGTGCCGATGTGCGAGTAGGTGGCGCGGTCCAGATGGAGCGCCTTCTCGAAAATGCGCTGACGGATGCCCCGAGAGATATCGAGGGCCGCGCGCCCCACAAGCAATTCGTTGATCACCAAAAAGAAGTGCTTGACCAGGGTGCTGACCATCAGGATGGCGACAATCCATGCAACGGTCTGGAAAGGGTCCTTCGGTACAAATCGTTCGATCCACGGTCTCGATTTCTGCCAGCTGAGCAAGCGTCCTTGCTGAACCAAGAGGTCCTGATTCCATTTCGCCTTCTGATCCAGCAAAGGTTTTGGAAGGGATGCCTCCTGGGGAAGACTCTTCAACTCCCCTTCAATCCTCTGGATTTCGGTTTCGTGCCGTGAGATCTCCCGCTCCATCCAGTTCTGCACCGACTCCCCATGCAGCGTCACTTCCAGAATTGGATAGAACCCGAGAATATTCCCGCCCCAAAGCATCGCCACCATCATGGAGCAGACCATCGCCAGCAGCAGCGAAGGCCAGAACTTCATCGCTTCTCGAAGTGCCCGTCGGTAATTCTTCATGCTTCCACTGCTCGTTTCTATCCTGCCGCCCTGCTGGCGATTGCCTGGCCAGCTGTCGCTGCGATCGACCGATGCTCACTAAAATCCGGGGGAAAATGCCAAGTGGGTCTGGAGAGTCCAAACTTTCCAAGCGTGCGATCGATTCGATGAACCCATCGGTCCCAACGCCGCACCTTGCGACCGTAGAGAACCAGTTGACTGGGGTTGAGGTAGAGCTTTCGAAAACCCTGCTCCCAGAGACTGCGGTGGAATGGAACATGCTCGCAGTCCGGACCGCCATAGCGGCCGGCGCAGTAAGCTTCCATGCGGTAGATCCCCATTCCGCCAAAGCAGGAGTAGACAGGAACCATCGGTTCCCCTCGCCGCCAGACCATCGTGTTGACCTGGCCTGTTGGAATCGCTTCCCAGCTACCAGCGGGCCGGAAAGCCCAGGCATCATATTGGATGACTCGGTTGGCATCCCAGCGATTGCGGCGGAAAATCAATCCGTTGGAACCGACAAAGTCCCAGTCCGCCGCGCCGAAGCTGTGTGCAACCCCTTCTTCACTGAACAGGCCATCCAGATCGAGGTCGACGAGGATGGCCGCATCCCATTTGGACCAACGCTCCCGCACTAGGGACTGGCACTGGCTGCGGTAGTATCCCATCCGTTCTCCGCGGTGGCTGGACCGTTTGGGCGGGTGCTTCGGATCGCCCAGCGCCTCACGGATCAGCACCAACCGCTCCTGGCGATCCCGCCATTGCTCCAGCCATCCACCGGTACCATCCTCCGAGTCGTTTTCGTAGATGGCGATACGGTAGTCGAGAAAATGGCTCCCTAGCGATTCCAGGGCGGCAGCGGTGGTGCTGATTTTGGAGCCAAGATTGCGCGCCAGGCCGATCAGTACCACCCGCTGCTGCGCCATCCGTGCAGCGCCTCTGGCAACCTGCATTGCATAGGCATGCCGGTCGCCTTGCGGTGGAAACCTCGATTCTTCCCATCCCCAACGTGGTTGCATCCTGCCCGGGACTCCCTTCCCGAAACCGTCGTCGCCTGAACGTACTGAGCCTCTTGGTCGAGTCGACCAGTGGGCGGGGCCAACAGGGGGGCTGGTCTTCCAGTTGCCTGCTCCCTGCATCCAACCACAGTCTATAACATCAAACGGCAGAAGGCGTAAAGATCGAACGCCCTGAGGTTGCTCGCCTGGCGGCCCATGAAACAATCCAGTGGGCGGCGTGATCGCAACGAGCCGCGTATCGTACGGAAGCGATCACAAAACATAGGCGCACGCCGAATTTTTGCGGCCAGCTCATAGCCACAATCTGAGCCCGGAGAGTTTGAAAATGGTCGTGATGGGTATTTTCAACAGGCTGCTTGCGGCAAATAGGATTGACGTTGACCTCGCATCCGAGGATCGCTTAAAAAAGCGAAATACCAAGGCACGCCCGATGGCTCAAGGACGAGTGTCCGGGTTGTGTGCGATTGGCGTATTGGCCTGCGCCTGCAAGGGTGCATACCCAAAGCCTTCTTGGGGGCTGCGCCAGGAAGTCCGACCATCCGGGACCCACGCAAGGAAGCATTCGGATACCGATGAACATTGGCCTGTTCCTCCCGAATTGGGTAGGTGACGCCTGCATGGCGACCCCAGCGGTCCGCTCGATCCGCCAGGGACTCGATGCGCGGTATCGCCTGATCGGTATCGGGCGCTATGCGGCACGAGAGATCTTCCGCGGGCTGCCATGGCTTGACGAATTTCTCGTCTACCAGCCTCGCTCCTCCGACGAAATTGGAAATCGACGATCGTTGGTCCGATCTCTGCGCCAGCGTCCATGGGAGGCTTTGGTCCTCTTTACCAACTCCCTGACCACTGCCCTGTTGGCCTGTGCTAGCGGAGCTCCCAAAAGAATCGGTTACAACCGAGATGCGCGAGGCTGGCTTTTGACCCAGCGATTGGAAGCCCCAAGGGATTGCGGAGCGTTTTCTCCGATCCCTGCGATCGACTACTACATGAAACTAGCGGCCGCTTTGGGATGTACTTCCACCGACCGTGCCATGGAAATCGTCGTGGGGGACGAAGAACGGCATCAGGCGGAGTTGCTTTGGAGCAGATTGGGGTGGGATTCCCGCTGCATGACAATCGCCATCCATTCGGGAGGTGCACGTGGTGTTGCCAGGAATTGGCCAGCTGGCTCCATCGTCTCACTGGCCCGTAAATTGCAGGCTCGCTATGACTGCCAGATCCTCCTTCATTGCGGACCAGGAGAACGCCAGAGCACCCTGGCAATCGAAGCGATGATCGATCATCCGCGGATTCGCAGCATGGGGCTGATGTCCGACCTTCCCTTGGGGCTCAGCAAAGCTGCGATTGCAAAATCGAAGCTTTTGATTTCCTCAGACAGCGGTCCCAGGCATCTGGGGGTCGCCCTGGGGTTGCCTGTCGTCTCGCTGTTCGGCCCCACGACACCGGAATGGACGACTACCTACAACCTTCCGGAAACAATCCTCCAGGTGCCGCTCGACTGCCGCCCTTGCTTTGCATCGCAATGCCCCCTTCAGCATCATGCCTGCATGGAGGGCATCAGTGTCGAGTCGGTTTTTCAGGCAGCCTGTGCGAAGATCGAGTCGACTTCTCTATGGACCCTGCCGACGCCTCAGGATCTAAGGGTGCCTGAGGCAGCATGACCCTTTGCGGTCGGGTCTGCTCCCGTAATGGCCTTGCCACCGGTCTCCGGGAACCCATCGATTGAAACATCCCCTGCGGATTTTGCCGCACAGAAGATTTTGAAACAAGGAGCCTCCACCATGATCGTTGCTGCTTCCACCGGTAGTTTTCCAAATCTTTCTTTCGTCGAAGCGATTGAAAAGCTGATCGACCTAGAGTTCACCAGTGTCGAGGTGGTGATGGACGATCGGAATTCCCAGATGCCTCCAAGGAGAATCCACGAAGATTTCCAGGAGTGCCTGCGGCTGATTCGCGATACCCATCGGATGGACTTGGTCGCTTACGATCTGCGCATCGAAGCCAAGGACGAAGAGCACTACGAAATCTTCAACTCGGTCTGCAAATTCGCCAAGGCAACTAAAGTGGTGACGCTGACCGTTCCCAGCGCCGAGTTGGGGACCCCGTTCAACCAGGAGGTCGAGCATCTTCAGAGGCTGGTGGATATTGCCGAGCGAGAAGGGGTGCGCGTCGGCATGCTCTCCCAGATCGGCCGGTTGTCGGAAGATCCCGATACCGTCAAGGTGCTATGCGACAACGTCCATGGTCTGGGCCTGACGCTGGATCCCAGTCATTATCTGGTGGGGCCACACCGCAATAAAAACCTCGACAAGCTGATGAAGTACGTCTATCACGTCCACCTTCGCGACTCGCGGAAAGATGCGCTCCAGGTGCGAGTGGGCCAAGGGGAAATTGAATACGGCAAGTGGATCACGTCGCTGCAGCGGGTCGGATACGATCAATCGCTCGGAATCGACATCCTTCCAGACGATCAGATCGACATGCAACAGGAACTGCGCAAAATGAGGTTGCTGCTGGAAAGCCTTCTCTAAGACCGAATCGCTCGCAGCGATCAAGACTGGCTTCGCCTTCAGGGGAATGGCACCAACGCCTGGCCGCCTTTACAGGGGCACCTCTTGGACGATGAGGTCCCAGAGGGCCCCTTGGCAAGTCGATCGACCAATCAGCCGGATAAGGCCGCTTCCTTCTGGTTTTCTTCTTCCCGAAGGGCATCGATCAGGGGCCACAACTGGTCGAGGTCATCGTGGAACAGGCGACCGATCAGAATATCGGTGATCAGTCCTTTCTTTTCCGGATGCCGTCGGACCAGCTTGCCGAAATTCAATCCGGCATAAAACGCCTGCACCAGTCGGCGCATCCGATCGACCCCGCGCACGTAATCGGCTTCCCAGCATCGCAACCGTGACTCACTGGGATCTCCAGCCCGCAGCGCATCACCGATCGCATCGGCTGCCAGTGCGCCTGACTGCAAAGCCAATAGGATTCCGGAGGAGTAGAGCGGATCGAGGAAACCGAAGGCATCACCCACCAGCACCCAGCCATCCCCGGCTGCCTGGCTGGCCCGGTAGGAATACTCCTTTTGAGTCCGCATCTGTTCGCACTGCGTAGCCCCTTCCAGCCGGGGAATCAAACCAGGGCAGCGTTCTACCTCCTCGAAATAAATCGTCGTTGGATCCTTGCTGGCCCGGTTGCGGAACAAATAATCGTGATCAGCCACTACGCCGACACTGACCATGTCGCCAGCCAACGGGATGTACCAGAACCACCCCTTCTTACCGGCCGTTTGCATGACGATCGTCGACCCCTCATCCTTGCCTGACTCCCGCTTGGCACCCTTCCAGTAAGTCCAGATCGCAGCTTTCTTTAAATCGGGATCCCATTTTCGCAGTCCAAGCCGATCGATGATCAGACCCGACTGGCCAGCGGCATCGACCACTACCTGGCAATGGATCTCACGAGCTGGCCCCTGCTCCCCTTGGACTCGTACCCCGACCGCTCGTTCTCCCTCCATCAGCACTTCCAAGACGCGGGTCCCCTCATGGACCTCCACGCCATGATGCCTCGCATTTTCCATCATCAGCGAATCGAATTCGCTGCGAAGCACCTGCCAGGTCTGCGACCTAGCATGGGGATCGTAGTCCCCAAAATAGAACGGTTCGGAGAGACGGCCTTGTTCCGAGACGAACTGAACGCTGTACTTCTTGACGAACCCGCTGGCACGCATCCGATCCAGCAGACCCAGTCGCTCCAAGACGTCGTAGGTATGCGGAATCAACGACTCCCCCACATGAAATCTTGGGAACCGGTCCCGTTCCAGCAACTGAACCGAAAACCCCTGCTGTGCAAGGAGCGTCGCCACCGTGCAACCTGAAGGCCCGGCACCAATCACCACCACATCCGGCTGCTTGGAAATCATCCCATCGACTCCCTGAAAGGAATGTCTTGTCAACAGTTGTCGAACCAACACTTGTTGAAACAACTATCTAGCATCATATCATCGTACGCCGTCAATGGGAACTGAAGAACAAACCAACCCCAGCGATCTTTCGCCCGAAATTGTTCGTTCGAAATGGGGGGGCGCCGGCGCGGATGACCTGAAAGTCTCATTCGGTTTCCAAGCCAGATCTCGGCAGTGGTGTGGGCTTCGATGTCGATTTTTGCTGTTCGGGTCGTTTCCAGAGGCGGGTGGTTGTCAGATCGGGGGTGCCCGCGGATGCCTTGGAGATGGTGGGGCGGGAAGGATTCCGGCGCTTCCGGATAGATTGATAGTCCAGGCTGTTGGGTAAGAATCTGCAGCGGGCGCGATTCGAGTCAAAGGAACTGCTTACCGGGAGGGCATGGCGGCGACATCTTCGGTGGGGATGGATGGACGGAAGACCCGTTCTACGTGATGAGCAAAATCTCTTCGGATTCGTTTTTCCGAGTCTTGGAGTGCAAGATACCGACTGCGGGCCTGCAGGTGAAGTTGTTGGGCGGTGGGCAAATTGTCGGCTCGATGCGCTTCCATGGCCCGAAACGCATCGCCCATTTCGATTCGCTTGATGTTCTGGCTCTCAAGCCGGCAGACTCTTTGGAAGTGATCCCAGCGTTCCCATCGCACCAGATGTTCCAGACACAATTCCAGCAGTCGTGTATGTTCCGGGTTTTCCTCCATGGCCTGGATCAAATGGCCGTGTAGATCGATATCCCATGGTGCGCCGATGGCCAGACTGGCCATGATTGGCAGCCATTGGGGCCGTTGCAAGCTATGCCGATCCAACGGCATGGCTTGGGCGAGTGATTCGATCGATTGCCTTAGCGCTGGCCGAAGCGTCATCGCCAATACCAGATCGTCGTGCCACTGCACAGCTTCCGAGATCGACTTCAGACCTCGTTCCCGGATCGCAGAGGTTTCTTTCCACCAATCGGTCATCACCGAAGCGGCTTGATCGGGTTTGCCGGCATCGACCAGGGTGCGCGCTAGCAGTGCGATGCTGGCCCAGTGCAACTGCTGATGTGGATCGATTTGATTCCCATGCTGTCGCACCCAGTCGTCGCGTAAATCCCGGAATCGATCGGTCGCTCGCCTCGCCTCGTCCATCGCTTCCTCTCTTCTTCCACAGTCCCTGAGAACCTTAGCTCGTAGGAACCTGGCAATCGCTTCGTTCGATCCATAAAAGCTAGATCGCTCCGGGTTCCTCTCCTGGCACTGCATCGCCGCTTCAATGGATCGGTCGAGCGACTCCATTGCCGCCAATCTATCGCCGCGTCCCATTGCGAGATCCCCAGCGACCCGTTGGCTGAACGCGTAGGCATCCAGAAAGCGAAGGTCATCAGGGAACTGGTCGACTAGGCTTTGAATGGTGCGGTTGGCTGCATGGGAGTAGAACTCCGACGCTTGCGGATCGTGACGTTGCAGGCCCATCATCAGAAGGACTTGGCCTCGCGCCACATCCAGCCGGTAGATGGGATCCTCGTTCCAAGCAGCATACGACTCGAACAATTCCAGGGAGCGTTTGGCCATGGAGATTCCATCGGCATCTGAAAGATTAATCCGTTGCAGATTCATCGCAGCGTAGTAGGACATCTGCGCTGCTAGGTAGTGCTCCCGATTACCGGAGATGCCATCTCGTACCAGCTGATCGAACATGCGGGCAGCGCGGATCAGCAGGCGAGGCGGTTGGTCTTGCTGTGATGAAATGATGAGATTTCCCTGGTCATCGAGGTGCTGGAACAGGTCGCCGACCAATCGCTCGAGATTGTCGCGGCTCTGACGAGTCTGTTGGAATGCCAGTGTGGCCTCCTCAAGCAGCGTCTGATTGTGCTGAGCCAATTGCAGGGCACGCTGTCTTTGTTGCTCACGATCTCGATAAAGAAATGTCATGGCGACCGCGAAGAGCAGCAGCGCCGTGAGCATGGCTGTTCCAAAAAAAGCCAGCGGCTTTCGGTTCCGGCGAGCTGCTTTGCGGAGCCGGTCGCTCCAGCTGGGTGGTCGCGCATGGATGGGGCGATACGCGAGGAATCTCTCCAGATCCTCTGCCAGGGCGGCGGCATCGCTGTAGCGATCGTCGGGGATTCTGGCCATCGCTTTGTGAAGGATCGTTTCCAGGTCGGAAGGGAATGAGGGAATCAAGCGAGACAGCAATTGCGGTTCCTGCTGCTGAATCCAGCTTCGATACCCTTGCGAACCTCCTGTGTAGGGTGCCGCTCCGGCGGCCAAATGATAAAGAGTTGCCCCCAAACTGTAGAGGTCGCTTCGATGATCGATGCGGCCTGGGACAACTCCCGCCATCTCCGGGCTGATGTATCCGATAGTGCCAATCAATGATGCAGGGGCTTGGTCGCGAATGAGAGGATCCGCCAGTCCAAAGTCGGTTAGCCAAAGATGGCCGTCTTTCCCCATCAGCAGGTTGCCGGGTTTGATATCGCAGTGCAGAACTCCCATCCGATGCGCATATCCGATCGCATGGCAAAGGGTAATCCCCAGCCTTGCGACGCGATCGGGAGCCATGCGAGAGACCGGTTGCATGCAGTTCTGGGAGCGACCTTGCCAGACCGGCTGGTCCCATGTTTCTTGCGGCGATAGGAATGCTTTTTCAAGCGATTTTCCATCGATGCAACGCATCACGATGTAAACCATCCCATCCTGTTCACCGACGTGGTAGATCGGCAGGATATTCGAGTGTTCCAGAGATGCTGCGATCGATGCCTCCTGGATGAACCGCGCCTGCATCAGGGGGCTTTGCCATCGCTGTCGAATCAGTTTGATCGCGACGCGCCGGTTTAGTTTGATGTCGTATCCTTCATAAACCACCCCCATCGCTCCCCGACCAAGAAGACGTTTCAGCTGGTAGCTGCCAATTGTCTTCCCCGCCAGGTTGCGATCTTCCCGCTCGGGGGACGCGGATCCTTCAACAAACGAATCACCAGTGCCAACCAGAGTGGCCAGTGAACCGGGGCCGGGTGTGGCGTTTCCCCCGGGATCCTTCTGTTGCCGATACTCCCCATCTCGGTGGATCAGCGGCGGTTGGCCCTCAGACACCACTTGGCCATCGGGAGCCGGGCCACCATTGATTGGGTTCCATCCGGATTCTGGCGTCATCTCCCCATTCCTCCGAAAATCCGCTAGACGATTTTTGGCGAACTACCCGATATGCTCTAGTTTGATGCTTCTCCCTGATGCAAATCAAGATGCAGAACGATCGGAAATCGATGAGCGGCGGTTCTTGAGGGGCCCAGCGTTTTGCGGTGGCAGTCGATGGGCCTGGGATCTAGACTGGCTCTTGCATTTCAGTTCCTCAGCCCCCTGTCGACGACCCGTTACATGAAAGATGACTCTTCAGGACTGTCTCAAACGCGCGCAGATCGTGCATCGATTGGACTAGCGCGCAGGCTGTGCCTGATGATGCTGGCCGGATACTGGTCAGCCCTTTTTTATCTCACGCATACTCCGCCATCGAAGCTACCTCGTTTGCCGCGCGTCCGGATGATCGATAAGTGGGCGCACTTTCTCGCCTACGCCGGACTGGCTTTCCTCTTTTATTGCTCGCTGAAGGACCGTCAAAACGGACCTTTGAGCAACCTGAAATTGACGTTCGGGGTTCTGGCGATTTACGGGGCCTTGGACGAGTTACTGCAGATTCCAGTGGGGAGGACCGCCAGCATCTATGATTATGTCGCGGACTTGGCCGGCATTGCGTTTGGTTGCCTGTTGGCGGTGTTGCTTCGCAAGGCACTGCTGCGTAGAGAGTCACCCCAAGCCTAAAAAAGGGGGTTTCAGGGAATTGCAGGATGATCGATCGATGATCGGTTTTCCGATCGGATGCTGTGGCCGCTACCTAAGCGCGGCAGCACACAGCCAAGTCTGCCGCCCAAGATTCCAGGACGCTGGCTGGGGTCACGTTTCGCCCCATCGCTTCGATCGCCCCCAGGGAGAGATGGAATGCATCCAGAGCCATGGGAACCGACAGGTTCGGCCGAGAAATCAGCGACTGTGCCGGTCCTTTCTGGATGGGACCCGCACCGACTCGATCCCGTGCCAAGTTGCAAAACAGTTCGGCTACCATCGCGACGGCTCGCATCATGCGTTCTCGCTTCTCTTGTCCTTCCTTCCCCCCCGACTCTCCGTACTCGAGAATCGCCTTGGCCAGGGCGACGATGTCGATTGGGGTTGACGACAAGACTCGAAGTAGTTCCTGGAGCAGCGTTTGAGTTGCTTCCTTGGTCCCCTCTAGCCATCGTTCGACGGAACCTGTCCCTAGCGACTTGGACTCGGAGCCGGTGTCTTGGTCTGTGACCAGCCCCTGCTGGACAAGGACGTTCGCGAGCGCCGATGAGGAGAGTTCCTGAAAGCGGACGATCTGGCATCGGGACCGGATCGTCGGCAACTGCTTCTGAAGGCTGGTTGCAATCAGAAACAGGGTGACGCCCTTGGGGGGCTCTTCGAGAAGTTTCAATAGCGCATTGGCGCTTTCTTCATGCAACGTATCGGCATCGTCGAGGATCGCAACTTTCCCGCGACCGTAATGCGAGGAGAGATGGAGATCGAAGATCAGTCCGCTGCGACCGCGATGTTCGCGGTCTCCCGCAATCTGCTCCATCGTCAAGACCGCTTTATCCGCCGGTCGGCTCAGTTCCAGAAGATCAGGGTGAGTGGAAGCCTCCACCTGCACGCACGATGGGCACTGGCCACAGGGTTGCCATCGCGCCGCTGGATGACGTTGGCACAGCAATGTCTTGGCCAGCAAACGAGCGAAGGACCGCTTGCCGATTCCCGAAGTGCCTACGAAAAGAAATGTCGATGCCAGTCGGTTCTTTCGCACAGCCTGCTGGAACCATCGCTGCTGTTTGTCGTGCCCCTGAAGTTCCGACCAGTCCATCGCTTCTTTGTTCTCCTATCCAGCCGAATCCGTCCGATCCGCGCTTGGTCCTTATCGGGGTTGTTTCAGCAGATCCTCCACGAACCGCTGTCGGACCCCCAGGGACCGATCGTAACGCAGCTTCAGATCGTTCATCTGCTGAAGAGTCGGAGGCTGTCCATAGAGGAGTTGATGCACATCCGCGCAGTACAGGTCGCGACTTCTCCGATTCCGTTCAAACAGCTCCGAACTGCTCAGAATCCCTGCCTGAACGCTAGTCAGCGACTTGCCTCTCTGCAGGTCGGCCAGCCAACCTTCGACCTCCAGAGGTCTGGGTGGTCTGCGAAGATAGCCAAGAATCCATTGCTGGATCTGATCGCGTGGCGGAAGACCACCCGGTATGCCAGGACCTGGATTGGGTCGGCCTGTCATCACGAGATCGATCGAAGCATTTTGCACATTGCCTGCCACCGGTATCGCCTGGGGCGTCTGCAGAAGAATCTGTCCCCGCTCCTCCAGATAGGCATCCAATGCATAGCGGTGGTTCGGATTCAGTGGGGGCAGTTCCAATCGGTAGGGGCGAGGCAATTGACCGGGGTTGGGGAGGTCCATCTGGTGGACGACGACCCCCTGCCACTGCGGCTGGGTGACGTCCAGCAGTCGGATGGAGATTGTCGCAGAGGGACTGTAACGCACAGGCGACTGCGCAATCAGGCGACCGGAGATCGCTGCCACCTCAGCGCCCAGGAACTGTACCGGGACATTGACCAATCTGCCATCACGACGATTGCGCACCAGCAGTTCGACTCGCCCATCTCCCTGGACCCGCCGCGCCAGTTCGTCACCGATATCGTAAAGCCGTCCGGACACCATACCCACCTGGTAGCCCGCCACATTGATGACCGTATCGCCCACCTCCAGCCCCGACCGCTGCGCCACTGAACCTGGGGATACGGCAGCGATCTCAACGCCGGTGTTGGTGTTGCGAGCCTGAATGCCTAACCGATAGACGCCGGGCGCGTGCGATGGAGGCGGCATGTAGCGCCCGGAAGGAGCGTCCGGCGTTATGGAATCGTCGCGGAACCGCTCCTCCTGCCCTGACAAGGGTGCCCCAACAGACACGATTCCCAATCCCATCATCAGGTAGATCACACGACGGCAGATCATCATTGGTCACTCTCCAACAGACCCTACGATCCCAATTGTTCACATCAACCTGCGCCGACTCCGCTGCTAGGGGCAGCTTGGAATCCTCTTGTTCACCTTTGGATTTCCAATCCCGCCATTTCGCGCTGCGCGTGAATCTCGCCTCGCGTCAGTGGCAGGAATCCGTCTTTGACCATATCGACCTGACCGGAATAGCTGAGCAGATACTCGACAAACTCGCGATGCAGCGGAGACCAACGCAAACCTTGATCGTTCGATTCGACAATCGCCACCGCAAACAGAGGGCGACAGTCAGGTGTTCTCACAGAGCCAGGTATCGGATCCTCAATCAGATTCTGCCCGATTGTCCAAGCCAACGGTACCACCTTCACTTGATCTCCTAGTCCATGCGACGCGCTGACCAGTCCAAGGGCACCTTTCTGATCAGCCACTGCCTCAACCACCTCCGACGTGGTGGCGTGTTCTTGGATCTGGCCGTTGAATGCTGATGGACCGTTGAGCAGTCGCTCGAGGTGCCAACGGGTTCCTGATCCAAGCTGTGTTCCGTGCAGCGCGATCGGCAAATCATTCCATTCACTCTGGCCGCTCAGCCACCGTCCCCAGTTGCCCCCGCTGCTCTGGGAGCCAAGAATCCCATCCTCCGCATTCCAAGGGATCTCGCGAATCGGGTTGGAGGGATGTGTGATGAAGATCAGTCGGTCGATGCCAACGGTCAGTTGCACCACCCGTCTCCCCTCTTTGCCAAGTCGCTCCACCTCGGCCGCCTCCACCGGACGGCTCATGAGCGCCATATCGCACTCACCTTTTTGCAGCTTGGCCCATCCATCTTCGCTGGTGGAGCTTGAGAGTTCAGTCTGCACTTCGGGGTGAATCGCAGTGAATCCGGAAATCCACTGCACAGCGGCCTGCTGCAGCGTATCCGATCCTGCCAGTCGCAAAGGCCCTGAGACCAATTCCTGCGGTCGATATGCAAGTGACTCCAGCTGTTCCAGCGAATCTTGTTGGGTGCGATCCATCGACCCGGAGGGGACTTCCTGAGCGGCCGCCAGGCCAACCAGCAAAAGGCTGCCAGCCAGCCAGCCGGCAATCGATTTTCTTGTCATAGCATTTCGGTCCATCGGATGCTTCCTCCTTCACTCATCGCGGCGATCTTCCGATACGCCTGAAAACCTACAAGATCCGACCACCAGTATAGCAATCTTGAGGGGATGCAAACCCATCACAGCATTTAGCGGACCGTCGAAGACTTCCATGGTCCGCGTGATCGCAGGGAAGCGATCACAAAACGGAGGTGAATGCCGAAGTTTTGTGAGACGCTCGCAACTCGGCTCTGAGCATGGCGAGGTTGAGAATGGTGACGATAGCCGTTTTGATCACGCTGTTAGCACCTTGCGAGGAAGGCAACGAACGAAGGGTCTCTTGGTAGCCACCGTCGTCAGACGGTGGAAATGGAAGCCCTTTCGCTCTATGATGATGGAGCCAAAAGTGGGTATGGGATCCAGAAGCGGTAGCGCCTATCTATCTCGAGGCAGGCGTTTCGCAGTAGTCGCAACCGGGTAGCAGGAAAGGCTCGACGCGGATGAGTGTCCAAAGCCGAAAGGGGATCGTTTGGTTCCTCCTGTTGTTGGTGTGGCGCGGGCCGTTGCCAGTTGTTCATTCCCATGAGTTGACTTCTGGTGCAAGGGCCGACGCGATTCGCTTGGAGCTACATCAGTCGATTCTCCACGGTGGGGACCAGTCTGCCGCCAAACCTGGAGGCTGGCATTGGCACTGGGTGCTTCCCGATCAGATGCTGGTGGCTATGGGGGCCGAACATCTGGCCTGCCCGGTGGTGCAACTGGAGAGCGTTGGGGGCGAGGGGACAGCATCCGATCAGGATTTCGAAGCGTCGGTGGAACTGCTTGATCTTTGGGATGGCGAAGCGGCTGCTGGTGATCTCTGTGGATCGATTAACACCAACCCACGTTCTCAGATGGCGAGGATGTCTCTTCGGTCGGTGTGGCCCAACGATCATCTCCTTCGCTGTTGATCTGGCACGCCATACGATTGCCGTTGCTTCCAAGCCAAGTCGGTTGAAGCAACTGCACAGGCCGACCGGTCCGTAGACGCCGGACCCGGATGTCGCTCTTGCTGGGCTCCCGATGGCAAGTCGCGACACCATTTCAGGCCATCGTTTCTCGGATTGAACACGGAGACGCATTTCATGCCTCGCAGGATTTCTCAGGTACTACTTTGGACCAGTTTGCTCTCCTTTGCGGCGTGCGATCGCTGGAGGTCGTCGCCTGAGGGCACGGCCGATTCGCCGTTGGAGATCAGCGGCCAACCGGAGTTGACTGATTCGACACACCAGGGAGCTGCGGCCGACGCGGGAATCGATTCTCCGACGGTCGGCTTGGTGCAGATGACTGCCGATCAGGAGTCGGCTGCGGGGATCGTCTGCGAGGATGTGAAGCGAGGCCCCTTGGCTAATGCCTTGGATCTGACTGGCAAAGTGTCGCTCAATGAGGACCAGTTGGCTCACGTCTTCCCACTTGTCGAAGGGGTGGTCGACAGCGTTCTGGTTCAGTTTGGGCAGACGGTGCGAAAAGGGGAGCCTTTGGTGACCGTGCGCAGCCGCGAAGTGGGCCAAGCCAAACTGGACCTGATGCAGTATCGAATGGTCCGCGACTTCGCCCAGTCGCGGGATCAATGGAGTCAGCAGGTAGCCAGGAACACGCTGGATCTGATCGCCACGATGCGCAGCAATGCCACTATGGATCAGATCGAGCAGCAATTTCGCGATCGTCCGATGGGGGAGTATCGCAATCAACTGATGAATGCCTACGTCGCCTTCTTCCGTTCTAGTATGGACCTGCAGCGTCTGGGGTCGCTACCAGAGACGGGTGCGGTTCCCGCCAAGCAGCGTCAGGCGGCGGAGTCGGCGGTTACTGCCGATCGCGCGTCGCTGCAGGCAGCGCTGGAACAGATAGGACAGGATGCTTCGCGCGCCACGCAATTGGCTTCGCAGGCGCTCAAGGAAGCCGAGCTGCAGGTAGCGATTGCCACGGCAAATCTTCAGATCCTGGGCTATGGGCCGCAGGATCTGGAGGAGTCGATGGCGGGAAGCAGTGGCGAAGGAATGGCACTCTATCCGGTCCGATCCCCACTGGATGGAACCGTGATAGAAAAGGACGTCGTTCTTTTGGAGCGGGCTCACCCAGACCAGCAGATGCTGACGATTGCCGACCTGTCGACTGTCTGGATCAAAACCGACGTCTATGAGCAGCAGTTGTCGTGGTTGCGCGATGCCGACCGGCGAAAGATACAGTTCCGGAGCGAAGCTTGGCCTGGCCGCACCTTTGAAGCCGAGGTCTTTTTCACTGGAGAAATCGTCGACCAGGCGACCCGAACTGTTTCGATGATCGCACGGGCAGAAAACCCCGAAAGGCTGCTGAAGCCCGGCATGTTCGTCACTGTCTCGATCCCGGGCAATCCTAAAAGCGATGCGATTCAGGTCCCGGTAGGGGCGGTGTTGGAAAATGTAGGTAAGTCGTTCGTCTTTGTGCGGCAATCGCCTGGCCGCTACCTCCGCAAGGATGTCACCATCGGAGCACGCAGCGGAGATCAGCAGGAAATCCTCTCGGGTATCACTGCAGGTGATCTGGTTGTCGTCTCGGGTGCCTTCACGCTCAAGTCGCTATTGCTGGAAGCGCTTCTCGGCGAAGAGTAATCCCCCAAGTCGCACGTCCTACGCCCCTGCCGTCCAAGGTGATCCCACATGATTCACTCCATCATTTCCTGGTCGCTCAACAACCGCCTGATCGTTCTGCTGGCTACCGCGATGCTGGCAGTTGCCGGCGTCCTTGCGGCGTTCAAGCTGCCGATGGATGCCGTGCCCGACCTGACCAATATTCAGGTGCAGATCCTGACCACCTCTCCCGCTCTTGGGCCGGTGGAGGTCGAGCAATTCATAACTTTTCCGGTGGAAAATGCGATGAGCGGTTTGCCGAAGGTGACCGAAATTCGGTCGATCAGCCGCATCGGCCTGTCGGCCGTCACCGTCGCCTTTGAGGATGGCACTGATATCTACTGGGCGAGGAATCTCGTAAACGAGCGATTGCTGGGAGCCAAGCGGGAGATTCCTGCAGGGATGGGTGACCCACAGCTGGGCCCCATCGCGACGGGGATGAGCGAAATCTTTCAGTTTGAAGTGCGTGCCGAAAAAGGATTCCCATTCAGCCAGATGGATCTTCGGACCATCCTCGACTGGCAGATCGCCTATCAGCTGCGCAGTGTGCCCGGTGTGATTGAAGTGAACACCTTCGGGGGGCAGCTGAAAACCTACGAAGTGCAGATCGATCCCAACCAGCTGATCAATTACGGCATTCCGATCAACCGCCTGTTCCAGGCGCTCGAGGAGAACAATGCCAATGCAGGTGGAGGGTACATCACCCATGGTCAGGAGCAACGATTGATTCGAGGCGAAGGGCTGATCAGCAGCTTGGATGAGATCGCCAACATCGTCCTGGATAGTCGAGCCGATGGTACCCCGATCCGCATCTCGGATGTCGCCACCGTCGCTTTTGCTCCGATGCTCCGTCAAGGCGCAGTGACGCGCGACGGTCAGCGCGAAGCGGTTACCGGCATGGTGATGATGCTGATGGGTGGCAACTCCCGCGAGGTGGTTCATGCGGTGAAGGAAAGGATCAAGACGATCGAAAAATCGTTGCCGAAAGGGGTTCACATCGATCCTTTTTACGATCGTACCGAACTGGTGGAGAAGACGATTCAAACGATCGCGGAGAATATCGGAC
>JBIINB010000217.1:0-5548 GCA_044337705.1 Pirellulaceae bacterium | reverse complement strand
CTCGCTTCGCCTATGGAGCTTTCATGACCCGGTCCGGGCTGATTCGATGCTGGTCATCGATTGGCTGAAATCACACCACCAAAACGCCCGGTCGATCACCGCCTTCTGGGAGCCGATCTTAGTGAGCGCTTTGGGCGAGCAGCTGCCGCGGGTCACCCTGGCCGCCGCCCGCAAAGTCCTCGTCGATGGCTTTCTCAAGCAGCGTCTGGGCTACCGCTTGTGGATTCCGCAGGTCCCGCTG
Source organism: Pirellulaceae bacterium (assembly GCA_044337705.1). GTDB lineage: Bacteria > Planctomycetota > Planctomycetia > Pirellulales > Pirellulaceae > JBEISR01. Next base: position 5,307 of record JBIINB010000217.1, on the reverse strand, counting down.
GCCGAACTGTTCGATGAGGACGCGCAGGTGATCTTGAAGGAGGCAGGAGTCGATGTGCGGCTACAGACTCCCGTTCAATCGCTCCACTGGGAAAAAGGGCTGATTTCCGGCCTCCAGGCCTCAGACCAATCCCAGGCTTTCAGCGCTGTGATTCTCGCGGTTCCCTGGCATGCCATCGGCCGAATCCTCTCCGACAGCCTCGGGCAGCCTGGATTCCCAGAAGCAATCGCTCCTTCTTGGGATCAAGGGATTCAAGCCGCCCGCTCTCTGCAAAGTTCCCCCATTACCGGCATCCATCTTTGGTTCGATCGCCCCTGGCTGAATGCCCCGCATGCCATCCTGATCGGTGGCCTTTGCCAGTGGATTTTTCCCGGTCCCACGGATCTGTCTGGCGCAGCAAAACAACAGCAAGCCCCCTGGTATGCGCAGGTGGTCATCAGTGGTTCACGGCAGCTGCCCAAAGGGGACAGCCAGGGGATCCTCAAAGAGGTGATGGCGGAAATCCATCGGATGTTTCCCGACGCTCGCTCCGCCCAGCTCCTGAAAGCCCGCGTCGTTACCGATCCACAGGCCGTCTTCAGCATGCAGCCAGGAAATCAGTCGATGCGTTGGAAATCAGACCGCTTCGCGCCACAGCGACTCTGGGTGGCCGGCGACTGGACGGATACAGGCTGGCCCGCGACGATGGAAGGAGCAATCCTGTCGGGACGCCAGGCGGCCCGGCAGCTCCTGGAATCCCTGGGCACCCCTTCCAACGCGAGGCCAACCAAGCCGGGAAATGAAACTTCCTGAGCTTGCTCGCTTGGGAAATAGGTGCAGAACATCCAAAAGAAAAACCCGCAACCGATCGGCTGCGGGCTGGTATTTTTCTCGAAAAGATTGCCAATCAGAGATGCGCAATCAGGAATCGGCCAAAGGCTTCTTCTTCTCTGTGATCGAAGGAGAACTGGCCGCCTGCTTCGCATTCAGCTCAATGTAGCTCTTCCAATCCTCCGGAACGTTGTCTTCGTGAAAAATCGCCTCAACCGGGCACTCCGGAACGCATGCTTCGCAATCGATGCATTCTTCGGGATGGATGTACAGCATCTTATCCCCTTCGTAGAAGCATTCGACTGGGCAGACGACAACGCAGTCGGTATAGCGGCAACCGACACATGGCTGGGTGACGACGTGAGCCATCGGGCTGAGCCTTTCGTGGAGAAATATATGGGGTAGGGCAAGGACTATGGGTCGATGCCACGATCGCAAAAACAGTTGGTCCTGGCAACACAGGCAATCTGCAGCCAAGCACCCGGAATGGTAGGAATCTTTTTGGCCTCCGTCAAGCCAGCTAGCCGCCCTACCGGGGGACTATCTGTTTCCGGGGAACCATTCACCCTCTGGCCGATCGCGAAGGGCTCGTTTCCGTGCGCTGGTTAGTCGGAGGAAGGGCCAGCTGACCGGCCCCGCTGGAAGACCCCGGCGATCTCTGTTGGCGGCTGGTAGAGAGAGAAAAGCGAGCTTGTTTTGTCGGGCAAAGGTTGCTACCAATCGGCCAAAGCCGTGGGCCATACCAGCGATCGCGCCTGCCCAGGGCCCGAAGAATCGCGCATGGAGAGCCCTCGTCATGACTCCTTCACCCACCCTTCCACTCCATCGCTTGCCTGGTTCAAGGTGGAGGAGGGACAGGACGCCACGAGCCATCGCTTCCTGCGTCGGTTCGGTGTGGATCGCCATGCTTTTTCTGGCGACTGGATGCACCACTGGTCCCAGCAAGCGGGAGTTGACGATTGAGAACCAGCGGCTCACCAGTGAGTACAGGGCGCAGAAGAGGGAGCTGGAGGACCTGCGTGTGGAGAACGAGCGATTGGCGGCGCGGCTTGGCTATTCGTCCAGCCGACTGTCGGCTCGTCCCCCGATCACTCCACCTGCCAGCCTGTCCCCCTACCGATCCGCCGCCGAAGACCCCAAATCGCTCGATCTTTCCCGTCCTTGGGATCGAGGAGCAGCAACCACCTCGCGTCCTCCGATCCAGTCCGGCCCCACCGACCGCTCGGCGGCCACTCCGCAGTGGCGGCCGCTCCGTCGACCCTGAGCTACATCGATAAAAAAACCTGGCGACCCAGAACGGATCGACAGGTTGCTGAAGTCATGATCTGTGAATCCTGTAGAGGGTGCCTCCCCGCCAGTTGGCTGTTGGGGAGGCCACACACAGGCTGTTCTGCTAACGCGAAGCACCGTGTACTGGTTCGGCTTCGTCGATTCGCATCCGGTAGAACGACCTCCAGATGAAATACTGCGCGATCGCCAGCAGGACGCCCGCGATGATCCAGGCGACCGAGGGATTGAATTCCCGTCGCATCGATTCACCCAACGGGACTGCCAGGAGTCCAAAGAGCGTCGTGAACTTGATCACTGGGTTCATCGCCACCGAGGAGGTGTCCTTGAATGGATCGCCTACCGTATCCCCGACGACCGTGGCATCGTGCAACGGAGTTCCCTTGGCCTTCAGTTCCGTCTCCACCAGCTTCTTGGCATTGTCCCAGGCGCCACCCGCATTGGCCATGTAGATCGCCTGGAAGAGTCCAAACAGAGCGATCGACAGCAGGTAGCCTATGAAGAAGTAGGGGCCGACAAAAGCGAATCCAAGGGTGGAGAAGAAGACGGCCAGAAAGATATTGAACATCCCTCGCTGGGCGTAGATGGTGCAAATTTCGACTACCTTCTTGGAGTCTTCCACCGATGCGCGGGTGACCCCTTCCAGCTTGATGTTCTCCTTGATGAACTCCACGGCCCGGTAGGCGCCGGTGGTGACCGCCTGCATCGATGCGCCGGTAAACCAATAGATCATCGCACCGCCACCAATCAGGCCCAGCAGGAACGGTGGGTGCATCAGCGACAAATTCTGCAACAGTTCCGGCTTGAGGCCCTGCGTCAATTCCATGATGATCGAGAAGATCATTGTCGTCGCACCGACCACGGCTGTTCCGATGAGCACCGGCTTGGCGGTCGCCTTAAAGGTGTTTCCGGCGCCGTCATTTTCCTCCAGGTGGGTTTTGGCCGACTGGAAGTCGGCGTCGATCCCAAAGTCTCTTTTCAGCTCTTCGCGAATCCCGGGGATGTCTTCGATCGTCGAAAGTTCGTAGACCGACTGCGCGTTATCGGTCACCGGACCATAGCTGTCGACTGCAATCGTCACCGGGCCCATCCCGAGAAATCCGAAGGCGACCAAACCAAAGGCGAAGACGCTGGGAGCCTTCATGATGTCCGCCAACCCCTGCTCACCCACCCAGTAGGCGATCGCCATCAGAAGCATGATCGCCACCCCCAGCCAATAGGCGCTGAAGTTGCCGGCGACAATCCCCGAAAGGATGTTCAGCGAAGCGCCTCCTTCCTTCGATGAGGTCACCACTTCGCGTACGTGCTTGCATTCGGTCGAGGTGAAAATCTTGACCAGTTCCGGAATGATCGCTCCGGCCAGCGTTCCGCAGGTGATCACGGTCGACAGCTTCCACCACAGCGTTCCATCCCCAAGGTTCGGGATCAGCAGGTAGGAAGCGATGTAGGTGAGAACGACCGATACGATGCTGGTGAGCCATACGAGGTTGGTCAGCGGATGCTCGAAATTCATCTTATCGGCATTGCGGTATTTTCCATCGGCCAACTGTTGATTGACCAGGTAGGATGCGCCGGAGGCGACGACCATCATCACTCGCATCAGGAAGATCCAGACCAGCAGTGGCACCTGCACCGCCTGATCGGCTGCCAGAAGAATGAAGGTGATCAGCGCCACGCCGGTGACGCCATAGGTTTCAAAGCCATCGGCCGAAGGGCCGACTGAATCCCCGGCATTGTCCCCCGTGCAGTCAGCGATCACGCCGGGATTGCGAGCGTCGTCTTCCTTGATCTTGAAGACGATTTTCATCAGGTCCGAACCAATGTCGGCGATCTTCGTGAAGATCCCCCCAGCGATGCGAAGGGCGGCGGCGCCCAGCGACTCGCCGATGGCAAAGCCGATAAAGCAGGCGCCCGCGTACTCTCTGGGGACAAACAGCAGGATGCAGAGCATCAGGAACAATTCCACCGAGATCAACAGCATCCCGATGCTCATCCCCGCCTTCAGCGGAATGTCATAGCAAGGGTATGGCTTGCCTCGGATTGCAGCAAACGCCGTTCGGGAGTTGGCGTAGGTGTTGATCCGAATTCCGAACCAGGCCACAAAGTAACTGCCGGCGATGCCGATCAGCGAGAAAAGGAGAATGATCATCACACGGTCAACGGGCATCCCGGACCGGACCGACCCCGTGGAAGGATCGGTGAATGGGACAAGTCGTCCGAAGTAGAAAGCCACCACCGCTGCGATGAAGGCCCATAGGATCATCAGAAACTTGCCCTGGGTCACCAGATAGGTCTTGCAGGTCTCGTAGATCAGTTCCGAAATCCCACGCATCGAAGAATGGACCGGGAGGTTCTTCAGTTGCTGCCAGATCCAGAGCCCAAATCCGAATCCAAGAGCACTGACCAGCAAGCCGCCCAGAAGCAGCGTGCGGACTGGCAACCCCATCATCTTCACGCCATCCATCGAGGGCAGAATCAGATTCGCCTCGCCACCTGCCGCCGCATGGGAATGCCCCGATTCGGTCGATCCGGGATTGGCAGAAGCTCCTGCCATCATCACCGAGCTTCCTTCTTGGTTGCCCCAGGCTGTACCTATCCACACCGGAGCCATCGCTACGGCAGCGATCGCCAATCGCCAAATCGTCGCCAATACCAATTTCTGCATGGAACACCTTCTGTTGAAATGATGCAAGCGGTCGGCTGATCGCCGATTCCGACCGAACTCCCTGGACCCTGGGTGTTGCCCGCCCGTCGCCTGGCGCGGACCCCTTCGCAAACGCCGTAATTCGCAAGCAATAGTCAAGCGAATTCCTTTAGACTATAATCAACGGCATCCATTCTGCCATAGAGGGTGCGACATCCTGCCGCCAAGATGACGATCTGAGCCCTCCGAAGTCGCAATCTCCAGAGAACCGTTATCATCGATTCCCAACACGCCAGTCCGCGCGGAGGCATGCCGCCTAGCGGCTGCAGGCGCCGGTTCCCAAGGATGGCTACTGTTTCACGCACGAATCGATGGAAATGCTATGAGCCAAGAAGCTTCGATCCCGCTGACGATACGTCGAGCCAGCCGCGGCGCCCTGATCGCTCGCCACCCCTGGGTTCTTCGAAGCAGCCTTCAGAGGGTGCCGCCCGGGTTGTCTACCGGACAGAAGGTGGAGCTGTTCGATGAGTCGGGACGTTGGATTGCCTGGGGACTTTATCACGAGA
>JBIINB010000091.1:0-18264 GCA_044337705.1 Pirellulaceae bacterium | reverse complement strand
AAGCAGGGAGAGTTGGCCAAACTGGTAAGCTCGGTCCAAGGGGAGCAGACGATGCTGGGCATTGTCACATTCCAGACGCTGCGGCCCATGCTGGAAGGTTTTGCCGAAGGTGCATTCCAGCAGATGCCGCCGCAATTGGCCGAACAGGTTGGGGTGCTGGCATCCAATGTCGACTACATCGCCATGCGGATGGAGGGAGGTCTATCTGGGGGAAAGACGCAACTGGTGATCGCAGGGGCCGATGACGCCTCCGGAGAGGCGATTGCAGGGGCGATCGATACCCTGATGACCGAAGGGCGTCAGATGTTCATAGAGCAACTGGAAAACGAAATGCAGGATGGCAGCCGCACTGGGCTGGCGATGAAGAGCTATATGGACCGTGTTTCCAAGGATTGGATCGCGCTGATGTCGCCACGTCGCCAAGGTGCCAGGAATCTGATTGAGATGGACACGGCTGGTATGGGGGGAGTGGGAACGACTGGGGTGCTGGTCGGATTGCTGCTGCCCGCCGTCCAGGCGGCTCGTGAAGCCGCTCGCCGGATGTCCTCGCAGAACAACCTCAAGCAATTGATGCTGGCTCTGTTCAACTACGAATCGGCCTACAAGCGATTTCCAACGCGTGCTATTTGCGACAAAGAAACGGGAAAGCCACTGCTCAGCTGGCGTGTGGCGATCCTGCCGTTCATTGAAGAAAATGCGCTCTACAACGAATTTCACCTGGATGAACCGTGGGACAGCGAACACAACATCAAGCTGCTGGAGAGGATGCCGAAGGTCTATGCGCATCCCTCCTTGCCGTTGCCTCCCGGGATGACTTCGTACGTCACCTACGAAGATACCGCCGAAGCCGGGATCGGCCTGCCGACCGATGAAGGTTTGCGTATAGCTTCAGTGACCGACGGACTGTCCAATACGGTGATGATCGTCGAGTCGGCGGCGACCAAGGCGGTTCCATGGAGCGCGCCGATCGATCTGGCCGCCGATGTCGACAACCCGCTTGCGGGAACTCGGCTGGATGACGGTGCCCAGGTGCTCAACGTCGCCATGGGGGATGGATCGGTACGATCCCTTCCTTCTGGGATCGATCCGGAGGTCTTCTGGTTCCTGCTGACGCGCAGCGGCGGCGAAGTGATCCATGCAACTGACCTTCCCTAGGGTCAGCTTTTCATTTCATCGAGTTTTTGAAGTTCCATCGGTCGAGTCCCGAAGCCTCCGATGGAACTGCTGGACCACGTCTCGCCGATAGATGACTGGAAGCACGTGGGGTCTTTTGGCCTGGATTTTCTGCTGAGCGGTGAGAGGGTCGATCTGATGTTGCTTCATCAAATAGCAGATAACCACCGTCGCGCTGCGGGCACGGCCTGCCTTGCAATGGACATAGACCGCTTTGTTTTCCTCAATCGCTTCTGCGATGAATCCGACCGCCTGATCGATCTGCGTTAGCGAAGGTGGGTTGAAGTCGGTGGTGGGGATCCAAAGCTGTTCGATGCGATGTTGCTCGTAGAGCGAAGGCCAGCCTTCGAATTCCTCGCAGGTATTGACAACTCGCCGCACTCCCAGCGCGGATAGCTTTTCGACATCGTGACGCAGGGGAACAGCCCCCAGATAAAGCCCCGGCTCGATCTGGTCCCACCAGTGGCGGACTTTCAGAGTGCGGCCCAGCAGCATGTTCCAGCCGAGTGTCGGCCAGTAGAGGCCTCGAGCTAGCCATCGCGGTATCGCCATCTTATCCTCTCCATCTGCTGCATTGCCGCATGCAGTTATACTCAAGCCAGATGAGTTGAGTGGGTATGGGAGAATTTTTAGGCGAGCTCGATGCTGTCTAAAGGATTTGGATTGGTATCCGGAGGGAGATTTTCATGATCCGTAGCAGTACGAAGCGGTTGGCGCAGCGGTTGAATTGGATGATTGCAGTACCGATTGTCCTGGGGTTGCTGTTGGCTCAGCCTGCCCTCGCCCAGGATGCGGGGAAGGGAAGCAACTGGACGCGTTTTCGCGGACCCAATGGCCAGGGATGGCTGCCCGAGTGTCGAGTACCCATTCCTTGGCGTCCAGATCAGGTTGCTTGGTCGATCGATCTGCCGGGCGAGGGGAATGGATCGCCGGTCCTTTGGGAGGATCGCTATTACCTGCTGAGCGCCGATCCGCAGACGGAAAAGCGGCAATTGATCTGCGGCGATCTGACCACAGGAAAGGCGATCTGGATCCAAGAGTATCCTTCCCCTGCTTTTCCAATCCACAAACTGAGTTCCTTTGCCTCGTGCACTCCCTGCGTGGATGAGTCAGGAGTCTATGCGGCGTGGGCGACTCCTGAGCAACTGGTGGTCAAAGCGTTTTCCCATGAGGGGAAGGAGCTATGGAGCCGCGACTTGGGAAGGTATGTCAGCCAGCATGGCTTTGGAGGCTCGCCCATTCGAGTTGGTTCGCTGCTGATTTTGGCAAACAGCCAGGACGCGCAGGAGTTGCCCGAGGGGGTTGCGCCGGGGGAGGATACCTGGATCGCGCTGGATGCTGTCAGCGGTCAGGATCGATGGCAGCTGAGTCGCACGGCGACGCGAGTCTGCTATGGGGCCCCCTGCGTACAGATCGATCCTGAGGGGCGGACCGTGCTGCTGGGAGCCAATACGGGAGATGGATTTTTTGCGATCGATGCGGAGAGTGGCAAGCAGCTTTGGAGTCGATCGGCGTTCAGCAAGCGGGTCGTAAGCAGTGCTCTGCTGACCCATGGCATGCTGATCTCCACGGAAGGCTCGGGCGGAGGCGGCAATGTTCTGGTGGCGATCGATGCCGCCGGCTCGGGCACCGAGCGATTTCGGGTGACGCGGGGGGCGCCGTATGTGCCGACGCCGATCGCCACCAACGATCATCTGTTTCTCTGGGCCGACAATGGCATTGTCAGTTGTCTGGAGATGCCTTCCGGAAAGACGCTTTGGAGCGAACGGATCGGAGGCAATGTATCGAGTTCCCCGGTGGTTCTTGGTGACAAGCTGATCGGGATCAGTCAGGAAGGGATGGTGACGGTCGTTTCCGCAAGCGGTGAGTTTGAGAAGCTGGGCGAGATCGATTTGGCGGAGGTGGTGCGAGCGACTCCGGCGGCCAGTGCAAGCCACCTTCTGATCCGCACCAACAAGCGGCTGATCTGCATCGCTGCGCCTCAATCAGCGGCCACGAACCAATAGCGGTCACAAGCGGTTTGGCATTGCTAGTGGCTAGCGGACGCAAAGGAGCGTGGGATGGCCGATGTAATCGTGACGGCCCCCGGATCGCTTGGGGATGTCCACCCCATGCTAGGGCTGGCGATGGAGTTGCGTCGAGCCGGCAAGGAGGTGGTGTTCGCGGCGGCTGAGCGGTATTTGAAACTGGCCAGCGCTGTTGGTCTGACGACTCATCCGCTGATCAGCGAGGAGGAATTCCAGAGGCTGCTTCAGAATCCGGATCTGTGGCACCCGCGGCGGGGGATCCGGCAGATTTTTGGAGGCGATTTTTCCCGGTCGCTGATGCCTCATTATCGATGGCTGGAGCAGCAGGTGGTTCCGGGTCGCACCATGCTGGTCTCCCACTTTCTCGATTTTGCCGGGCGCACCTACCGCGAAGTTCATCCAAATACCCGGATGATCTCCGTACTGCTGGCTCCTTCGCTGCTGCGATCGATCGAACATCCATCGCGATGGACAGCTCGGGGCTGGGAGGGTTGGGGACCGAAATGGATGCGCCCCGTTGTCTTTCGCATGGCAGATCGCGTTGTTGATCGCATCGCCAATCGCGCGATGCGTCCACTGAGGCAGGAGCTCGGTCTACCGCCCGCGCGAAGTGTGCTGGGGTCATGGTGGCGCAGTCCCGATGGAGCGATCGGATTGTTCCCCTACTGGTTCGCACCACCTGTTTTACAGACGATCGATCCGTTGCCTCTGTTCGGCTTTCCACTGCTGGATGATCATCCAGCGGAAGATAGCTCAGAAAAGCTACGGCTGGAGGGCTGGTTGGCAGCAGCTCCCAGGCGACCTATCGTGTTCGCTCCCGGAAGCGCCAACGAACAGGCCAGCGAGTACTTTCGGATGGCGATCGAAGCGGCGCGGCGATTGGGTCGTCCTGCGTTGCTTCTATCGAGCAATCCGAAAGCTAATCTTCCTGCAAAGCTGCCAGACCATGTCGCTGCATCGACCTATTTACCTCTTTCCTGGCTGCTGCCACGGTGTGAAGGACTGGTGCATCATGGAGGGGTTGGAACCACCAGCCAGGCGTTTGCCACCGGGACTCCTCAAACCATCGTAGCGATGGCCTTCGATCAGTTCGACAATGGAATTCGGGTGGAATCTCTGGGATGCGGCAACTGGCTTCCTAGACGCAAGGCGACTGTGGATCGACTGGTCGATGCGATCGGAAAGTGGGAGAGGGATGCCTGCCGGCCCCGGGCGCTGGAATTGGCGAGCCAGATGTCCGACGATCCGATGGTGAGTGAAAGGTCGCTGCGGTATTCCATTCACCTTCGCCGCGCTGCGGAATTTCTGCTGGTGGATGGAGACCGGAAGGGGATCGCCTAGCCAGCAAAAAGCGGCAGCAGTTCGATCTTGCGGAAATCGACCGGGTGGCTTTCGGATTGCACCGAGATCGTGCCGCCAGTCAGTTGGACCGTGCCAGCTTGATCGGCCAACTGTTTGGCGTGAGGATCACCGGGATCCAGTTGGGGACGCTGATACTCCAAGACCAGTTTGCCATCGATCCAGTGACGAATCGACTCGTTGCCGCGCACTTCGATCTCGACTGTCACCCAGCCTTCACCGTGGAAGGTGGGAGAGTTGGAGCTGGTGCAGTGGCGGGTCACCAGCTTGCCATCCATTTCCACATGGGTTCCGGGGGTGCAGAGATTGGCCGTAGTACGAGCGTTCTTGCCGTCCCCTCCCAGCAACTGCACCTCGATCGAAGCAGGGAAATCCTGATCCTTCGTCATCGTCTGCGGCTGTTCCCCATGCAGCATCAGGCCACTGTTGCGGATTGCCCAGCCGGGGCCTCCAGGAACCTGCTGGCCGACAAATCGGTACTCCGCGCGCAGTCGGTAATGGGAGAATGAATCTTTGTAGAAAAGATGTCCAAACGTCTCATCGAACTTGTCGTACCCTTCGTAGACGACGCGCAGAAGTCCGTCCTCCACACGGAAGGTCCGTCTGGGATCATCTCCCAAGGGGAGGTATCGAATCTTCGGGGTCCAACCGGAGAGATCTTTCCCGTTGAACAGTTGGATCCAGTCGGTTGCTTTGGTTTCGGTCGTGGAATCCTGGGACCAGATTGGACGGGTCGCCGTGGCAGCGATTCCGCAGGCGATTCCCATCCAACGTCGGCGAGAAACAGGGTCCATGGCAAAGGCTCCTGAGGCTTGCAGGGTTCAAGATGCAATGAGTAGGTCGCACAAATGCTCTTTCCGATGCATGGTATCATGAGTTACTTCCTCGCGCGGCGCTGTGGCTGATTTCCCACGGCGGCGCGAGGAAGGATTTGCTTTTGAATCAGGGGTCGTTCGATGACCAATCGGATCGATTTGCCGGTAGGGGTGATTCATCAGGGGGATTGCGTCGAAGGGATGAACTCGCTTCCAGAGGGACAGATTGACCTGGCATTTGCCGACCCTCCTTTCAATATCGGTTATCGCTACGACGTCTACGACGACAAAAAAGAGCAGGAAGCCTACCTGGAGTGGAGTCGGCGATGGATCGGCCAGGTGCACCGGGTCCTGAAACCGACAGGAGCCTTTTGGCTGGCAATCGGAGATGAGTACGCCGCGGAGCTGAAGATTGAATCGCAGAAGCTGGGGTTTCACTGCCGCAGCTGGGTGATCTGGTATTACACCTTTGGCGTTCACTGCAAGAAGAAGTTCACACGATCGCACGCGCATCTGTTTCATTTCGTCAAGGATCCTCAACGATTCACCTTCGACGATAGTGCTATACGTGTTCCATCGGCGAGGCAGTTGGTTTATGCCGACAAGCGAGCCAATGCGGCGGGGAGAGTCCCGGACGACACATGGATCCTGAGGCCTCAGGACATCCCGGAGTCGTTTTCGCCCGAAGAAGATACCTGGTTTTTTTCACGAGTCGCCGGGACATTTAAGGAGCGAGCTGGTTTTCATGGATGCCAGATGCCCGAACAGCTTTTGGCGAGAATCATTCTGGTTTCCAGCAAGCCGGGAGAGGTAGTACTGGACCCCTTCGGTGGCAGTGGTTCTACGCTGGTGGTGGCTCGGAAACTTGGCAGAGAGCCGATCGGGTTCGAACTGTCGGAGGACTATGCGCGGCAGGGCAATGAGCGGCTGAAAGGGACAAGGCCGGGCGATGCGTTGGCAGGGGCACCTGATCCTCGTATCAGTGCGCCCAATACCCAAGGCGATAATCCAACGAACCGAACGGCTGGTCCAAAAAGAAGATTCCAAACTCCCAAGAGCCCAATGCTCAGGTTGGATGAGCCGACTTGATCCTGGAGGAAGCGTTTGCGATCCGACCTCCATGGATCGAGCGTTCTGTCGCTCAGGGAACCAACAAAAAAGGCAGCACCGAAGCGCTGCCTTTTTGAGGAGACGAAACCTTTGGGAAGATCAGGACCGATCAAACAAAGGCTGGGGCATCGTCACCGCAGAGGTACCAGCTGACTTGGTACCAGAGGAAATTGTTGTTCGGCGAGTCAGCCGAGGTGATGTCGACGCGAATGCGGTTGTTGGCGATCAGTGAGCCACCGAAGCCGGGAAGGTCCTGCGTCCCATCGACGATCGGGCTTCCCTGGAACGTTCGATTCGATGCATTCTGCTCGATCTCGTAGGCTCCCCGAGTCAGCCCGCCGAACTGGTAGTTGCCTGCGGAATCCGAGGAGGTCTGAGCCACTTGGGTGCGGTTGCCACCATCCAGCCGGAAAAGTGTCAGTCCGACGCTGGGGATTCCAGGATCGCCTCCGTCCAGCGTTCGGGAATAGTTCTGGTCGAGAAAAACCTTGCCGGAGATGATTCGAAGGCTTTCCAGAGTGGTGGTTGCCGTCGCGCTGTTGTTGCTGGTGTTGGAGTCGACTTCATCGGCTGCGACGGTTGCCGTATTGGTGATCACGCCGGGCGTTGTCGACTGCACCGTGGTGTTGACCGTCACCGTGGCCGATCCGCCAGGTTGCAAGTTGCCGAGGTTGGCGGTGAGGGTGCCATTGATGTTGGTAACCGAGCCACCCGTGGAGGTCGATCCCGATACGAAAGCCAGTTGGTTGGGGAGGAGGTCGGTGATGCGGACATTGTTGGCGGTGGAGCTGCCTACATTGGTGACGGTCAGTGTGTAGCTGAGCGTGCTGCCAGTGACGACGGGATCGGTCAGGTCGATCTTGGTGATCGCAAGGTCGACCTGATTGTTGACGGTGGTGGTCGCCGAGCTGCTGACGGAGCTTTGGGCTTCGGTCGCCGCGACACTGGCTTGATTGACCAGCGAGCCGCGGGTTTCCGGAAGGACCCGAGCGGTGATCACGACACGAGCGGTGGAGCCGGGTGTGGGATTGGTGGTGCCACCGGTGTTGCGCACCATCGATGGGATGGAGATGGTGATGTTATCCGGATTGCTGCCGACGGTATCGCTGGCCGATGGCGGAACGACCACAACGGGGGTTGAGGAACCGCCGAAGGTGACGACAACATTGGAGGACAGAACCTGGATACCATCCGGGATGTTATCGGCGATGACGACGTTGGTCGCATCGGCGGGGCCGTTGTTGGTGACATCGATCGTATAGACCAGGTTGCCACCGGCGTTGACGGCCGACGGGCTACCGACTTTCGTGATCGCAAAGTTGGCCGAGGCGTTGACGGTGGTTGTTGCGGTCGCCTGGTTGTTGTTGGCGTTCGCTTCGATCAGACCGGTCGCTGTCGTGCTGATGGTGGCTACATTGCTGATGCTGCTTTGAATCCCCGGCAGGATGACTGCAGCAAGAGTGATCGAACCGGTTGTGCCTCGCGTGAGGTTACCGATCTGGATCAGGATGTCATCATTGTTGGCGGCATTGTCGTCCTGGGCCGTCGCCGGGATCGTGAAGGCACTGGAAGGGATCGCAACGCCGTCGATCGTTCCCGTAATGGTGGTGAACTTCAGCCCGTCGGGGATGTTGTCGGCAATGCGGACCTGAGTGGCATCCGAAGGGCCATCATTGACGAAGTTGACGGTGTAGGTCAGCGTCTGCCCCAGTGACAGTGGATTGGGAGTTCCCGTCTTGGTGACGGCCAAATCGATCCGCCGCTCCAGAGGAGTCGTCAGTGTCGTTGTATTGTTGCTCAGATTCGTATCGATGAACCCGCTGCCGTTGATCAGCCCGACAGACGCCTCGTTGACCAGCGAGATCGAGTAGCTGCTGGGGACGGCGACTACGATGGTCACGATCGCCGACTGGCCGCTGACCAGAGAGGGAATGTCGACTACCACGTCACCCAGTGGGCTACCAGTCACCTGGGAGCCGCTGGTGGTGCTGACATTGATCACCGAAAAGCCATCGGGAAGATTGTCGATGACGCGGATTCCGGAGGCAGTTCCGGGACCATTGTTGACGACATTGAGGGTGTAGGTCAGGTTCTGGCCTGCAATGGCAGGGTTGAGATTGGACGACTTGGTGATTGCCAAGTCGACCGAAGTATTCTGTGGTTCCACGAAACCGAAGTCGACAGTCAAATTCGTGTTGGGGTTGGTGTCGCCATCGGTGGTCGATTCAGCTCCCGCAGCCAGCACGATGGCAGTGGTCGCCACACCGACTCCGGCGATCAACGCACCGTTGTTGTCTCCATCGATGTTGTTCTCTGGATTGGCCACCACGCTGCTGGGATTCAGCCCTGCAAGAGGCTGACCGGTGCCAAGCTGGGAGATCGGGATCAGCACCAGATAGGTGCCGGGAAACAGATTGGCAAACTGATAGACACCGTTATTGCCGCTGTTGGTCGTTCCGATCAGCGTATCGGTGCCGATCTGGATGGTGCCGTTGTTGTTGGTGTCGGAATAGAGCTGCAGCGTGACGTTGCCGATGCCGTTTTCTCCACTGTCCAGCAACCCGTTATTGTTGGTGTCGCGCCACACGGTGCCTCCCAGCGATAGGGGCTGGAGGTTGGCAAAGTTGACGACCTGGGCGGTCGACCCGGCCGTTTCGATGAAGTCAACCTGTCCATCGGCTGCTGCCGCGCCATCGAATTCCATCTGGATCGCTCGCACGCTGGTGAAGCTGGCTCCCGATCCGTTCAGATTGGTGAAGCTGGAAAAGGGAATAAAAAGAGTTCCAGTGGCCAGTCCGCCGGGAGTGACCGGCATGGCTACCGTCGCAATCGATGCGTTGTTGGGTCCGCTGAACACGCGAAGGATGACATTCGAAGCGATGTCGGTGCCGATCTTCATGCGAAAACCGGTAGCGCCGTTGGCCGTCAGGTCGATTCCGCCAAGACCAGTCGTTGAGTCGATGGCGACTGCGTTGCCGTCAGCGCCGTCCCAGACCACCGACCGCACGCCAGTGGTTCCCGCATCGGAGGAGAAGGCAAGAAGGTCGGCGACATTCTCGTTGTCGACGCGGATCTCTACCTTATCTCCGGTGATTCCTCCAGTGGCATCCGCGAAGATGTCACGTTCTCCCCCGGCAATTCCTGCAACGGCAAGAAAGTTGCTGACGGGAGTCGGTCCGCCTACCTTCGCGGTGGCGATCTGCTGGCCTTCATTGAATGAGTCGAGCAGTACACCAATGCTGCCGTCGGCCTGGGCCGGGGTGATGATCACCTGCTGGACTGTTTGACCTGGTCGCTGGATCAGGCCGGAGGCAGCCGACTGGCGGACGAAGTAGGTGCCGGCCGTCAGCCCGCTGAAATTATAGAAGCCCTGCTGATTGGTCGTCTGCACACCGATCTGAGTATCATCAGCTCCGCCGTTGTCAAATGTGCCGTTGCCCCCGTCGCGGAACAGCGTCAACTGGACTCCCGAAAGTCTTGGATCGGCTGCATCGATGCCGTTGTCGGTCAGGTCGGTGTAGACCGTCCCGTTGATTACCCCAAGGTCGCCCGCCATCATCTGGCGGCCTTCCAGCAGTTCCATCCGCAGGCGGCGTCGCGCTTCAGCCTGCTGACGCTCGGCTCGAGGGCGAAAAGTTCGTTGCAGCAACCGAGACAGGAAGGATGACATCGTGGGCGCCTCTGCATCGCTTGGATTTTGGATCGATGCGTTTTCTCGCAACGACGGCCGCCGGTCCTGCAACGCACTGGTGTGCTATGGAGCAACTCTGGCTCGGGGGCAAACATGTTGCCTTTCGTCAGCCAGAGACTCGATAGAAACCCGAAGTTTGTGGCCCGGTTGCCTGTAAAGTCTCACCAATGTACGCAATTTGTCTGGTGTCTGCAGGTTATGCCGGCGCACAAAAAAAGGCGACCCGACAGCCCTGAGAGGGAGCTGCCGGGTCGCCTGGTCGCATGATTCCTTAGGAATTGCAAACGGGCAGGTGATCCGTTACCAGCGGTAGTCCATTCCTAGACTCAGCCCCTGTACCCAGTAATCGGATTCCACAAAGTCGAAATTCGGTTTTCGTGGGTTGGTGGGGGTTGTGACGTTTCTGTTGATAATTGCGGGGATGTTTGCAGGATTCAGCTCGCGATCGATCTGATCCCCTGGCCGAACGATGCTGCTCCAGTAGATGAACGTGTAGCCGACATTGAACCGGCAACGTTCGGTCAACTGGTAGCCGACCGTCATCCCCAGTTCAGGGATCACGGCAAAGCGATTGCGGCTGTAGTTACCCTCGTTGGTGGTGGTGGCGAAAAGTCCGCTGTCGTAGTTGTTGGTGACTGCTGGTGGTCCGTTGCTGATGTGCGTTGTTCGGCCGTCGATCGATACCACCTGGCGATTGACCCCCATGGCAGTCCTCATCAGCATGTCCATCGACCAGTATCCCCGTCGCCCGCTCCACTGAATCCCCCAGTCGGGACCGTTGAACTGGTTTCGGGTGGTGAATTGATCGAGCGTAGTCTGCGAGAAATTGAGTCCATTGGGTGAGGCTGGTGAATTGACATTGAACTGCATCGAAAGGCTTTCGTCCAATTGGAGGTAGCGATACCCTAGCAGTCCCAGCCATTTGCTTTGAACCGGAACCGACTCGCATCCCCACCAAGCGGGAGCACACGAGGTGTTGCAGCAGAGCAGTCGATTGAAGTGGAACGATCCTCCTTCGAAACTGCTGGTGCCATCGACGCGAATCGAACCGACGTGTGGGAGTTGGGCATTGGCTGGCCGAAATGCGACACCAAGCATCTGTTCGTTGCCTGTGGTGGCGTTCAGGTAAGGGACGCCCAGGGTGGGGCTGCCGTTGGAAATCACTTCAAAAAGCTCGGTGTTGTCCGCCAAGCCGATGTATTCTCCCTGGATGCCGATACCGGGAAAGCGAGCCAGTCCCCATCCGAACCTTAGTCGTCCGCCGCTGCGTCGCTCATTGAACATCGTGTCGTCGTCTGTGTCGGCGCCGTCACCGTAAAGAACCGTACCAGTACCCAGGTTCGGAATACCCGTCCCAGATCCGGTGACAGCCATCGGAGGCAAGTAGGCACCGTTTTGCCACCACATCAGATAATCCAGCTGCACCCAGCCATGGGCGGGAAGGCAGATGCACAGTCGCGTCGGCTGGAGGCAAGTCGTGCAGGGGCCGATTCCGCAATCGATACCGGAGCCGACGCTGCAGGAACTGCAGTCTCCGCAGGACCCGTCCGAGCAACCGCCTCCAAGGGAAATCGGTCCACCATGAACGATGCTTCCCTCGTCATAGACCACTTCTCCATGCCCGTAGGAATGTCCGATGACGTCCCCCTCGTGAACGATCCCCTCATGGACCGTTCCTCCGTGGACCGCACCTTCGTGAACGATTCCCTCATCATGAATCACTTCTTGCATGGCAGAAGCGCGTCGGACCGGCTGGGCATTGCTTCTCGCTCCGGCGACCGCTTTGCCACGACCGCTTCGGGCCGCCTGGCTGGTCCCTTTCGCAGGGGCGCCTTGAGCCGTCGCCTTCACTGCAGTACGCGTTGTTTTGGTGGTGGGAGGCTGTTGAGCGAACGCCCATCCGGTCGCGGTGAAGAGGGCGAGCGTCAGGGAGGCAGTCATTCGGTTCACGGCTGATCCAATCCATGGCAGGGGGCATTCATTGATTTTGAGGGGGCAGTGGCACCGCCAACCCACATGCCATCGCGCCGATTCGATGGCTTCTCTTGGTCCTTCATCGACGAGCGAGCTGCCGGATATTCAGCTTTTTCGGAAAATTCTTCGCGACTGTAAAAGTTGGCTCGGTTCCCGCGACCGAAACATCTTGCCATTGCTTGCAATAAAGCAAGGCAACGAGCTGCATGTCCCCTGGTCTATCGATTTTTCAAAACCTCTGGACCTCCCATCAACCGATCGTCTCCGCAAGAAAGCTCCTGGAATCAACTCGTCGCCGCTGTGGTCCTAGGAGAAACCTCATAACCACCTTCTCAAAGGAGCAAGTTGCTTTATCAATTTGCTTGGCAGCATTCCTCGAGAACGTCGTTCCTAGGAAATGGGAAAAAACCAAAAAGAGGTAGTTTTTTATGAGGGTGCTTTTTCTTTTGGGAACGCTCTTTATAGGGGGTAGATTTTAGCTGGAACGGTTTCACTCAGGAGGATTGGTGATGAAGTTGCTTTGTGGAAGAATCTTGGTTTTGGCTGTGGCCTTGGGGATCTTTCAGGATCGACACCTAGGTGCGGCAACCATCACAAATGGGTCGCTGGCAGTGATGATCTCAGACTCCAGCGGTGCAATCGACTCGGTCACCTTCGGTGGTACGGAGTATTTCCGAGCCGGTACCTTTGTTTCCGATTTCGGATTTCAGAATGGAACCGACGTCGGGACATTTGTATTCAACTCTCCTCAATACGGGGCGGGGCAATCGGTTGTCGTAACGGGGACCACAGTGACTGGAAACTACCTGGGTGGTGGTGCCAACATTGCTTTTGAGCGGACATACAGTTTGGTTGATGGACTGAACGTTCTTCGAATTTCCTCTCAATTATCCAACCAAGGCGTCGCAGCAACGACGATCAGTTATTTTGATGCCTTTGACCCGGATCAGGGGCAATTCCTCGGATTTGGTTTTGAAACCTACAACGATGTGTTCGGTCTGGCGGGAGCGACCGTGGCCGAAGCCACGGCTACCTCAAACCATACCGTGGTGATGGGTTCCAAGGATCCTAGAATCACTGTGTCATCTGGCAGTAGTTTCAGTATTACGAACGGATCAGCACTGAATAACTTCTTCGATGCTCCGTTTGACCCCAACGGTGCTCTGGACGATTTAGGTACTCAATTGGGTTTGCGGGTACTGCTGGCCCCAGGACAGACGACTTCGGTCACCTACGATCTGGCATTTGGTCTGAACTCGGCTGAAGCTCGAGCTGCCTTTGCCGCTGCACAGGTTCCCGAACCGGCATCGCTTGCGATTTTCGCAATGGGATCGGCGCTTTATGGAATTGGGCGGCGACGACGCAGTGCAAGCCAACTTCCTGGCATGTCCGGCGACATCTGATCGTTACCGGCCGCGCTTTGTCTCTGTAGATCAAAATGACAAGAAGTTGCTCTCTCGCGATGCAAAGAGGGCGACTTCCTGGCCGGCGGGTGGCAAGTCAAGCGCCGCTCTTTCCACGTTCCTATGGACGATCGGTGCCTCTCGTGGCAAGAACGTCCCGGCCATGGCAAATGAACTCCCCCGATGGGCGAGCCGCCCGTGGCACTTAGGGCAGCCACGCATTCCAGTGCCATGCACCGATCCGCACTCCGCTTTGGACAGGAACTAGGCCCGAAGGGCCGGCAGTTTTATCCCATAGCGCCTATCTGAGAACCGTCCCATGCTTACGCTGCGGGTTAGGATTTTGGAGGTTTACGGATAGGTTCCTAGAATTTACTGCTTCCTTCTCTTCCATCTGCTTCTCTTGGGGGAAGTCAGGCGCTTTAGGAAAATGGTTGCCGGTGTGATTCTTACAATGCCGGCCCTTCGGGCCTGAGGAATGGTTTTCAGCATGGCCAGCCCCGTGGCTCTTGGAGCCACGGCATCCATTGTGTCGCCCCTTCTGGCCTGAGCTGAAATCCGAGGCGATCGGTACCACTCAACCGTTCCAATCCATCGGTCATCAAACCATGCAAGCATCGAAGAAGCCACTACTCGGCTTTTTCACGTCAAATGCTAGTTCTCATAGGGAGCGTTATAATATGAGGGCAAGTTCGTGCACGCTCTTGTGTCTTACCGTTTCTGAGATCTGTCGTTCGAAGGCACTTCCAGCGGAAGAGCATTCCGCAGACGATGCTTGGAACTCCAAATCGCCAAGGAACTTCGACTATGCTCGGATCCGTACTCGTCGGTATCGGACTTCTTGCCCTCACGTCGCCTCTAGCCGATCCCGCCAAGGCGCCAACTCAGGGAAAAGGTGCCGCTGCATCCGATCCCTCGGCAGCTAAGCAATCTCTTCAGGAGCTCCAGGCGGCCAATGTCGATGGGTATCGTATCCGGGCGACGGCCATTGGTCCCTTGGGCGATATGCCCTCGCTGCTCGATTTTCGCCCCAAGATCGAAATCCAGGGTCCAAATCAGGCATTTGGCGACTTCAACAACAAACAGTTTGCCGACGGACAGTTCTTCAACAACCAGAATGGCGGTGGGGCCGCAGGCGGATTCGGCAATGCGGCTGGCGGAGGAGGTGGTCAGGTCTTCGCGGGAGGAGGTGGTGCCACATACGGTGGTGGTGGTCTCAAGCCTAACGTCGGGATCGCTTTTCAGGTCGATCAAGAGAATCCAAGAGGTCGCAAAAGCTCCGTCCTGATGCGCGTGGCTCCTAAGATCCTAGTGACCGATTTGACGGGGCAAGTCAGCCAGTCGGAAGATACTGGCCCCCTACGCATTTCCTACCCACAATTCCTGAAACAGTTTGATACCAACCATGCCGCATATGTTTATCTGCCCAAATCGATGGAGACACCGATCCAGAAGATCGAGGGGGAGCTGTTGGTGACCCCGGGACGAAGGCTTGAAGTGGTGTTCACCAGCAGCGCCAAGCAACAGAAGAAAGCGGATGGCGCCACCTTTCGTCTGGAGGGTTTTCAGAAGTCACCAGAGGGCATTCAAATTCAGGTCACCTTTCCCGAGACGAAGGCGATCCAGCAGGCGAACGACCTTTTCAGTAAATTCCAAGCATTGACTGCATCGGTCCAGAACTACGAGCTGATTCTGGAGGATGGTGAGGGTGACCGCTACATTCCCACCGGGAAAAACTCCACCGGAGGTGGCTCGGGAAGCTTCCAGAGTTTCAGCTTCAACGGCAAGGTGCAAAATCAGGCCAACAACAGTCCGACTCCCTCCTTCTCTACACTTCAGTTCACCTTCCAGCCGCTCCCTGCAGATCGAAAGATCACAAAAATCATCGCCGCCATGGTGGAGATCGAAGGGGATGAGAAAGCGATTCCTTTCAGGATCGAAGCAGCTGGTTATTGAGCGACCCTGCCGCGAGTAGTAAGGGAAGACTTAGGAAGGCGATCCTTCGACGGTCGACCTCGCGAAGCGAATTGTTGCCAGTTCATCGATTCGCCGCAGCGACCGCCGGCGATCCTAGCGATCATCTACTTCGATAACCTGCGACCGCTGCTTCCGGCAAACCAAGTAAACCCAATACAGCAGGCTTGCCGCTCCCAGCAAACTGATCAGCACTCCCACCTTCAATCCCGGCGTCTGATAGTTCAGCACCAGCCGGTCGGCTCCTTCCGGAATTTCCATCGCCATACCGACTCCATTGGCTTTCGACAATTTCAATGCCTCCCAGACCCCATCGTTTTCCAACGACACCCAGCCACTCCATCCTCCATCTTGGTAAAGCGGCAAGAAAGCCAAGCCACTTGCGGTGGGCGCAATCACCCATTCCAAGTCGGTTGTAAAGGGTCCCCAGAGATCCACCGCATCGACTTGATCCCTGCAATCGATCTGCAACTTCGGCTGCACCGACATCTCGTCTTCACGTTTCGGCAACCAAGCTTCCAGCCAGGAGCTCGATGGGTTACCCTCCCTAACCTCGTTGGAACGATCTTTCTCCTCAGCAGAGGTTTGGTGCGAAACCTCTTGCATCGTTTGGTCTACCCATGTCATGCGGAGAGCTTGGGTGACCGGCGTTCCGTGGCCTAGCCAAATTCGATGGTCGATCTTCTGGAGCTGTTTCTTCAGCGGTTTGGGCCGCGACGTAAATTCTGCCCCCTGATTCCTCCGCTCCA
This sequence comes from Pirellulaceae bacterium, assembly GCA_044337705.1. Classification (GTDB taxonomy): domain Bacteria; phylum Planctomycetota; class Planctomycetia; order Pirellulales; family Pirellulaceae; genus JBEISR01. The sequence goes on along the minus strand of JBIINB010000091.1, from coordinate 1,989 downwards.
TCAGCCAGTGCAGCTTACCGCTAGCCGGCGCCGACGGACTGGATAGGGATGCACCCAGCACCTTTTGCTGCAGTTCGCGGGAACCCTGGAACGAGCATTCCTGCCGCGCACTCCAGGCCAACTGGAATGCCATCAGCAGAAGAAGGGTCTCTGCCGTCCTTCGGCGTCCCCACTCCAAAGCAAAGGGGCGCCCGGTCCATACGACCGCTATAGAAAAGCAGATCGCTGCGAAGACCACCAACTGCCACTGAAGCATTCTTAGCGATGGGGCGGCTTGAAAAGTACCTAAGATGGCATCGGGCTCTACCCACTTCGACCATTCGTCCCATAGCCACTGCGAAACAGGCATCCTCATGACGATCGATAGGATTCCTGCTGCGATCGCCAGCGCGGTCGCAGTCCGACTCAGTTTGCCCCGCTGTATCCTGTTCGGCCGTTCGATGGCCAGCCAGAGCCCATAAGCCCCCAGCCAAGAGAGGCTCCAAAGAGTCACAGGCAGCCATTTGGCTGGGTATCGGAAGTGTCGGTAACCTGGAACCACTTCCACCCAAAGCCACTGCAGGCCACCCCACGCGTCTGGCAACCACCGAGTCGGTTGACCTTGCCAGAGAGAGAGCAACTGATTGAAATACCAACCTGGCGCATAATCCCCCATGGCGCTCCAGGCTCCGATGGCTCCGAAAGCGACAATCCATCGGGAGGTAGTCCATCGCACTTTCGGAAGCCAAAGCAGGCAGAGCAGCCCGATCCAGATCGGGGTCGCGATATGCAGCGAGGGAACCCACATTCTTCCTTCGGCAGAGAGCCCCGCCAACCACCGCGTATGACCACCCACGTAACTGCCACCCAGTCCCGGCACTAGAAGACTTGGCCAGTGCCAGGGTGCTACGGAAAACTGATAGATCACCGGCCGATAATCTCCCACTCGATCGGACTGTGCCACCCAGAAAGCGGTTGGGATCCACTGGATGGCTGCCATCGCGATGCCAATCGCCAGGAAAACAAACCAGGCAACCATTGGATGCCGCCGGAGCTCTGCGATGGACGGCTGGATAGTGCAGCTAGAAGCAAATCTACTTTTGAGGAAACGAATCGAGAGAAAAAGAGCAGCGGTGCCACCCAGCAGCATGCCATGCACGACCGACTGAGGATCGCCCCCCAGGATCATCATCGATGCTGCCAGTGACGCTGCTAAGTTTGTGCGAGGATTGGAACAGCCAGAGGTTGCCGCCAGCACGCTGACCAGAGATCCAAGAAGAAGAGGCAGCCAGGCAGCCGATATGAGGAAGGGGGGATTGTAGATTTGAAAGAAGATCGGTCCCGATAGGGAGTAGCTTATCGCTGCCAGCGCGGCCACACCCAAACTAGCACCTGCATTTCGGACCGACCAAGCCATTGTGGCCCACGCCAACATGCCATGCAGCAACAAGAACATCCCTGTTCGCTGTGAGATGGTTCCCCATGGCACCAGCAGTACACAGCGCAAAGGATAGAAGCTCAGAGACGTCCCTTCGCCAATAAGGTTGTTCCCCGTACCATCGAGGTGGCACCAACGCGGCAACCAGCGATCGATCCCTATCAGATGGTCCCAGGAGGACCACATGGGAAAGTAGAAGTTCAGGGTGTCGCGGAAGCCGGGCACTTGTCCCAGGTACCAAGACGGGTAAAGGAGGCCCAGCCAGACGGCGAGCGTCCCCAGGGCGGAAATCCAAAGCAGCCGCCCTTCTAGCGACACTACTGGATCATCCGACTGCAGATGGCTTGGAGTTCCCATCGCCACCCTCCCCGATCCTGCCTCGCGTGCGTTTGAACGTTTCGCGAGTCGGGTTATCGCTTGCTAGCGATGGCGGCTTTCGCGCGGGCCTGAGCCACAGCGCGGTCTCGGATCGCCTGTTTTTCGGGTGAGTCGGCTGGCATGGCAAGGGCCACCCGCAGCTCCTCGGCGGATGCATTGACGTCGATCGACTCGGGCCTCATCATGCGATCGGT
>JBIINB010000073.1:0-22964 GCA_044337705.1 Pirellulaceae bacterium | reverse complement strand
CTGCCGTGTATTTCAATCCCGATTCATTGACGAAAACGCTCGCCTGAATTGCTTGCACTACCTGCAGTGCAAGCAAAAAAACTTGTGCCCTACATGTTGCGTCGGTGGCTTAAGTTGGTGCCATTCAGTCCTGACACCTTTTATTTCACTTAAAAGCAGTCCCCACTGATCGTTCAATCAGAATCCGGGACCATTTAGCAAGTCCGCTGCTGAATCGCCTCCAACCGGATTTGGCACGATCTCCTGGGGCTCATTACCACCCTGAGGTGCACTCCTTCCCCCCAGCATCTGGGCTGCTTCTCCGGTCGAGTCAGGGACGATGGATGCAGCAGCCGCTCTGGGCTGATTGCCTCCTCGAGTGACTACCTGGCCGTCGCCAGCTTGTGCAGCGGCTGATTTCTGCGTCACTTCACCTGATATGGCGAAGTTGACGAAGAAACTTCGATATCCCGTTGTGGGGCGATATACCTCGAGCGCAACTCTCGCCCCCGGTCCTGCACTTGCCTTCAGCGTCGCAACATCCCCAACGGTTCGAATGCCCATACGATAAACTTGCCGCGAGAATGCATCCCTGTAGGCAGCTCGCACAAGCTGGTCGTTGGGAAACAGTAGACCAGCTGCTGGGGTTCCCGGCCGCGTCCTAGACACGATGACACGACCGCTTACCTCATAGATCGTGACACCTAACTCGAGACCAGTCCCGTCCTGGACTCCACCCCGATCTTCGGGCACAGGAAACGAGGAAGGGGAACCACCGCCAATATTGGGAGGCGGTATGTAATCCGGAACTGGATTCCCATATTGGTCCCGTAATGATCCTGGAACATACCGCTCGCCAGGATTCAACATAATCCCAGGCGGCTGGGCCAATGACGAACCAGCAACCAGAAACATCAGTGCAATAGATTCGCCACACTTCCTCAACATCATTGAGTTCCCTTTTTCTGAATGACGACTTCACGGAATATTCGCTTGCATCGGATCCCTGGATCCCAGAGGCTAAACGGTATCTCATCGAAGGTGAATGCATCGCACAAGGTCAATACGACGACTTAGAATCCGTATGGACCAACCATCACGGTGTTTTCCCTACTTGACGCAAGTCTCATTGGTCTCGACCTACTGATTGCAACCTGCCTAGGGGAATCAGCGTCGCGACGACTCGCGTCCCCTCATTAGATCTCAGATTTTTTTCTTGCAGGATTTCGATCGGAGTGCAAAAGCCTCTGCGCGAAGGGCAACCGATCGACGTCGACGACGGGCGCCGATTCCGTAGCGCCATGAACATGAAAAGGAACGACGATTCCTCTGAAGCATTGACTTCGCATCGATGCTGCCTTCGAAGCTGAAGGTGCAACCGGTCGGGTGTTTGCTGCTCTACCAGAAACGAAGGTCACTCTAAACAGGCCCCCAATTCACTCCTGGAGAACATGGCCTTTCTTCCATAGGGGGACGGAATCATCCTTGCAGATCCCAACAACCAGCCCTCATAATCCTGACAAGACTCATTGAGGGGGGCCATCGCAATGAATAGTTTGAACAATGACCTCTATCAGGAACTTCGCCAGGTGGCGAGGCGATTTATGGGAGGCGAATATGCGAACCATACGCTCTCCCCAACGGACCTATTTCACGAGGCGTTTGCTCGTGTTCAGCCGCGAATGACACGGTCCGATTTAGGGATGGAAGATGCCATGGCCCTGATGGCAGCGACGATGCGTCGTGTGCTGATCGATCATGCCAGAAAGAAGTTGCGGCGTCACCGCAAACTGCCTCGTCTTGCCGCGCCAGTCGATACATGCTGCGACCCGTTACTGGATCAGGCCGCCAACAACCTATCGTCCGATCTCCTGGCACTCGATGACGCCCTGCGATTGCTGGCCGAGAAGCATCCGGATCATGCAAGGCTGGTCGAACTGAAATTTTTCGGCAACTTGACGATCCCCCAATGCGCTCAGCAATTGGGAATTTCCGAAGCTACGGTGGAACGCCGCTGGTCTTTCGCTCGGGCATGGCTGCTGCGTGAACTGAATCGACAATCCTGATCCACTCCTGAATCCCCATGTCGACCGACTCCCCGTACGATGCTATCGAAGACCTACTCTCCAAGGCTATGGCGATCGAAGATCCTTTAGCCCGAGAGAGGTGGGCAGAGGAATTGCTGCAGGAACAACCAGAGAAGCTGGCCGAACTACTTTCGCTCATGGAAGCAGCGCAGCAGACCGCCTGGTTCGATCGCCCGCTCCAATCCGTCGTCATGGCAACCGGGGAAACCGAATCTCGGATGGGCAGTCGCATCGGCACCTATAAGCTGATCAAACAAATCGGGGCAGGGGGCATGGGCCACGTCTACCTGGCTCGCCAATCCTCTCCCGTTCGGAGACTGGTGGCGCTCAAACTTCTTCAACGCAGTCCTACGGACGTTCATGCGTTCGAACGCTTTCGAAGGGAACAGCAGGTTCTCGCCTCGCTGGAACACCCGAACATCGCCCATATCTTCGATGCCGGTTCGGCCGACTCGGGCGATGCATTTCTGGCAATGGAATATATCCAGGGACCGCAACTGCTCGATCACTGCGAGATCCACCGTCTGGGCATACGCCAGCGCGTTGCCTTAATGATTCAGTGCTGCAAAGCGATTCAGCATGCGCATCAGAAAGGAATTATTCATCGGGACATCAAGCCATCCAATGTGCTGGTAAGCACCGTTGACGGCGATCCGGTCGTCAAGGTCATCGATTTTGGAATCGCCAAGGCATTCCGGGCCGATTGGGGCGACTCGTGGCGAAGTGGCGATGAGGCGGGGCAGGGCCAATCGAAAAACGTACTGACACAAGCTGGCAGCACGCCAGGGACTCCTCCTTTCATGAGCCCCGAGCAGTACAGTGAGAATGGAGACCCCATCGATACGCGTAGCGATATCTACTCGCTTGGTGCCCTTCTTTACAACCTGCTGACTCGGGTGCCTCCCTTCGACACCCAGCTCCAGCGAACCCAATCGCTTTCTGATCTTCGCCACCTGGTCCAGCGCAACGACCCAGTCGCTCCAAGCGTACGGGCTCCCGAGGCGGCCAAAAGCCTGCGCGGCGACCTGGATGCGATCGTTCGCAAGGCGATGCAGAGGAACCCGGAAGATCGATATCAGACCGTTCAGCAGATGATGGAAGATCTGCGAGCTCACTTGAACAATTCCTCCATCAGCGCCCGTAATGATTCGGCGTGGGAACGACTGCGAAAATTTTCTCAGCGGAATCGACTCGCCTTTTCTGCTTCAATCATCTCCGCATCAGGACTCCTAATCGGCCTAGCGGTAGCCATCAGCCAACGCCAGCAGGCTATCCGTTCCGAACAACTTGCCCGGCATCAGGCATTCGCGTCCGAGTTGCTTCTGGCAAGCATGGCGTCTCGGGACGGTACTTTCGACATAGCCCGACAACTGCTGAACGACCATAAGCCGCTCCGGTCCGCCGAATCGTCTTCCCGCAATCGTATGCCGCTCGACTGGCGCCTGCTGGCAGCCCAGCTCCCTCCCCAACCGACTACCATCGCTCAGTTTTCCACCAAGCTCTACTTCGGACTTTCGATCCCGAAGCGGAACGAGCTTGCTACTGCCGGCAAGGATTCGCATCTAAGGATCGTCGACGCGTCCAGCGGAACTCTTCGCCTGGATGTCGATACCGCGCAGGGAGGAATCAACGGTCTGGCCCTGAGTGGCGACGGCAACCAAATCGCCAGTGGAGGCGACGACGGGACGGTGAAACTGTGGCAGATCGACACGGGTGAATTGATGCATGCATGGAAAGCCTCGGACAAACAGGTCTACCAAGTAGCCTGGTCCCAAGACGACCGATTCTTCTTGACCGCTGGGAGCGCTGCGGATGTCTATGTCTGGGACACCCGCAGCTACCAATTGCATCATCGTCTCGATTCGCAGGGCGAGCCTCTGGAGTGCCTGGGGGTCAGCAGTCAGGGGCGAGTCGTTTTTGGCAGCAGCAATGGCGTTTTACGCCTCGCCGATGTGGATTCCACCGACAGCAGTGGCATCCACCCTCTGACCTTCTCTCCTTCGCGAGCCATCGATGTCAACCGTTGCTCGACGGCAGTGTTCTCACCCTCCGGCCAATGGCTGGCTGTTGGCATGGACCATGGCAACCTGATTCTTCTGAGGAAGCAAGAGAACCAGTACAAGCCATTCGAACGGATTCGATTTCCTTCAACTGCCAGCGCCATCGCCTTTGATACCACCGAGACCCAGATTGCCGTCGGAGAGAGCAATGGCAGTGTTCACCTGCTTACGCTTTCTGTCACACGGCCCACTCAGTCGAGGCTTCGCATTACCGACTACCTGGCGAAGAAACCGGATCGACTCAACAACATTTCTTCGGACCGCGAAGGGGCGCTACCTCTTCAAGATCAGCTCTGGAACTTGGTCTCACGTGTCGACCCGCCGGACGCCAGGGAGCATCTGCAAGCCGACTGCGATCGCGTATTCCTGGAATTCAGGAAGCCGATCTACAACGTTCTCTACATCGATAATTACATCCGGGAGTGGCTTGATGAATCCGGAAACGCCAACCCCGAATGGAATGAATCGCCCGAGCAAGTGATCTACAAGGGCGATGGAATCGAGCTTCAATTCTCCAATCGGTGGAGTGGATGGAGCGATAGCAAGGAGCTAACGGAATCAGGAAGACTCCGCAGTTGGAGTTGCCATGAGAAGCGGGTTGCCAGTCTCTGCTGGAGTTCGGACAACAGATCGATTGAGAGCATCAGCGAGGACGGTACGCTGAAACGCATACCAGTCGACTCCGCTCGTTTTAGAATTCTCGGAACCAGGGATGTCACGGAACTTGTTGTTACGAATCAGGGCGTAATCGTCGTCCAACAGCTACAGGATCATCTTCAAATGGTTAGCGACGGCAAAACCATCGAAGCCCCGGGATTGCAATTATGGTCCGGGGAGAGAAATGTTCGACTGCTGCCCATGCCAGCAAATGCCGATTATCTTTTTGCAGACGTTCTGGATACAGCATCGCAGCGAAGAAGTCTTTGGCTGTGGAACAGGACTGGCGAAAATGCCCACCGGTCTGTAGCCATTCCCGAGATCCCACCCGAATTCGATTTCATCGCGGCAATGGACGACCATCGACTCTTGGTGAAGAATCGAGAAGATTATCCAGGCCAGGACGCATCCTACGAGGTGGGTTGCTGGGATCTTCACACCGACCAACTCACCTGGAAGCACAAGTCCTCGTCGAGTCGGTTGCACCAGCCCTCCCTCTCCAGTGCAGGCGACTTTCTTGCCTATCATGAAGACCGAAAGGTAGATTTGATCGCGACTGATTCGGGGGAAAAAAAGACACTTGCCCAATTCCCTGAAGTCGACTTGACCGCCATTTGTTTTTCTCATGATGGCGAATTCGTTGCCGTGGTGTGCGAGGACCACCGGATCGTCTGCTTCCGAACCGATGACGGACAGATGGCTTGGACTCTTTCCATCACCGGAAGTCCCGCCCTTGATGCGGCTTGGTCGAGAGATAAGAAAACGTTGATTTGCGTGACCCGCGATGGCTTTCTGAAGACCTACGATATCGCTCTCCAGCAACTGACTGCCGAGATTCAACTGCCCTCGCGAGATTTGATTCAAGTCGTTCCTGCTGCTGATGAAAACTGGATTTACGTCCTGGACCGCATCGGGAAAGTGACTTGCGTGCGATGCAATCCTCTTGCGGGCGGCTAAAAGGTGTCAGGGCGGCTAAAAGGTGTCAGGACTCTTTTCCAGGAAAAGAGTCCTGACACCTTTTAGTTTCTTCGATACACTAAGATCCTGAGGGTCGCGATCGCAGGGTGAAGTAGGCCGATGTGCTGGGGAGGGATGGGTGACGGTCGAATTCCTGAACGATCTTGAGGATACACGACTGGATCCGTACCGCCATCTGAGGACCAGGAATCTGACCCGCTTCAGTGGCAAGTTCATCGCGGAGAGTAGGCCGCTGGTCGAAAGGCTGCTGGCCAGTTCCTACGCGGTCGATTCTGTCGTCGTCGATGCGGCCGATTGGGGCGAGCATCTGGAATCATGGGGGCAAAGTCATACGGTGCTGGTGGTCCCCAGCCATTCGATCGAAGAGCTGGTGGGATTCCATTTCCATCGCGGCTTTCTAGCCTGTGGCATCCGCCCGACCGAAAGGCCCTGGCGCCAGGCGCTGATCGATTTCGCGCAATCGGATCAACCGATTGCCCTGGGAACGATTGGGCTGCAGGACCCCGAAAACCTGGGCGCAATTCTTCGGACCTGCGCTGGCCTGGGAATCACGCACTGCTTCCTGGGACCTGGCACCTCCGATCCGTTATCGAGGAGGGCATTGCGAGTCTCGATGGGCGCAAGCCTCAAAGTCACCACGACGACGCTCCAGGATCCATTCTCTTGGATCGAGCAGATGAGAGGGTTAGGGATCGCAAGCGTGGTCACCAGCCTGCAGGATCCGTCGGTTCCCCTCGAGCAATTTCGCACGGCGCGAAAAATGATGGTGATCGTCGGAAATGAGGCGCAAGGTGTGCCTCAAGCGATTCAGAGCATGGCGGACCATCGATTGCGGATTCCGATGGAACTGGAAGTCGATTCCTTCAACGTCGCGGTGGCCACCGGGATCGTTCTTCACGCCCTCCGGCGTTTGCTTCCTAGATCCGCCTAAAGCCGATCCCAATGGGGATCCGCATCAATTCGCTCGAAAAACCCTGGCATACTACCTAGGACTTCGCGGTGCGTCAGGATCTCCTCGCGGCTCATCCAGAACACCTCCTCCACCTCCCGGGGGTCGGGAATGGGTGGCTGGCCTTCGGGGCGTCTGCACAACATCCATTCCAGGTTGGTACCCCATGCAGTGCGGCTGGACCAGAGGTGCTTGACCACCTCCACCTGGAGGCTCAGTTCTTCATCCATTTCGCGACGAATCGCCGTCTGAAAATCCTCATTCGGCTCGATCGATCCACCTGGAAAGCATATCATTCGAGGGGCTCGGACCCATCGCGAGCGACGGATGACGAGGAACTTCCCCTCTTCGTGGACGACCCCCACCACACCGTGCCGCCCGTTGTCGCGCACGTGACTGCCCGCCCGCTCTTTCCCATCACTCCAAAGATCGCTCACCGATGTTTTTTCGCCTGTTGGAATCCCGGACCGATTACCAATTCGCTACGTCGATTGTAGCACGTCTTCAAGAGGCTGGCCATCTTGCCTATTTTGCGGGGGGATGCGTCCGCGATCAGCTGCTCGAACAAATTCCCCAGGATTACGATGTGGCCACCAGTGCTCGCCCCGAGCAGGTGAGAGAGCTATTCGGCGACCGAGCAACACAGCTGGTCGGCGCAGCATTTGGCGTCGTCTGCATCCACGGTCGCAGGGATGGGCAAAGGCATCAGGTGGAGGTCGCCACGTTCCGAAATGATGGGAACTATTCCGACGGACGACGGCCCGATTCGGTAGTCTTCAGTACGCCGCCGGAAGACGCGCAGCGTCGGGACTTCACGATCAACGGCATATTTTGGGATCCCGTGGCACGGCAGGTCTATGACTTCGTGGGCGGCCAGGAAGATCTGAAGCAACAGGTACTTCGCGCTATCGGCAACCCACGACTTCGCTTCACGGAGGACAAATTGCGTCTGTTGCGAGCGGTCCGCTTTGCAGCGAGATTTGGGTTTCCGATCGAGCCGACGACGCGGAGCGCCATTACCGAGCTGGCCGACACGCTAGGTCAGGTCAGTCGCGAACGGATCTCGCAGGAGATGCACAAGGTCTTTGATGGCCCTCGCCGCAGCCGTGCAATTCAAATGCTCTGGGATTTGAATCTGTGGCGATCGATCCTGCCCCCGCTTGCTGACCAGTGGCACATCGACAAAACAGCGCGCGACTGGACAACTCGCTGGATCGATCTGGACGCATGCCAAAGCTTCCTGCCTGCCACCGTAGTACTCTTCGCACCATTGCTCTGGCCTCCGACGTGCGAGACGGTCCGGCCATGCCTGACTCCCGAGATGGAATCGCCCGAAACGGTCTCAAGCAGCCTCAAGTCGCACTGGAAGATAAGCAATGAGGAGGCCGCCGATCTCCGTTCGATCCTGGCGACCGGAAGGGCTTTGGTCGTCGATGCCGACCTGCCTTGGTCGCAGGTGCAACCCTGGCTCGTCCTCCCTCGCGCCTCGATGGCCCTGAGGTTGATCTGCCAGTGGCGACTCTTGCATGGCATCCCCACCGACTCGATCGACGCGCTGCTGGAAAGGATGCAGACTCCGGTCGAGCACTGGAATCCCGTTCCGCTGATTGACGGCCGGGTGCTGCAAGACCTGAAGGTACCCTCGGGACCAGTGCGAGGAAAACTACTTGCGGAAGTCCGCGCCAGACAACTGGACGGTAAGCTGAATTCGAGGGAGGAAGCGATCGCGTGGCTCAAGGATCATGCCTCGAAATTTGACTCCCAAAAGCCAGGCTGATCAGTCATCCGCTTCCAGTGTCGGTGGCTCGTAATTGAACTCCATCCACTTGACCGCCTGGTCCATCGGTTCGATCCGCATCACCAGCTCCCCATTCTGGAAAAGGCGAACCGTTCCCGAGGATTGACTGACAACGATGGCCACGGCTTTTGTTTTCTGCGAGATCGCCGCGCCGGCCCAGTGTCGCGAACCCAGCCCCTTGGAGAGCGCCAGGTCTGCATGCATTACTTCGATGATCTGCCTGGATCGCTCGACAACAGCATCCGAGGAGACGACGAACGCGCCGTCCATCTGTGCGATCTCCTTGATGTCTTCGCGCGTCCGGGGATCATGCAGATTGCGGTGCTTGCGAGCATAGCCACGAAGCGGATCAAACCCACTGTCCTTGCAATGCATCAGGACCTTGCGAGTGTCACCCACGACAAACATCGTGCCGACCTTCTTCCCTTCGCGCCCCTCGCGACCGATCTGAACCGCCAGGTCGATCACCACCTTGAGACTTTTTAGCGGAACACTGCTTTCCAAACGCTGCAGATCGCGACTGGTAAGCCGCCGCATTCTGTCGTCCAGCCGAACCACCGAGAGACTATCGATCACGTGATGCTCGAAACCACTGTAGCACGCGATCACGTCGCAGTTATTCTTCAGCACCTCATCGGCCACCGCTTCCAGCAAAGCGTGCTGCAGACGCTCCAAAAGAGGCGACTGTTCTTTGTTGAGCGGCAGGGGAATCAGCCCCGCCTTTTCAGCTCCCTCCAAATCCTCCGCTCGATCCATCGCCACGATGATCTTCCTCACGGAGGCCGGGATTGTATCCCGAATTCGCTCCCAGTCCATCGGCACTTCCAACAGCAGCAGGATCGCATCCGCATCCACCGCCTCGGACATCTCTGTGGCCGATTTCAGCAGCGAAGCGAATTGGCGTGTCCAGCGCGGTGAAGTCATCGATAGGCCACCTGTCCTGTATCTAGAGTGCTCCTGCCGGAGTCAAAAGCCTTTCTATGATAGCCTGCCGACTCCCTGGATCCAACCCCTTGGACTCCATGAATCGCACCTCGCCACCGTTCCCATCTTTCCATCCATTGCGACATTCCAACGTCCATTAGAATGTGCGATTCGTGGATAATGCTGCAACCGTCTTTGGGGCATCGTGTCGGGCAATCTTTCAGACCGCAAGGGAACAAGCCGACCGAGAACCGGTTCGCCCCGGGAAAGCAGCCGACCGGATAAGCGGGGCGATTAGCCCACCCAGAAATCCGCTTCTACCGGACTCCATGAAAGAGACCAGGTTGAACCGCGTTCCACCCTTGGTGACTCGATCTTTTTCGCCTTGCTATCGGCGCTGGGTTGGCTGGCTGGACTTCAGGAACTGCGCGAGCATTTCCTTTCGCTTCCCAGGCTCGCTGCCAAAAACTTTCTGGTCGTAAAGCACCAGAGCCCGGATGGCATGACTGCGAGGGCCGATGGCCCAATCATGATCCCGACGGTCCCAGATCTGGCTGAGCAGAAACTGGACCGCTTTCAGGATGCGAGGATCGTGCATCCGATCCTCAGGCAGTTCGTAGGCCAACCACTCCAGGATGTGTCCGGTCGTTTGCACCTTGCGGTCCAAATCTGGCTTGTTGGCGCGCGTCTCAAACCACTCGGTGCTGAAGCTTCCATCAGGATTTTGGAGCGAAAATGCGTAATCGATGCAGTCATCCAGGTACCGACGAGCCCGGGCGAATTGTCCATCGAGCGGCATTCCCTGCAATTGCCGACGCTTGCAGGCGAACGACAGCCCCATCAGCCGATGGGTCCCACCACAGGCCGCCCCCACCAGCGGCTGCGCCAACTCTTCTTCCACCAGCTTGGAAATCGACCAAGTCTTCCCGTCCTGGCTCTTCCAGCTGTAATCGCTCGGAAGATAATGAGACAGCCCGATCAACTTGAACGTCAGCTCGGACTTCTCCCGACATCCAGCCATCTCATAACGCACCAAGTCTTCGATCGTGTAGGAACGCCCCTGGACCTTGATGGGGTACGTGCGAGGCACAAGGGATTGAGCCAGCATCGCAAGGAATTGTCCTTCGTGCCCCTGCACCCCAGGTCCAACTGCCATCGAGAACCCCTGAGACTTCGCGATGAAAAGGCTTTGTGTGCGGCAGCGTCCGTTGTAGCAGAGCCATCCGATGGCATTGACCCGCTGATTGCCTACGATCAACTCCCCCTCCACTCCGTAGGGGAGCATGGCATGCATCACGGCCCAGGGACTGCGCCGTGCCGTGGTTTCGGGACGAAACAGGTAATAGGCCATGCACGAACGCAAGCGACCTTGTATCGCCAGTTGCTGCGAGCTGGGGGGCTTCCGCTCCACCAAGGCTTTTTCGGGCGAAACGACTTTCTCGGGGACAGGCAGTTTCAGCGAGGGGCTCTCCAACTGGCGAAGCGCCTCCTCCGTCTCCCGTCGCTCCAACTGTACCTCCGCTTCGCTGCGCTCCCGACCCAGGTCCGGCTCTTCCTGTAGCTTGCTTCCGCCCAGCTCACCTGGTTCAATCGGCATCTCCTCCGGGAACCTCAATCCGCTGGATACCTCGTCGCCGTTGTTCGCCCTATGCTTGCCGGATCTTTCCCGTTCCGTCGGCTTGCTGCTGACAGGCCGATGGGGCGGTCGATCCTTGGATCCGATTTTCGGATCATCGGAAGGAGCGGTCTGCGAGGCGATGTCTCCAGGGGCTAGGTTCGTGGACCGAGCGGGCGGATCGGATGGCACAGATGGCACAACCTGCTGGGACCCTTCGGAATCCTCTTCGGCTCGTTCAGGTAGCGACGGAAGGGACTCCATTTTCGGGATCAGTTCGGGAATCGGTTCGGGTCCAGCATCGGCAACTGGAGGAACTGGGGCGGAGCTGGAACGCAGCGGGTTGACAGAACCCGCACGACGGCCCCGCACCACGCTACCCCCTCGCTTGGATACTTCCCAGATCGGTGCTCGAACCGTATCGGAAGTCTTCTCCTGAAGCCACTCCAAGGACAGGGGTGCTGGGGCTTCTCCCTCTTCGGGCAATTCGCAGTAGATGACCTTTGCCCGCAATGGATCCCCGGCGATCAATTGCTGCTGGCCCTCACCTGCAAACCAGAAGGCTAAGCAGCTTCCTAGAGCCAATCTGCATAGACTCCAAGAATGATCTCGAAGGTCATAGAAGGCTGTGGCGGGACCATTCGAAGGCATAGGTGGAGTCTCTTCCTGATCTGAAGCGAATGTCGTTTGCGGGGCACGTTCTTCGGTTTCCCCGTGGCTCCCCCGGCTTTAGGCACCGCCATGCCTTACCTCCGGGTCCTTGCCTCGTCGGATCGCGGTGTTTTCTATCGGTCGCCAGCTGCTTTCTTTTGATTCCCAAAATAAATTTCAATTTGGCTCAACGGCCGACGCTTCAACGCACCGCCTGCCCCCCTTGAGCGGCCAGGATACCAGAGGCTTGCTCCGAGCCACCTGGACTGCCGATCGCCTCGCGATTTTCATCTAGATAGTCCCGCCACTGAGCGACACTGGCCGACATTTTAAGCCCCGTGGTCCGAGCGAGACTTTGCACTGCAGCAAACTGAATGGCGGGCGATTTGTCGCGAAGTGCTTCTTCCAGCGGTGCCAAGGCCTGGTCGCTAGAGAAATCACCGAAACGCTCCACTGCAGCGATGCGAACCGCCATCGATTCGTCCTCTTTGGCGAGCTTCTCCAGCAGGGAAAGCCGAGTTGGGTTCGGAGGAGCTGAGAGCACCTCGCAGGCGGCCAACCGCACCTTCTCCGACTCGTCCTTGCAGGCATTCGAGAGAATCTCGTCGGCTTGCTGCTGCGGCAGTCCACTCAATGCAAGCACTGCCTGGCGACGCATTTCGGGACTTGGATCATTTCCTACCAACTGTTCGATCGACTCCAACCACTCCACCTGCTCGTCCATCGGCATCGATCGAATCTGGCTTCGCAGTCGCTGGATCTCTTCCAGACGCTGGACGTAGGTGGGCCCCAATTCCTGGTCGGTTTTCCACTGCTTGGTAATCACAGGATTCATTTTCTTCAGGCCGTAGAGCGGACCATCCGCACAGCCGGCAAAGAATACGGGAAGCGTCAGCCACCAACCGATGCGCCTGAAAAGGCCGAAATCGGGCGACACGAGTTGCTCTTTTTGCCGGATGACCACCCATCCCATCGCTTTCGCTCCCTCCAGAAGCTCGCCATGTCCACACGAAAACAACCCGACTCGAACGTTTCGTCGGTGGATCGGCGGGCGGACGGTAGCAGATCCCGCAAAGCCCTTCCATAGCAATTGATGGTCGGCGTGAGACTCGAGGCTGCAGCAATCGAAGGACCTGCCCCACCCTGCCACCATAAAAACGGTAGCTCGCACACCAAAGTGCACGAGTTGCTCTGCTTCCATCGTTTTATTCATGCATCGGAAACAGAATCCTGGGCCAGCAATGCTAGCGGGACGCCCCGGCCCGATCCCCCCAAGCCGATTTGCGTTTTGAGTGAATCTATCGAATTCCCTGTGCATGCCAGCCAGCGGCAGAGCGATAGCAGCCGGCTCTATCACTCACGCAACCGGACGGAATCGCGTTGCGGCAGACGAAAGATCGTCGGTTCCCAATGAATCGATAGCAATGTCTGTCAGCAGCAGACAAATCCTTCGCTTGGACAGGATGGGGCGCAAGGCGTGCGGTAGTCTCCGATGGGCAATCTGATTGCTCCGCATTGGAATCACGCGTCCCGCACAACCAAGTCGGTCGGACGGGAAAAACAGGCTGCCGATCAATCGACGTCTGTCCATGCATCGCAGGCCTCCGCCAGTCCATTGATCAGCCGATCGATCTCCTCGGGCGTGGAGGTCCATGCCAGGGCGATGCGAAGGCAACAGGCAGCTTCCTGTGGAGACCAGCCCATCCCTTCAAGGGCAGGGGAGATACCGGCCGCATCGTCGATTGCCTGCTGGCTTCCCAGAGGCCGAGCCTGCAATTCCACGAAGCGTTCAAGGAGCTTTTGCGTCGGTACCCCGCGGAGACTAATCGCGAAAAGATGAGGCAGTCGATCCTGTTGATGGCCGACCAAACGGAAGCGGTCTCCCAATTGCTGATGCAGCCCCTCAACTAGCCGATTTCCCAGAGATTCCAGGAGCTGCTGGGATCGCACCATCCCATCGCTGGCCAATCGAACCGCCTGCCCAAGTCCAACTACCGACGCAACATCTTCCATTGCTGGACGATAGGGGGAATCCCCTCCTTGAGAAAACAGCAATGGATCTACCACCACGCCGTGCCGGACGTAAAGAACTCCTGCCCCTTTGGGACCATGGAGGGTATGCCCTCCGAAACTGAGCAGATCGACTCCAAGAGCGTCGGACTGGACGGTGATTTTACCGACGCTTTGGCTGGCATCGCAGTGAAACCGAATGCCACGATTGGTACAGACGCTGGCGATCTGTCGAATGGGTTGGATGATCCCCGTTTCCCAGCTGGCGTGGCACACGGAAACCAGACGCGTGGAGGGGCGTACGGCTGCTTGCACCGCCTCCGCCCCGACAATGCCTCGTCGATCGCACGCCAAACGCGTCACCGCCCAGCCCTCCTGCTCCAGATGGTCGATAGCCCCAGCCACCGGTCCCGCCTCCAGACGCGTTGTGATCGCATGGGGCGTCGCGCCGGGCTTCTCTCGCAAACTGGCACGCGCCGCTCCCAAAATCCCCAGATTGCAGCTTTCCATCCAGCCGGAAGTCAGCACCACCTCGGTGCTGGAACAGCCAAGCATTCCTGCCACGACGCCTCGGACATCTTCCACGGCTTCGGCCGCAACGCGTCCCTGAGTATGATTGGCTGCTGGCGAAGCAAACTGATCGGAAAAGTAGGTCTGCATGGCATCTCGCACACTACCCGCCATGGGAGTGGCTGTCGCATGATCAAAGTACAATATCCGCATCCAGTCACTCTCCAACGCCGCGATACGCCAGTAGAAACGGCCATCTTGACCATTGTCTACTTCTTAGTTCCTTGCCGAAAACCTGCTAAATCCCAACCCGCAGCGTAAGCAAGGGATGGTGCTCGGAAAGGTACGAACTGCCAAGTGCGAAACTCTAACGGTTTGAAATACCCCCACTGCTGCCATGGTCTTGTGATCGCGTCTCTTGCGATCATGGACGGCTTTGGCAGCCAGCTTCAGCGACACAAGGGACTCTAAGAACCTCGCTCCAGTCACCCGAGCTGTCAGGATCGGGTTCCCATAGTTCTTTCGTTAACCGACGCAAGTGTCGCAAGGTATCCCCAAGGCGTACAGAGTTTTACCACTCAAAGGAGAAGGAAAAAGGACCAGCCGATCCTCCATCGACGGCAGAATCGTCCCAGATGGACCACCATTCGAGAACGGCAGTTGCCCGAGTGATAGCGGATCCTTACCGATCCGACACCGTCGATGCCGGCCGCACCATCTGCTCCCACGGCCACCCCTCGGCTCGCCTGTCTCCTTCAGGATCCGATGCAAAATCGGACTGTATTTTGACTGCCCAGGTGCGCCCTCCCCTTGGGATTTACCGAGGAAACCCCATTTTTCGGCAAGGTTTACCTAAACCGACTCAACTTGATCGGCCTACCTTCCGATACTACCAGCATAACCGGAGGGATGCGCTCGGCCGGTTGCCGGCTACCGTCGGCAGGTCGCCATTGAGCTAGCCTTGCTGCAAAGGTGAAAGGGAATCATGACGGTCTTCAAACGCACGATGCGACTGCTCTGTTTCGCTGTGGCTTCCGTGAGTGGCTCATGGAGTTTTGCCCAGTCGTACCATCCCTTCGCCGAGCCGATGGAGTTCGATCCGAACTGGCAGTGGTTCGCTCCGGTCCACATTCTGGACTTCGAGGAGTTGACTGCTCGCCAGCGTGCCCGGCACGGCTGGTACGTCACGTACGACCGGATGCGGCAAGGATTCGCCAGATCCGAGCAGGAGGATCAGGCGGGGAGAGTCGACTTCACGTGGGGCAACCGCTGGGATGCGGGCTTCATGAACAATGAGGACGACGGCTGGAATTTCTCCGCCTTCCATATCTCGGGACCCAATGTCTACAACGAAACGCTGGTTTCTCGTCTGAACATTTTCAATGAAGACGACACAGCGGATAACGAAGACTTCATTCCGCTCGACTGGCGGAACGACGTCGGCTACGGGGAGCGTTTTTACCGCATCAGGGACAGCCTGAACGCTGGAAAGTTCTCACACCTGGAAATCAACAAGACTTGGCGACGCGAGCCAACGCGACTCGGTGGCATCGTCGAACCGATGGTGGGAGTGCGGTTATCGGACTTCACCGACATTGCCCGCAACGACAACTACACGACCTTCCCAGTCGACACCGACCTCGACTTTGTGGTCGACTCGTCGGCCGAACTGCTCACCAGCGAGATCGTCGAAACCAGCAATCGGATGCTGGCTCCCCAGGTTGGTTTCAGGTACTACAAGTATTACAGTCGATGGACCCTGTCCACCGACTTCAAGGGATTCCTCGGTGCCAACTGGCAGAGTCAGCACAGCGCCTTCCGCCAGTTCCAGACCATCTATGACGGGATTCCTCCGGGAGTCGGCGACGATCCTGTCCTTCCTGTCAGTCAGGCGGGAACCAGCTTCGCCGGACGGAAGAATCAGGAGTTTGTGATCGGTCTGGATTGGCGTGCCGAATCGGCATACCAGGTAACGCGAGCGATCGAGCTGAGAATGGGATTCAACCTGCTGTACTATGGCCGAGGTATCTGGCGGGGTGCGACGCTGATCAGCGGTCAGAACCCGAACTTGAACGACCAGGAACTGGTGATGCCAGGTTTCACCTTCGGCTTCGCGATCAATCGATAATCTGATTCGATCTCAAAACCAAAACAGGGCAAGCGGATGAGGCAACTCATCCGCTTGTTTGTTTTATGAATCATTTTTTCTGGCGACCAACCGTCGTGCTCGTGCTCGTTCTCCTGCTCGCAACCAAACCTGACGATTTCGAAGGCCTCTGAACGGGAACCGCCCTCTGAACAGGAACAACGAACCGTTGATCGACCGCATGCCGCTGTCATGACACGGTTGCCACCAATGGCTTCAGACGGCGACGAAATTCGATGGTGTCGCCGAGTCGTAAGCAGAGTAGGATACCGGGATTGATTACGATCAAGTGGATCGCTGCCCTGAGCACCAGCACGAATCGGAAATCGGAAAGACGCCAGAGCAAATCCGTGAACCGGAGCCGCGAAGTCAGGTAGTTTGGGCCGCTCGGTGACGGCAGACGTTTGTACCGATTGTCCCTTCCGTCGGGTCACATCGCCGTGGGCCGCGGCTGGTTCGCCCAGTGTCCTGTTGGATCGCCGCCTCGCACGTAAACTCCCTTCTGGTTCCATTCAAGGGATGCTCTCACGTCGGCGCTACAGTATCGCAGTGTCAACGCACAGCGGCGTCGGCTGGACATGTTCGGGTCCGATCCATGAAGCAGCAGATCGCTGTGGATGGAACACCAACCGGCAGGTACAGGATTCCAGACCACCTCACCATACTGTTCTGCGTTGTCGATCGTCTGATTGAGCACGTTGTGATCGGCGGCAGTGCTTGGCCTGTAGGTCAGATGCCCCACATGATGGCTACCGGCGACAAACCGCATACAGCCATTCTCCTGGTCGGCGTCATCGATGGCCAGCCATACCGTGAGCGCTTTGGAAGGGGTCAACGGCCAATAACTGGCATCCTGATGCCACGCCACCCCCTTGCCATCGCCAGGCATCTTGCAGAAAAAGTGCGATCCCCACGCGATCACATTGTCCCCTAGGAGGTCCGCGGCATAGTCTACGATCGTCGGGTTGGTGAGGATGTCGTGAACCGGCCCATAGGCGAGGTGGGCCGAGCTGATCGAGTAGCTGTTCCCTCCAGCCGCCACCACCCGCGCCAAGAGATCATCAAAGTAAGCTCGTATCTGATCGATCTGCTCCGGTTCATAGACTTTCAGCGGCGCCACAAAACCACGACGGTTATAGTGATCGACTTGAGCCGCCGAGAGTCGATTGGGGGCCGGATTGTTCGTGGGATAGAAGGAGAGATCGCGCTGGAGGGCGTCTAGCTGCGATTGATCGGGGGTGATTGAGAACTTGGTATCCATCGTGTTTACTTTGCTGAAAGCATGAGAGGCATCTGGCTTGAGCGTTTGCCACCGGTGCGGTGGTCCCCAGGGCTGCGAACGTTCGCGGCGATTACAGATTAGAGCAACCTACCGGGGTCTGCAATTGCATGGAGTCACTGGCCGCTCGATCTTTCAGGGTTCCTCAGGGATGGGACTGCCATGGGGATCACGAGCACGACCATCGGTCTGCTCTTCCAATTTCCTTCGGATCTCCAGATCGGTGAAGTGCTCCAGCGCCTCAGCCCGCTCATGCAGCCGATCGGGGGAGACTCCCGGATGGGTATCGAGGAAGGTTTCCCAGAGGCGATGGCTGCGGACTAACTCCTTCCCTCGAGCTATCCCGGAAGCGGTCAGTTGCCATTGCCAGCGATCCGGAGATGGTTCCACCAACCCTTGTCGCTCCAGCCGCCTGAGAGTCCCTGCCGACATACGCAAGGTACTTGGTGTCTGGTCGGGCTTCGGAATGCGGTGGGAGGTCTCCTGCTTGCGATACATTCCCGCCAGCAGGTCTTCTTCTTCCACTTTGCGACGATGGCGCACCGTCCGCATCCACTTGGCCAGCCAGCCGTCGATGGGACTCAAAAGGATCGCCACCGCTAGGATCAGGCAGGCAACCACCACCATCATGCCGGCGGTCGACGTCCCGGGAAGCTGCAACCTACTTGGCAATTCGATCGACAGCCAATGACCTACGGCGGCAGAAATCGCTGACACCCCGGTAGCGATCAGCAGAATGGATGGCAACCGATGACTGATCAGCATGGCGGTAGCAGGCGGGATGATAAACATACCGACCACCAGCAGATTCCCGACCGCCTGAAAGCTGGCCACTGCGGTAATGGCTACCGAAGTCGCCAGCACGTATTGCATCACAGCGGGTGCCAGCCCCTGACTTTCGGCGTACGCCTCGTCAAAGCTGCTGACTTTCAGCTCCTTCCAGAACAGGAGAATCCAGGAGAGGTTGGCGACCACCAAGGCCGACGCGATCCAAACCGCAGTCGGCACGCGACGCCATCCGCTGTCTCCTGCATCGATGGGGACCATCTCCAAGTCGCCGAAGAGCACGCAACCGGGATCCAGGTCGACCGAGTCGGCGAGTTGGACCATGAGGATCAAGCCGGCTGCAAACAGGCCGGTGAAAACGGTACCAGTGGCGGCACCTTCATCGACTTTCCCCAATGACCTCGCTCGGTCGGTCAGCCAGATGGTCGCCAACCCCAGGCAGGCCGCCCCCAGCAGCATCGCGATCGCCTGCCTCCCACCACTCCACCAATAAGCAAGAACGATCCCCGGCAACACCGCATGGCTTATCGCATCGGCCGCAAGGCTCATCCGACGCAGCACCAGAAAAGTCCCCGGCAGCGCAGCGGCTACCGCGAACAGGGCGCCAGCCAGCACCACCCAGCCGTCGTATTCCCAGATCCATGGAAGGGTGCTCAACGGGAAGCATGCACCCCCAGCCATTGGCTCAGCCATCCGTCCCTCCCAACTTCGCGACCGTTTGGATTGGTGGCGTCCCGGATTTGTCATCCGGCACAATCGGATGAAGGCTTTCAGGCACCTCCATGGTGGAAACCCCCAACTGGGATTCCAGCCGTGCCAGCATGGTTTCATCCAACCAGTGCTCGGTGGCATCTGCCCCCCGATCGATTGCATCAGCGGGGAGGTCCAGTAGAAGATGGAGGTAGTGTTCGACGAAGCGATGCTTCCGAACGGCGATGATCGCCTGCTGGATCCCTTTTGCGGTCAGGAACAGGCTTCCCTGGGGCTCACCGATCACCAGCCCTTCACGATGCAGTCGGGAAAAAAGAGTTCGATGACTTGCCATGCCTCGCGTCCACTGCATGGCTGCAGCACCGGGGACGTCGGCGGATCGAGCGTGACCGACGATGGTGGGCGCCTTGCCGCGAGACTCCAGGTACTCGTAGAAGTCTCTTAAAAAGTGATCGCGTCGCACGATCCACTCCAAGGCTCGATGCCTCATCCATCGCCGTGCCAGACCATCGTGGGTCCCGAACAACAGACTGATGAGAAAAAACGCGACGCCAGTCAGTACGATCGCCGGTCCCGATGGAATTTTGTCTCCCTGATCGCTGATCCACGCACCCACCATTCCGCTGGATCCACCAAGCCCCATCGCGATCAAGAGAAGTCGATGAAGCCGAGTGGTCCAGAACCTGGCGGCTGCTGGTGGAATCACCAGAAGCGCCACCATGAGAATGGCGCCGACCGCCTGAAGTCCGACGATAATCAGCGCCATAGCCGCCATCATCAATCCAAAATCCAACCACCAGACCGACCAGCCCAGCGATGTCGCAAAGGCGGGATCGAAACAGATCAGGCCGATCGGACGCTTCAGCAGCAGCACCAATCCGACAGAAACAAGCGAAGCGAGTGCGATCCAGCGGCCGTCTTCGGCGACCAGAGTGGCTGTCTTACCAAAGAGAAACCCCTCCAAACCTGCTGCGTCCCCACCCAGTCCCTGCACCCAACGCAGAAGGACGGTCCCGACGGCAAACCAGCCGGTAAGAACCACCCCCATTGCGGCATCCTCCCGCAGTCGGGTGCGATTGCGGAGCAGCAACAACGTCAAAGCCCCGAGGCCGGCACTGCAGGCGGCTCCCAACAGCAACCAAGCCAACGACTTCCCAGACTGGCCGCTGGCCCATAGCAACCAGAAGGCAGCCGCAATTCCAGGCAACGTCGCATGGCTGATCACATCGGCGACCAGAGCTCGTCGGCGCAACAGCAGAAAGACTCCCACCGCTCCACAGGCTGCCCCGAGCAGGCTGGTCCCGAAGAGAACCCACCAGGTGTTGTAATCCAACCACCCGCTCACGGCCCCACTCCCCGCCGACGCATCGCCTCGGACAACTCATCCAGCACCGTCAATCTGCCGCCATAGGTCTTCTGGAGATTCTCCTTCTGAAACACATCTTCCACCTTGCCGTAAGCCACGACGCGCATATTGAGAAGGACCACTCGATCAAAGTAGTCGGGGGCGGTGTGCAGGTCATGATGGACCACCACCACGGTCTTGCCCTGAGATCGAAGGGAACGCAGCAGCTGCACGATCGCCAGTTCTGTCGCCGCGTCGACTGCCGCAAAGGGTTCATCCATCAAATAAAGGTCGCTCTGCTGCACCAAAGCCCTTGCTAGAAAGGCGCGTTGCTGCTGCCCACCGGAAAGTCGCCCGATCTGCCGACCGGCATAGGCATCCATCTCCAATGCCCTCAGCGCCTCCATCGCCCGCGCCCGTTCGGCAGCTCCTGGGCGACGAAACCACCCCAACTTTCCGTAGGTACCCATCAGGACCAGATCGAGCACCGAGGCGGGGAAGTCCCAGTCGACCGACTCCCTCTGAGGCACATAGGCGACGCGACTCCGCTGCTCGGCCAGCGTCTTTCCAAAAACTCGAACCTCCCCCGAAATCGGCTCAACCAACCCCAGGATCGCACGCAACAACGTGCTCTTGCCGGCTCCATTAGGGCCCACCAATCCCACAAGAGCCCCAGCGGGCAGATCGAGATTGACCTCCCACAGCACAGGACGCTGCTGATAGGCCACCGTCAGATCTCGAATCTGCAGCGGTATGCTCGACTCCAGCCGACCGACTTCTTGGTCCACCTCAACTGCCATCTCTGCTCCACCCCAGGAACCCACCCTCGGGAACCCTTCCCCCAAGAGCCCTGGTGATCGTCGTAATGTTATGATCCCACATCCCTAGGTAAGTCCCTTCATACGTTCCCTCCGGACCCATAGCATCCGAAAAGAGCGATCCCCCCAGTTGCACTCGATGGCCTGCCCCCGCCGCTCCCTGCAACACTGCCTCCATCCCATCGCTGGAAACACTTGTCTCAACAAACACCGCCGGCAACCGCCGCTCCACCACCTCACGGACCAAGCCGCGAATGCGGCGAAGGCCTGCCTCGGAATCGGTGGTCAATCCTTGGATGCCCTCGACACGAAGACCATATCTAGCCCCCAGGTAGCCAAAGGCATCGTGGGAGGTAACCAGCCAACGATGAGGCTCCGGAATCGTCGAAAAACATTCCATCGCGAATCGATCCAACCGCTCCAACTGCCCCCGCAACCGCCCCCATCTTTCGGAGGCTCCTGAGACGCGATCCCCCATCCGCCCGACAATCGCTTGCAGCATGGCGTCCCCCGCCAGGATCCACAGCGACAGATCCATCCAGACATGCGGATCGGGTGCCTCCGATCCCTCCACACGCCTCAGCCGATCTGATGGCAAGGCTTCCCCAATCGCAAAGGTCTCCCCTGCCACCCCCGATCGCTCCAGCAATTGCTGCATCCGCCCCTCCAGATGCAAGCCGACATAAAGAACAAGCCTTGCCTTCAGGACTCGGATCGCATCGTCGCGAGTCGGGCGATAGAGGTGAGGATCAACGCCCGATCCGATCAACCCGGCAACTGCACATCCAGGCCCGGCAATCGCTCGGGCAATGTCCGTCACCATACCTACCGTAGCCACGATCTCAGGGGTCGACGGCTCGATCGACTGCGATCGACATCCTCCTAAAAGTAACGAATATCCAGCTCCCATGAAGACGCGGCGATCGCACACCATGGCCCCAGACGCCCCTTCCTGCCCACGATCCATCTCCACCCCTCCGGCACCCCAAGGACTGCCAGCCGGGTTCCCATCCCACCAGACACAGCGTCCCCAGGATCCCACACCGCCAGCCAGAGGGCGGTCCCCCCGCAAAACACCTGCCAGAAAGGGGAGAGACCTCTCCGATGGGAACTGCGACTAAGCGGTCTACCGATGCTGCCGCATGTACTCGTACACTGCCATCGTTGTAGCCGTGGCTACATTATAGCTGAGCGGCTTCCCGTAGACAGGAATCTCAACAACGTCGTCCAACAAACGGAGCGCCCCCGCCTCAATCCCCAACCGCTCGTTGCCGATCACCAGCGCGACTTTTTCGGGAAATGGATAATCAAACAGACACTTCGCCCCAGTCGCCTGCTCCAACCCAACACGCCAATACCCCTCCCGATGCAACTCCTCCAAAACCGGCTCTATCGTCCGACGCTGGACCACCTGAAGCACCTCGAGGGAATCCCTAGCAATCTCGCGGTCGATCTTCCCAGGCCCGCACTGATAGAGCCGCGAAATCCCTGCACATCCGGCCAATCTCGCAATGCGACTTAGATTCACGTTGCTACGCAAAGGTGCCACCACCAAGACGATCCCCCTGGGCTGCGGCAACGCATCCGCCGGCTTATGACGAATATGCTCAAAATCGCTCATCTCTGCGCCGCGCGGTGCACTGGGCGTGGAGCCAGCAGCC
>JBIINB010000050.1:0-29760 GCA_044337705.1 Pirellulaceae bacterium | reverse complement strand
ATCTCTCCCCCCCGCCTACCACTCCCCATAAATCCAACATAACGCCGATCCCCCAAGCAAAAAACACCCCCGGCAATGCCTGCAATTGCAGCACACACTCCACATCCATGCCCAATAACACTGCACACATCACCGATTCAACACAGCAGGAAAAGCCATCGGAAAAGGATTTGGAAAAAAGAACGAGCCATTACGGGAAGATCGCGCACCGCTAGCATTCGGATTCGGGCGATGGAACCGACAGCCAATCGTCGATGCTGGGTTTTCGCGCCGGCTTTCTGCTCGTTTGGCACAAGCGCTGCACTCTCATTCGTTGCAAAGGCTTGAAGACGAAAGGAGGCGCCCCAGGGAAGAAAACTACTTAGACAGAACACATGCGTGCGATTGCCGTGGATCGAGCGAGATCTGAAAGAGGGAGAGGACTTTCAGATCGCACTGGGTCTGCGGCAATCGTCTTTGAAGCGGTCGATTTTTGGCCACGATGTCGGGGATTCACCTGACAAATCGTGCGATCGGGACGGCAAGAAGCGATCCCGACAAGCCGGGATCTACGAAAGAACCGCTTCCCTTTGCTACCAACACGGCGTAGGTGGCCGATCGCCTCGGTAATGGCGAGCTCATATGCGGTCGGTGGGATCCTCTCCGACTGCTATCCCGGATCTATTTTTTCCCGGTCTTCATCGACGCGATGTAGCGAACGGGAGACGGGATTCTTTATACTTCACTACATCTTGTCATTCGCTAGATCCGCAGACAAAAGTTCCGCCTGCTTTCTATGCTTCTACTGTCAACGGCGGATAGGACAGAATCTATTCACAAGGAGTTGATCATGATTTGTTCCCTTCTGCTCACAGGTTCCTTGAGCCGCTTGGCGATGCGATGCTGGCTAGCGATGCTCTTCCTTTTGGCGTCAGCAACTGCGGATGCGGCATCGATCCTTTTGAATCCTCCCTCGGGATGGAATGGCATGGCCATTTCGGCAACCATCTACTCTGGCTGGCATGAGCAGGGTGGCTTGGGATCGGATGTTGTCAGTTCGTCCAGCTTCCTGTTGGTACCTGTTTTCCCGCCTCGGACACCCGGTGAGATCCTTAATGGATCATCTCTTTTTTTAAGCCGGCTACCAGACAGCGGGAACACTAAAGACAAAGCAGAAGTTCAGCTCGACTATTCCGTTGTGGTCGGCGACCTGACGGCGGGTTCTTCCGATGCTTTCTTCTTTCGTCTCCAGGGGACGACCAGTGCAGTCCTGGCCAAACACGACTTCGGATTCGGTTTGGTCAATGCCAATGCATTCATCGCTGTGGAAGTCGATTTGATCATCCCCGCGGCTATACCTGCCGCTTCGTTAGCCCGGTTCGGCTTTCCATCGCTGCCTTCCTTGACAACTTTACCGCCAAACGTGGAGACCCTTTCCGCCGAAGGGGTGATTGGCCCCTTTTTCGGCCCGCCCCGAGGCACCTGGACGATGGGGCCGGGCGATCCTGGATTTTCAGTTCCAATCGACCTGAATCCTTTCACTACCGAGCAGTTCTCCTACAAGCTGAGATACAGTTTGTTGACCCCTTTCGGAACCGATCCAAGCATCGATCTATCGCTTCAGGGAAACTTGGAGAGTGCCGTAGTGCCGGAACCCGGATCTCTTTTGGCTGTGTCAGGAAGCCTGCTTTGCTTTGCGGCAAGTCAGCGAAGAAAACAATCCCGGAATGATCAATGCCTATCGATCACCGTGAAGTGATCTGGCCAATTCCACGCGTCGATACGAAACCATCCCTGTTGGCCATCTCTTAAGCAGCGCTGAGAGACAACTCTAGCGGCTTGGCTTCCCTGCTCTCAGCCAGCTGCATCGGACATCAGCTTAGCAAGCCAGGCCCGTACCATGGTTTACTGGCCAGCCAAGCTTGGTAATCGAGATAGATTCTGAGCATCGCATCGCGTGAGGAAGGAAGTCCTTCCATGTACGTGTGAAACTGGTGCAACCATTGTCCGAGCTGCTCGATCGAACGGGCTTCATCACCTGATACTCCGTGAAGAACCAGGTGATGGCGAACCAATCCAGCCCAGCCAAAGTTGTTTCCTTTAGCTCCTTGCGTCACCAACCATTCACGAAACCCATGCAGACAACCGGTGGCGTGATGGTATCCCTCGATCCAATGCACAACCGCATCGAAGGTCGAAGGTGTGACATACATCCAAGGTCGCACGCAGAGCCTTGAAAGGAGATGAAAGTGCTCGGGTTGCATCATCCAAACTGCTCGATTAACTGCTTGGGAAAGCAATTCTTCCGATGTTACTCGTTGACCAAATCCCAAGCTGTCAACCATTCGATCTCCCCTCGGGTCGCACCGTAGTCGCGCAGCAGTCGTTCTTCCATGTCCATCAGGTGCGCCGCACCGTAAAAAACTGCAACCTTTCGATCCCCCTTTTCCAATTGCTTGTCGAGCACCTGGAAGCATTTGGCATTCCGTTCGGTCACCAGGGTGCTTCGGCCCGAGGCATCGGCTAGGCCTGCCATCTGGACATCCATCGACTGCATCTGCTCGGCCATCACGCGGCGCATTTTCAGTTCACGGTTTCGGCTGAAGAGCGCGGCGAAAAGCTCAATCTCCTGCCCCTTGGCCTGCTGACCGCTTTGGGCGGCGATCCCCGCTCCCATCAGACGAGCGAACATGCCGACCATGGAGTCGCCGCGCTTGGTCATGTCCTGAGAGAATTCCGAGGGGCTCATGTCGGCATGGACAAAGTTTTTCGCGCGGTAATCGATATGGTCCAACTGGAACTCCAGCCCCAGCATCTCCTTCATACCATTTTGCAACGCCCCTACAGGATGCCGGACATTCTCCCCCTGGCTTGGCTCTGGGATGTTCACTTCCGGATCCGCCACCAGTTCGTACAGGACCACATCGAAATCCCGGAAACGCCGGTTCAGCTCGCGATAGTAGGCTCGCTGCCCGACATGAACAGCGCCGACTAGAACCACCTGGGAACTTGGCCATTTGGCCGAATCCAACTGGTATGTCACCAGCGAAGTCTGCATCGCCGTCGGGGTTCCATCTTCAGACCGAGTGATTCGAAGAAAGTTCTCAGATTTTTTTCCATCTGCTTTTGGTTGCTGACCATGGCTGCTTTCCCCTTGTTGCCGGGTAGCGGGAGCCGCGGTGCGTTCCTGACTGAGAAGTCCGAAACCAGCCGTCGACGCACTTAGGCCCA
Source organism: Pirellulaceae bacterium (assembly GCA_044337705.1). Taxonomy (GTDB): domain Bacteria; phylum Planctomycetota; class Planctomycetia; order Pirellulales; family Pirellulaceae; genus JBEISR01. The sequence goes on along the minus strand of JBIINB010000050.1, from coordinate 26,550 downwards.
ACAAGATCGCTGACCAACGAGATGCTGACCGCTTCATCGCAACCTGATCTCCCTAAAGTCCACCACCAGAACCTGTCCAGGACCATAACGACTGCACAAACGGATCACCACTTTCCGTCTAGCAAGTCCGGCAACCACCGCAAGCCTCATCCGCCTGATTCTACAGCGTAGCGACTAGCCAGCCAAATCGATGCTTCAGCGATTCCGCCACTGCCCCTGCCACTCGGGGCCCCACCGTCCCCTCGTCGATTCGATCATCTCCGCCAGCCTAGATCTCCCCCGTCGCACTCGATGTGCGACGGATTCATCGGATCGTCGTCGAAGCGACGCGATCCTTTAGCCATTCCAGCAGGACGACCCCCACCAGGCAGATCGATTCACCACTGCATTTGTCGGGAGTGTCCTGGGTGGTATGCCAGTAACCGGGCTGACGACTGCTGGGACGCGGGTAATCGAAATCGATCAGATCGACGACTGGAATCTTTGCGATCTGGTTGAGCGGCAGGTGATCATCCCGAATCTCGTAGCGGGTTCGAGGCACAAAGGCGCGGATATCCAAGCGATCAGCCACCTTCCAGATTTCTCGCACCAGTTCCGGTGCAAATCGGTAGCTGTTGGTCTCGTAGAAAATCTCTAAATACTTATCGGCAATCATGTCGACCAGCACCCCCGCCTCGTACCGATCATGAGCGCCAGCAGAAATCTGCTGGGCGAAATGCGTCGAGCCCAGAAAGTACAGCTCCCGGTCCCGCGCCTCATCAAAGATCAGTTCCTCACCATCAAAGAGCACCATGTCCAGCCCCAGACCGTCAGGTAGCAGTTCCATCGCGTGGGAGAGTTCCTGCATCAAAGCGACACCACTGGCGCCATCATTGGCACCGAGAAAAACCCCACGGGGCTGCTTCGGGTCGCGATCGGGAAAAGGCCGGGTATCGTAATGAGCAGCCAGCAACCACCGTCGCTTGGCCGAGGGGTTCCAGCGAGCGATCAGATTCTTCATCGCCACGGGCTGGCCCGTTTGTGGATGCCGGGCCGGGAACTCCTGAAAGCTGACCTCAGCCCCCGACTTGCGAAAAAAATCGGCCAGAAGTTTCTGCTGACGCTCCATCCCTGGCGAACCGCTAACCCGAGTCCCAAGTCCGCAGATCGACTCCAGGTAGCCTAGGGCGCGGTCGGGGTCCAGCTGCCATGTCTCAAAGAGTTTGCGATGTTTTGGATCGATGAGGTTGGCTTTTGCTGAACCGCTCCTGCCACCAACACTCCACCAAGCCAAAGCCACCAGCAACCCAAGCAGTCCCAGGCCGAGCTTCCAACGCAGGGCAGATTTTGTCGAGCCGCCAGAGACGGAGTCTTCTGCCGCATCGGGCCGAGCGGCCCACGAACGGTCCAGCGGACTTTCGTGCGCGGCAGACGCCCCCCCCGGATGTTCCACAACCACCTCCCGCCTGGCCGGTCAAGCCGAATGGTACTGCCCGCAGGGCGACATTGATCCGGTGGCTTCGAGCCACTTTCTGTACGGATTCCTACGCTGGCTTGAAGTTCGAAAGGCATCCGCCCGATCCGCGAGAAAAACGGCCCTCCGTAGCCAACTTCCCTCCTTGCGGAGCATGCAACGCAGCGCCAACTTCCGGGTACTGCGTCGCGTTTGATCGCGAGGTATCATTCTGTGCATGGTACGCAGGAAGCGTCAACCAGGGGAACCCATCAGATCAACAACCCGTCCACCGCTCGCTCGCCGCGAACTTCCTCCCCCCTCCGATTCATCAGGGGAAACCGGAAAGCCAATTGGGATCTTTACCTGGATGGGAAGACAACTTTTTTTGTTTGATTTAGAATGGGTTCCGGATCGATTATTCATCAAGATACGTAAGGATTTGGGTTCATGCGACTGACTCATTTTTTTCAGCCTCGCCGTGTCGGTCTGTCGATTGAGCTTTTTCCACCCAAGACGGCAGATGCGATCTCTGGGTTGGTCCAGACGGTCCAGGATTTTCAGATCTTCAAACCCGACTTTCTGACTTGCACCTACGGAGCCGGCGGGTCGACCCAGGATATGACGCTGCAGGTGGCCGAAGCGGTCAAGCGTCAAATGGGCTTGCCGATGGCCTCCCACTTGACATGCGTTAACGCGACCAAAGAGCAACTTCGGCAATATCTGCGCCGCTGCACCGAACTTGGGATCGACGCCATCGTAGCGCTGCGGGGCGATCCTCCCAAGGGTGAAACCAGTTTCACGCCGATCGAAGGTGGACTGCGCCATGCAAGCGAACTGGTAGAGCTGATTCAGTCGGAGTTTCCATCGCTGGGGATCGCCGTGGCAGGCTACCCGGAGGTGCATCAGGAGGCGATCAGCGCTGAGGACGACCTGCGGTTTCTGAAGCAGAAAGTCGATCAGGGCGCCGACGTTGTGGTGACACAGCTATTTTACGACAACAGCGACTTTTTCCGCTTCCGAGATCGCTGCAGCGAGGCAGGGATCCATGTGCCAATCGTTCCCGGCATCCTTCCAGTCACCAATTACGCCCAGATCCAGCGCATCACGACTCTCTGCAAAGCGAAGCTTCCCGAGACCTTCGCATCGCGACTTGCGATGCATGACGATCCTGAATGGCAGTTCCAGACTGGGGTCGAGTTCGCGCAAACGCAGGTTGAAGAACTGCTGCGTTCTGGTATTCCTGGCATTCACTTCTACGTCCTGAACAAATCGAAAGCCACTTGCCAGGTGCTTCAGGGCGTTGGCTGGAACCAGAGCGTCCTCTCCTGATCCTACGGTCGGTCCGGTCGTTGCGCCTTCCTGAGGGCACTGCGACGCTAGGAGGGCACTGCGAATCGCTCGGATCTTAGTGGACTGCCGATGGAGCGATGCGAACGAACGATCAGGGCAGCAATTTGCTTTGCTTGGTTGCCGCCGCAATCCTCGCTTCGAACTGAGGATGCGGTAGCAGGATCCATGGGACCTGGCGCATGGCGAGCGACTCCGGCAAAAAGCCTCGTTGGTGAGCCAGGACGCGGTCGACTTCTTCCTCGAGTGCCTGGAGCCAGGAGGGGACTTCAAAGCCGACGCCGGTGGGTTTGCGCATCAGGTCGTGCGTCTCGCGCACCAGTTCTTCAAACGCCTGCGATGGCTCCCCTCTTGGATCATCGGCCAGCCCTTTCATCGCCGGCGCCACATAGGCTCGTATCCGATCGATCGTCATCGGTCGCACAAAACGCTCACCGATGCGATCGGCGATCGTCGGCATCCGCATCGCGTATTTTTCCTGCAGCTTCACCAATTGGCTCTGGTATTGATCTGCCTCTTTGGAGATCCGCTCGGCCAGCGCATCCTGCCACTGGCTGGCTGCCCGGGTACACCCACAACGCACCAGCACCTCGTGCGCCCAGAACACCGGCTTGAGGTTCCAATGCACCCGATCGTAACGAACGCGCAGGCGGAGGAAATCGAGCAGCATGTAGAGCATCTCGCCACGATCGGATTGGGTGGTGGTCGAGTTGTAGTCGCGATACTCGGCATAGTGGTCGATGATCACTTCGAGAACGGCGGTCAGCCACTGGACAGCCTCTAGACGCTCGATCGTGCCGTCATCGATCGCCTGAAGCAGTCTCTCCACCCCTTCGCTGGCCCCTTCTTCCTTGGCCTGGCGCAACCAGGCACTAACCCCCTGATGCAAGATCGCGCGGACATTACCCAGCCTGAGAAACTGCTGAGTGAACAAACCGGCGCCATACGACTCGATGAAGGAGACCAAGTGCTTCCACGCCTTCAACTGATCGACTCCTTCGAGACCGCTCAGGCGAAGAGTGCGGGCGTGGGAGAGCCAAGTAGCCAGCAGAGTTTCCGTCAGCCGCTCCAACCACGGAATCAGCCTCGGAGGTTCCGGTTCGCTCCAGCCATCCTCCATCAACTGCTCGATGCCCACCATGGGATCGGCGGGATCGCGCCGCCCACTTCGAGGATCGCCACTGGGTGACTCCCCACTGCGCGGGTCAATCTGGAGCCGATCGGGAGCCGCTGCCTCCGATCGGTCGGCCTGCCACGCGTACGCATTACGAATCACTGCCTCGACCATCGCCTTGAATGCGATGCGGAACAGCTCATCGAACTCGGTCACCGCGCCATCCCCAACGGGATTGCGATTTTCCATTTTCCTAGCTGCTTCCAGGAGCTGAATCGATTCCTGGAACAAGCCTTGCCGTGGCAACCACCGAAGCAGATGCGTAAGCATGCGTCTTCGGAAGCGAACGCGGAAAATCTCCTGCGGATCCCCGCCTCGAACCAACGGCACGTACAGCAATGCTTTCTGCTTGAGCAGTTTCAAGTATTCGGGGAAGATCTCAACAAGAACCTGTGGCTCCCCTGCCATCAGCGCAGAGAACATGCGGATGCCCATCCGCTGCTCGTCATCCAGTTCCCCACCGCGCATCGTGCGGGAATCGACCGCTCCCGACTCGCTGTGGATTGAAGAGAGCAACAGCAGCATGGCGTCGGAAACTTCCACGGTGGCATGCACGATCGCTTCCACCAACGATTCCTTGGTGACCCGTTTCTGATCGAAAAGACTCATCGAATCGGGGTCCGATCCGCCTTTGGGGATGCGATAGGCATGTACTTGAGAGAGCAACTCCAACAAGTTCCTTCGGCAGAGGCTGGCCTGCTGCCCCCACTCCTGAAGCATCTCGCGGCGATGGTCCTGCTGCGCCCGATCGACCTTCTGGCAGGCGGCCGGTCGGAGCATCGCGACCTGCCGCCACATCGTGGCCATCGCTTCCTGAAACTCCAGATGTTGGGAGATGCGTCTAGCCTCTCGCACCAGTGCATCCTGCGATTCGGTGTCGACCTCAAACAGGCTGCTGTCGACCCCATCGGCCGTGCTGTCTTCGTAGACGACGTCGTCGTAAGCCGACTTGAAGAGCTCCTTGTCTGTCGACTCCTCGGATTCCTCTATTTCCTGGTCTTCTCCCCAGGCGGCGTCGTCGGGGGAGGGCGGGGATCCTTCTGCATGATCGTCGGATGGAGCACTGGAGGAGGTTCGTGGCGATCCCAGGCGGAACTGAACCGGTTGGAAGTATTCGCCGCCATTGGCTTCCAGGCAGGCAAAAAATCGTTCGATCAATCCCCACCGCTGCGCTTCGTCGATGGCGGCCGATGGATTGGATGGCAATGACTCCGGAGACTCGATCTCCAGTCGCATCAAGGAATCCATCCACAGCCGTGCCAGATCCGGAAACGCCGTCTTGCCGCTCCACAACCCCACTCGTTCCGCTTCGCTCAGCCAGTGCACCAGCAGTGCCTGGCTGGCGACGAAATCCCTTCGCTCCAGCAGCGCTTCCACCACCAGGGCGTAGGCTTTGGGAGAATCGAAGATGTCGGCGTGCTGCGCCCAGAACCGGACATCTCCCGTCGCAGCACCCCCTCGGCACCACAGCCGAAGGGCCCGAGCGACCAACTGAGCCGACTGGAGACTTTCCTCCGGATCGGTCGCATTCAGATCCTGGACTTGATGCGCCGCATACTTTCTCCACCAGTTGGCCAGCGACTGAAACTCCAGTTCCGCACGGTCGCAGGCCTGGGTGTCATCCTGCGCAGCTGCCTCCCGCCACAGCCGCGACTGAAAAGAAAAAATCTGCTCCATCAGCGTCACCAGATCCTCCGCCCGGTGATCGATTACCGAGGCATCGGGACCGCTGGATCGTTGAAAATTGCCGCCGAACCCCAGCAGATTCCAGGGGTCGACGATCGCTCCACAGCCAATCCCTCGCTCCAACAACCCCCGCACCTGACCCGGCACCTCCAGCGCCCGCTTCAAATCGCCGCGCCGCAGTTCCTGCAAGCCGCAGGTCAGCAGGCAATCGATCCGGCAAAGCAAACGAGCCGATGGAACGCGGACGTGATCCGACTCTTCCATGGCCGTCAGCGAACTGCCCATGCGCGCGAATAGTCGAGCCAACAACACATGTTCCACCTGGCTTCCTCGGAGGATCGCCAATTGAGTGTTCAGATGCTGTCTTGCCCCTCCAAAACTTTGACGGCGGACTTTAGCTTCCACCTTCAGCCTCGCTCCGTGGGTCCCTCGGATCTCCTTCAGCAGCAGGTCGTAGAACTGATCGCGATTGCGAGCCACCGGGTCGAGAAGACTGGCCAGAGTTACCGAAGAATCGTGGGTCAAGGGACCCGCCCCGCAAATCGTCGAGGCCATCAGGATCGTCCCGGCAAGCACCGCCGCCGCCTCGGTCAACCACTCCGATGGACTCCCCTCCCCGCGACTTTCCCGCAGAGCATGGATCCGGCTCAACAAGGCATCGATCGTCACCTGCTGAATGATGAAACGCCGATACAACCCCTTCTCATCGACCGTATCGGGATCCCAGTGCCCGAAGTGATGATTGGGTCGCTTGTTCGACGGATGATCAAAGTCGTAGGCTCGCGGATCCAGCGACAGCTCATCGACGTGCTCGATATCGAAGTAGGCGGCATCAAGCAGTTCCTCGGGAGTCTCTGAAAGAAGCTTCAACGTCTCGGTGATGATGCCGTGATAGACGCCGAAGGCAACTCCAGCCCCGCGTATGTAAAGCGGTATCGGCGAGATCCACTCATGCTCGTACGGCTCGAACTTCTTCCCCTCGAGGACTGCGATCGGTCGGTAGCCGACAAAATTATTCAACCTCCGAATCGCCCCCGAAACAATCCGCTCACGCTCCTCCCAGGGACCGCCCTGCAACACCACCGCCTCCACGGCCCTGGCTAGAAAAAATCCGTTGAAAATTCCTTCCGGCTCCTGATGGAAAAGCAGGTCGCGGTGAAAATCGAGATATTCGGGCAATAGATGCAGCCAGACCAGGGAGAGAACCTCCTGCCCCTGAATCGCATGGCGGAAGGGGCCTTCCTGATTGCTTAGCTGCACCAGGTAATCCTGCATCCACTGCTGCAGCGTCAACCAGGCGGGCTGCCCAGCGTACGGACTGACCAGACCTGGTGTAGGGTCACTCCCCCCGCCATGGATCGCTTCGCCGTAAAGCCGGTTGAACGCCTGCAGCGTATTGACGTCGGCGGGAGCGGAAGAAAAGCAAAGGTACCCCAGGACCTGCAACAGATCAGCGTCGCGTCCGCTTCGAAGTGGCTCGACACTCACATCACGTCCCCAATGCCATCCGGCTTAACCCTCAGTGCGCTCGGTGGCAGCTCGCCATGCACCGGCGACACCGCGCGCTGAACCTCTCGCTCACCAACCCATCGCCATGTTCGATTCAATCACTCGTCTCGCTCGCTCCAAATCCGCTCCGGTCTGATTCATATAAAGCCGAATCGCCTGAACCTTGTCACCCGTCGAACTAGCCAGGCATTCGCGGGCGATGGAGCAGATACCGTCGGAACGACTGGGGATCCCCAGGGCCGACTTGGAAATGACCCAGCTGTCCCGAGGTCGACGTGTAAGCCGCAGCAACCGGTCCTCCGGGAAATAGTCTGCCAGAGTTTCCCGTGCTGCCTGTTCGTCATCAGCCCACGTGATCATGATATGGCTGTCGGTCTCCACCTCGAAAAGCGGCATCAAGCTGCCTCCTCGCAAGTAATTCGATGAACTGAAGCCGAATCGGGCCATCCTGCCATCCCTCATCAAGCCACAGTCTACAGCCTCAGGTTTTCAGGCAAACCTCGGGATTCCCATCAGGTTTCCCCCCTAATACATCTCAATCCTACTCCCAAAAGGACGATCGCCCAAGGCCTGGGACGAACGCAGGCACCATCGCTTCTCCCATCTGAATGGCCAACAGGTTTCCAGAGGATCGCTCCCCCAGGGAGTGGCGAAAATCAATTTTCTCCCAGGACCACTACAGGTATAGTGTTAGAGGGCTCGCCATGCAGTCGTTCGGACTGGCGAGTCGACGCATCCGCACCCCCTGCGGAACAGCCTCCCTTTCTAATGGAGGCATTTCCCTTTGCCCACGGAGTTTTTCGATGCGACTTTTCCTCTGCCTCGGGTTTGCCCTTCTGGTCATCGCCACCAGCCTCGCAAACGATGCATGCGCCCGCCAATGGTCCGATAAAACCGGCAATTACAAGGTGGAGGCCCAACTTCTCTCATTCAACGATTCGACGGTGATCCTTCTTCGGGAAGATGGCCAAAAGGTGGCGGTCGACATCGACCAACTCAGCCAGGAAGATCAGGAGTTCCTCAAGTCCGACCAGATCGCCCACCAGGCCGATAAACCGATCAGCGAATTCCAGACCTGGACGATGCGGGACGGCACCAAGGTGCTGGCGAAAGTGCTGGCCTACGGCCGCAAGGAACTGGTGGTCCAACAGCGCAACGGCAAACTCTACTTCAACGACCAACTGCTGGACGATGCCGACGACGGCTACAAGAAAATCATCCCCAAGATCGTCGCGGAGTTTGAAAAGACCAAGATCGATACCCCGGAAGATCTGCTCAAGTGGGTGCGCAAGCACCCCAATGCCAAGAAGTCCTATCTCTGCGAAGGCGTCGTTCTGGAACTGGCCAACGGCAAACAGTTTGGAGTCCCCTTCTTTCTCTTCGACACCAAGGAGATGAAGATACTGGAACCGGGCTGGCAGGAATGGCTTTCTGAGAAATCCGACGAAGAAGAGCGGGAACGCCAAAGCTTCCTTCTGCGGGCCCAAGCGCAAGCCTACCAGGATCAAATCGATGCCCAGGCAATCCAACAGCAGCAGATCCAGATGATGCAGCTGCAGATGCTGGCTGTCGCCACCGGAGTCGTCTCCATGTGGGAAGTCTGCCTCTACCCAGCCCCCGGTGTTCCAGCCCGCCCCATGTGCGTGATCGTCCCAGCTCGGGATAGCGAAATCGCCTCCCAGATGGCTCGAGCCCAATACCCAGGATTCGGGGTTGGATCGATTCGCCGCGTCAGCTACTGATCGCTCCCCCCAGGCTCCGACCTCGCCAGCAAACTCCAGTTCCATCCTGCCAGCTCCCGGGACAACGAGCGGCAGGAGGCAGGTGAAGCTGCTGCCCTGTCAGATCACCGCTGGCCGACCACATGCCCACCGATTGCCAGGCCTCCCTGACACCAGGCTTTACAACGCCTAGTTCTTCGGCGACGGCAGCCAATTCGGTAAATCCCGATGACATTCTAGTGGCTATTAGAATGTCGTCTCGCCCCCCTCCAGCCGCTCAGCAGGTCACCTCACGGCAGCGTGTAGCCAGGAGTGCGATCGCGTCTTTCATCCGCTGCGAATCGACTTGGTGGACATCGATCGGTTGCCCGACCCCGGTTAGCATGGTCAGCGTCAGTCGGCCCCCCAGATGCTGACGAAACTCTTCCAGCCCATCCACAAGTTGAGGGTGATCCAGAAGGGGATCAAAGACTGGCAGCCCCAGTTGTCCGAGAACTTGGAGGGTTTGATCGAGCACCCCTGGCGGTAGCCCATGCGCCAGGGTGGAGTAGGCGGTATCCAAGGCCACTCCGATCGCGACGGCTTCCCCATGACGCAGGCGATAGCGACTGAGTCCCTCCAGCTTGTGGGCCGACCAATGACCAAAATCCAACGGCCTCGCCTCACGCGACTCAAACGGATCCCCGCCTCGTGTGATATGCATCAGGTGCAGCGTCACAGAACGCTGCAGAGCCTCTCGGACCGACAGGGACTTGCGATCGGCGATTTGCCTTGCGTTCCGATGCAGCCACTGGAAGAAATCGGAATCCTTCAGCAGCGCCACCTTGACTGCTTCAGAAAAACCGCATCGGAAGTCGCGATCGGGGAGCAGCTCCAGAAGTCGGGCATCGTTGACTACGCCCCAGGGGACAGCGAAAGTTCCCTTCCAATTCTTCTTCCCGAACGCGTTGATCGCATTCTTGACCCCCACACCACTGTCGCCCTGCGCCAGGGTTGTCGTTGGAATGCGCACCAAGCGGATGCCGCGGTGAGCGATCGCTGCTGCGTAACCGACTGCATCCAGAACCGCACCTCCACCAACGACTAGGATGTAACTACGACGGTCCAGTCCTTCCGCATCGATCGCCTGGAAAACCGAATCGACCCAACGGGACTGATTCTTGACTTCCTCGCCACCCTCCAGCAATCGAACCGGACCGGTGGCTTGTACACGTTCGCTCCCTCGCAACCGATCTCCCAAGCGTTCGATCAGGCTGGAGTCCGCGTCGCTGACCCCTTGATCCACCCAGCACTGCACCCGAGCCGCTGTCCCCTCGCTACCTTCCAACAGGGACTCCACCACATCCCAATCGCTACCAAGACAGTCTTCGGTGAATCGCAAACGATGGCGATAGGGAACCTGAAAGTCGATATCGAGTTGCCGGGGGTCGACCCGATGCGTGGGATCTTGCATGGCGGATGGAATCGGTGGAGGGCGCGAATCGAGGGGCCGACAAGTGGACTGTCACCTTGTCATTGTGATCCGCCACTGGCTCCCTGAACAGGGTCCCGGTCGCCCGGTTCCACTTCCGCGCTGAAAGGAAAGAGCCTCTGGGCCCCCGCAAGCTCGACTCAATCCTCACGATCGCTTCCGCCAGTCGCCCCCCGCTTTCGATCCAGTGGCTATCGGAAGCGACCCAGGCTGAAGTAGTCAACATGGATGCGTGATCGCAAGGAATCGATGACCACTGGCAGGCGAATAACGGAGTTGCTCAAGCCGCTGAGAGCTCAACTGGCAGCTTGGCGAAAGCGGATAAAAGGTCACGATGCCGATTTTCAACACGCTTCCGGAAGACGGCTGTCGGATTGCAATGACTACATGCCGCTTTCCGATGGAATACCTACCGCTTCGATGAAACCGAAGAGGAGTTCCATTTCCTGCCGGTCAATCTCTGGTACGCTTCGATGTACTTTTCGCGAGTCTTCTCGACGACTTCGGCTGGTAGCGGAGGGGGTGGGCTGTTCCTATCCCAGCTAGTGGTCATCAGGTACTCGCGCACGAATTGCTTGTCGAAGGAAGCCTGCGGCCCGCCTGGTCGATAAAGATCGGCTGGCCAGAATCTGGAGCTGTCAGGGGTCAGCACCTCATCGATCAGGAGTAGCTTTCCATCGCTCCATCCAAACTCCAATTTCGTATCGGCAATAACGATCCCGCGCGCGGCCGCCAGTTCCGATCCCTTGCGGTACACCTCCAGCGAGCGACGCTTGAGCTCCAGAGCCAGATCGGCCCCCAACGCCTCCACCATCGTTTGCAGTCCGACGTTTTCGTCATGCCCGCTGGCCGCTTTGGTCGCAGGTGTAAACAGTGGCTCTGGCAATTTGGCGCACTGCGTCATACCGGATGGGAGCGGCAAATCACAGACGCGACCTGTGGCCAGATAGTCCCGCCACCCGGAGCCCTCCAGGTACCCTCGCACCACACATTCAAATGGAATCACCTCAGCCTTGCGGACCACCATGCTGCGACCTTCCAGATCCCCGTGAGGGTCGCACCTCCGTACCTGTTCGGGCAACGACTGGTCCAAAAGATGGTTCGCCTCCCCCAGTTGCTCAAACCAAAACAGACTCAATTGGGTCAGCAATCGTCCTTTGTCGGGAATCGGTGTTGGCAGAATCCAATCGAAGGCGCTGATCCGATCGGTGCTGACGATCAGCAAACGATCGCCTAGATCATAGACATCGCGCACCTTCCCTTGACGCTTGGGGAAGGGGAGATGAGTTTCAAGAATAGCCCGCATGCCTTCCATAATCCGATCCCTCCGGACGTAAGTTGTGGGAAACTGGCATGCCGATCTTAGCCCATGGCAGCAAGCCAACCACTCGCGACTCCACCAATTCCCAAGCGACGATGCGGTCCGACCACCCCATTCCGAGGAGGCATAGCGTACACTAAGCAAGTCAGCTTGGGGAGTTGCCAAGCGGTCGACAAACCAGAGGCGGTGGGAAGGTGGCCGGCAAGGGGAGCGCATGCACACGATCCAATTTTCGCTTGCAGGGATCGATCATGATGCATCGCGCGCTGCACGCGTCGCCTACCTGACCAGCTTGGAAGGAATTCCCTGGCCCTGCCAGATCGAACTGCATGGAGACTTTCTAAAGCTCCGTCGCGAAGTAGGCGATTCAGGGAAATTGACGATCCTTTGGCCGACCCGAACCCTGGGTCCCGTCGCCCTCACGACCGCAACGCTGCGAGTTCAGCAAGACCCCTACGACCTTCCCTTGGAATTGGCTCGCGGGACCCTGGTTCGCGTCCGCAATCGCGAGGCGGAATGGGCGCCATTTGGGATCGATGCAGGAAAGCCTTTCGACCAGCGGATCGAAATGGCCGTCGAAGCACTCCTGGACTGCATCATCGCCCCGAGGTTCTCAAAAACATCGGCCCAGCACGCGCAGCGATCGATCGAACTGACGCTTCAGGCCCAGCTGTTGCTAATGGACCAAATGACGGCGCAAATGTCGACTTCCACAATGCCGCCTGCGACTTCCAATGCACCGGTTGTCGGCTTTCGAATCAGCAACTCCACCAACTGGCAACCGCTGGCCGATCTGACAAAGGCCCACAACCAGTTGGCGTTCGTCGAAATCCCTTGGGGTAGCGATTCGTCCAGCCAATGGGAAAAAGGACTCCGGGAGGCAGGTGAGAAGATCGAATGGTGCAACAGGCATCGGATCCCGTGTGCTGTGGGCCCCTTGATGAGCCTTCAGAATCAGGGGATTCCGCCTTGGATGTATTTGATGGAAGATTATCCTTCCGTCGTCGAATTATCGCTTGAGCGAATGAAAAGAATCGTGCACACCTTCGCTGGCAAGGTTCAGTTGTGGCACGTTCTCTCGGGAGTCAACGCTTCCAATCAACTTCACTGGGACGACCAACAACTCCTTCAATTCATCGTTCATGCGTTCCAGCTAGTACACCAACTGTCCCCGAACTTACCCCTGCTGCTTTCCGTCGATCAACCCTGGGCTGAGTACCTCGCGTCACGACAGACCGCCTACTCGCCTCTCCATCTTGCCGACGCGCTTCTTCGCGCCAACCTGGGCATCACTGCCATCGGGCTGGAAATGAACCTGGACGCCTGGCCCGGCGGTTCCCTCCCTCGAGATCCCTTGGATATTTCGGATCTGATCGATCAGTGGTCGATGTTAGGTGTCCCTCTGGTCGGATTCCTTGCGGCCTCTCATCATGGCGGCAAAGATCCAGGCGCCTTCGCCCAGGTGGAAGTGCCCAGCCTTTGGCTGAATGCTCGAACACCATCTCCCGATCCATCGGCTCTTTCCAAAAGGCGGGAACTTTGGATCGCCTCGGCTTGGAATACCTTGCGCGCCAAGGGAAATCTCCATGCCTTGGTCTGGAATCAGATCGATGACCATGCTCCACACTTTCTCCCGAATGCAGGTGGATTTGACTCCAGCGGGAAGGTCCGATTCCCCTTTCTTCTCCCGAAGAACCGGTGAAAAGTCACTGGGTCATTCAGGGCGACTCGGCAGTCATCTTTTCCCGCAGAACCGCCACCTAAGGCATCTCCAACCGGCACCAGATCGGCAGCCACCCCCCCTAAATTAACGGAAGGCTCGTCTGGATTCCAAAAGCTAAATCGGCCATACTTCCGGCTCGATCATGCCCCGGCAATACCCATTGCAGGGCTGGGTCTGTCCTCCCTTCGCCCTGGGAAGTGATGGCAAAACTAAGAGACCGACAGCAGGATGCCGTTGGTCGCCCAAGGGCTAGCGATTTCAAGGAGGAATTATCGATGTCGATTTCCCACCCGGCCAGCCATCGTCCCGGCAGCGCAATACCCGACCAGCCGGTTCCCGTCGGTCGAAGACCCGGGATGTCTCGACCGGCCGAGACGCTTCCGACCCGAATCTTCTGGCCCTACGCCATCTCGATCTGGCTAGTCCACATCCTATCCCTCCTGGCGCTTGCACCCTGGTTCTTCTCCACCAGCGGATTGATCGCGCTGGTGGTAACCCACTTCTTGTTCGATGGGCTGGGCGTCTCCATCGGCTACCACCGACTGCTGACTCATCGAGGTTTCGTCTGTCCGAAGTGGTTTGAGCATCTGCTGGCCATCTTTGGTATCTGCACCCTTCAGGATTCACCGGCTCGATGGGTCGCGATCCACCGGATGCATCACCAGCACAGCGACAAGCCTGCCGACCCGCACTCCCCCTGGGTGACTTTTTTCTGGGGCCATATGGAATGGCTGCTGGTGAAGGATCGCCGCCACGACAGCGTCTTCCATTTCGAAAGATATTGCCGTGACCTGCTTCGCGATCCCTTCTACCAGAAGGTGGAACGCAAGCTGATGTGGCTGTGGATCTACCTGGCGCACGCCGCAGCGATCACCGCGATGGGCTATGCTTTTGGTCTTTACCAGGAGGGCACGCGTCAGGCGGCTTTCCAGATGGCAGCAAGTTGGCTGGTGTGGGGCGTCTTTCTGCGCACCGTCTTCACGATGCACGTCACCTGGGCAGTCAATTCAGTCTGCCACAAATGGGGCTATCGGAACTATCAGACCCGGGACGAAAGCACCAATAGCTGGTGGGTAGCCCTTCTGACTTTCGGCGAAGGATGGCACAACAACCACCACGCCGACCCACGCAGCGCCCGCCATGGGCACCGCTGGTTTGAATTCGATATGTCTTGGTTCTTGATCCGTCTGTTTGAAAAAGTCGGCTTGGCATCCCAGGTGGTCGGTCCCAGATTGCGATTGGGCACGATAGCCAACGAGTCTATTGACGAGATGCCGGAATGACCTTTAGTCGCAGCGTCTTGTCCCCCCGCTGAACGACGATCTCCGTCTCTTGCCCTACCCTTAGCCCTTCGATGGCAAAGGTGTAGTCGTAGACGTTTTCGATCTTCTTCCCCGCCAGCTCGACAATCACATCACCACCCTGGACCCCAGCGGTTGCCGCAGGACCATTTTTGGCAACCCCTGACAACTTGACGCCCTGGATGTCACCCTGAGCGTAATCCGGAACGGTCCCGAGAAAAGCGGTCAACATCGCACGCTTCCCCTGGTTCTCAGGTGCAGCCTGCGCGACATATTCCGGCGGTTCGGCCCGCGTCGAGACAGAACGTGCGATCAGTCCCATCAGCCGAGCCACCTGGGCCGCTCCTTCATAGTTGATCAGGTCAGGAGTATCCCTTGGCGTGTGATACTCGCTGTGAGATCCAGTGAATGCCGAGAGGATCGGCACCCCGGCCATGAAAAATGTACTGGCGTCGGTCGGCAAATAGGAATCACTTTGCAGCGTCAGCGAAAGTCCAACCACCGCGTTCCGCTGTTCGATCTCCTGCGTCCACAGCGGCGATGAACCAACCCCCTGAAGCACCAGCTTCTCACGCAATCGTCCGATCATGTCGAGATTGAAGCAGGCTGCGACCGCAGGGGCCAATCGCACAGCGCCGGTCCCCGACGGGACTGCGGCCTCATTCCCACCCCCTTCCGACGGTTCGGCCAAATCCCTCTCTCCAGACTCCGCTTTCCGCAGCCCTGGATAAAGCGCATCAAACTGCTCGGCAAAGTAGTCGGAACCCAACAAGCCCAATTCCTCTCCCGACCAAGCTGCAAAGAGGATGTCGTGCTTGAGCGCAAGCTTCCCAGATCGCTTCTGAGCGGCCAGGAACTGAGCGATTTCCAGCATGCCCGCAACACCCGATGCGTTGTCGTCCGCACCGCGATGCATGCCACCTCGCTCCTCATCCCGGGCCAGCGAAGAGCCACCCTGGCCGGTACCGAGGTGATCGATGTGCGCCCCCACCACCACCACATGCGGGCTGGGCTGGGATCCGGCGCGGAGCCATCCGAGGACGTTCCGGCCCTCCTTCTTGATCTGCTGCACATCGATCGTCGCCTCCAGCGACACTCCCTCCAACGGAAATCCCATCATCAGTTCGCCGCGATCCAGAAACTTCTGCATCGCATCCAACGACTCTTCGGACTTGCCTGCCTTGAGCAACGTCTCGGCAACTGCGTCGCTGACGCTGATGACCGCCAAACTCGATCCTGCGAGAGTTCCATCCATCTGCAGCGGCACCAGGGGTTCCCGAATTCCGCTGGTCGGCCCGCTGACCACTATTAGCCCCACAGCTCCACGATCCCTAGCGGCCATCGCCTTGTATCGCAGACCGGAATACCTCGCTAGGTGCTGCCGCCGCTCGGCAGTCAAGTCCATCGGCATCTGACGATAGACGATCACCCACTTGCCTTCGACATCCAGATGAACGTAGGAGTCATATCCTGGCTGCCCTTCGTCCTCAGGTGCGACGATACCATATCCGGCAAAGACCACCGGAGCGCTGGCTACCTCACCTTGGCGACTGAAGGAAACCGGTCGCCAATCCTCATTGAGCTTCCATGTGGTCTCTCCCCACGCCAGTCGGTTCGCATCACCCAGCGTCACCCCTGCAGTGAAGGGAAAAGACTGGTACCAGCTCCCTTCCACCCCAGCCGGCTCCAACCCAAGCCCTTCCAGATACGAAGCGACGTATGCGGTGGCTTTCGCTTCCCCAGGAGTTCCGGTCAAGCGTCCGCCCAGTTCGGGCCGGCAGAGATAATCAACGTGCCGTCCGATATCGGCGGCGGTGAAATCCGCCGCAGTCGCTCGAGCCGCCTCCTCACCGGCAATCCGATCCGATTCCATGGAGCTTTCGGACAAAGTGCTTTCCGCGCCGCTTGCGTCGATTTCCAGTGCCCTGCGAGCCTGGGCATCATCCCAGGTGGCAGTAAAAAGCTGCGACGATTTGTTAGCGGTCCGATTGCTTGTCCAGGTCAATTGCTTGCCGTCTGGGGAAAAGACCGGAAGACCGTCAAAGCCTTCGGTGGTTGTCACGCGGACCGGTGTTCTCTCTCCCTTGCCATCGACCAGATACAGTTCGAAGTTGCTGAATCCCTCCAGGTTCGATGCAAAAATCAGATAGTCTCCGCTGGGATGATAAAACGGTGCCCAGCTCATCGCCCCCAGTTTCGTCAAAGCGCGCACATCGGATCCATCGATCGCCATCGTGAAAATCTCGGCCGTCGCACCGTTCTCTGAGAATCGGCGCCAGCAGATTCGCTTTCCGTCTG
The DNA here is from genome assembly GCA_044337705.1 of Pirellulaceae bacterium. GTDB lineage: Bacteria > Planctomycetota > Planctomycetia > Pirellulales > Pirellulaceae > JBEISR01. Next base: position 9,564 of record JBIINB010000050.1, on the reverse strand, counting down.
GAGAGAAAAAAGGCCCGCCGTCGTATCCGGAAACATCCGTCAGTCGCCTGACTTGAGTTCCGTCTCGGCGCATCAGGTAAAGGTCTACCGCACTGGCAGGATCCTGCTCGAACAGTTGCTTCTGCGACTCCGACAATTCCCCTGCGTAGGCGCCGCGGTTCGATGCAAAAACGATCCACTGCCCATCAGGCGAATACGAAGCTTCTGCATCGTAACCCACCGCATCGGTCAAGCGGCGATATCGACCGCTGGTGCGATCCCACTCCACCAAATCATAAGTCGCATCGTAGTCCCAGGCATAACGGCGAGTTTGCCCCGAGGCACGGAACGCAAGCTCCTCTTCCATCTTTTTACGAGCATCGGGATCGAACTGCGTCGAGGCAAAAAGAACCGTCTCACCACTGGGGTGGATCCAGGCGCAGGTGGTCTTGCCGTAGCCAGGAGAGACGCGCTGGCTGTCTCCTGTCTCCATGTCCATCCAGTAGATCTGATAAAATGGATTGTCTGCCTCCCGCTCGCTCTGGAAGACCATCTGCTTGCCGTCGGCAGCATAGTAACCTTCGCCACTGCGTTTCCCCTCAAAAGTCAGCTGGCGAATGCCCGCCAGGAACCGCTTCTCCAAATCCTCAGCCGGCTTTGCCTCCTCCGTTTTCCCGATCGCCGGTTCCTGACCGATCAGTCTTTCGGGGACCAGCAGCCATGGAGTCACTGGCCAGCTGCCTCCCGACAGCAGCACTGCGGCGAAGACGATCGCCCCAATCCAGCGGCGACCTAAAAAGCCAACCACCGCGGGCATTTCCAAGACCATGCATTCAGTCCTTCTGTTGAATGTCGATATCACTTGCAGGCAGGGAAATCGCCATCGCCTGCTGGTTTGGTTGGGATGGTGTCGGTGCACGAGGTTGGGGTGGCCGATCTCGCTACATTCGTTCGGAAAGGGAAGATTTTCCCTTTCGGGCGGCGTCGGCGGACGGTCCGCTAGTTCATTGTAATGGGGTGAACAGACCAGGCGAGTCCTCTTGAAAACCGCCAGTCCAGGGGTCGATCCAGTCCCTGCTTTCTGGCACAATCGGCCAGTCGCTGCCACCAGGGTGCACCGATCCATCCTTGCCTTCGTGATTTTTGCTGAGAACTGAAAATGCCGATTCTCTGGGAACGTTCTGGACTGGATTGCCGACTTTCGATGGACGATTTTCGTGAAGCGATTGAGGCGATTCTTACCTTGAAGGGAAGTCCCAACCGCATTCTGGCAATCCCTCCCGACCACACGCGGTCGGCCAGCAGGGCAGGAGAGCTGACAGTCGCTCTCCACCAACTGGCCCCCAAGCAACTGGTCGATATCATGCCGGCTTTGGGGACACACGAGCCGATGTCGCCAGGGCGATTAGAAAAGATGTTCCCTGGGGTGCCCCTGGACCTATTCCGCGTGCATCGCTGGCGGAACGATGTGGTGCGACTGGGAGTGGTGGATGCTTCCTATGTGGAACAGGCGACCGAGGGATGTTTTGCCGAGCCCTGGCCAGCCGAGGTCAACCGACTAGTGGTGGAAGGGCGTCATGACCTGATCCTCTCGCTGGGGCAGGTGGTGCCGCACGAAGTGATCGGCATGGCCAACTACAACAAGAATCTTTTTGTCGGGGTAGGCGGATCGGGCGGAATCCATGCCAGCCATTACCTGAGTGCTCTTTATGGCATGGAACGGATCATGGGTCGAGGCGATACGCCACTTCGCCGCATTCTCAACCGGGCTTCTGAACTCTACGCGTCGCACTTGCCGATCGTATACGGCCTGACGGTGGTCGAGTCGTTCCCTGACGGTTCGCAGGCGACCCGCGGTCTTTTCTTCGGCGACGACCACGATGTCTTCTGGCGCGCATGCGACCTGGCCGCGCAGGTCAACTGCTTTCAGATCGCCGAAGCGGCCGAAACGATCGTTGTGGCGATGGACCCTGCCAAATACAACACCACTTGGCTCGCCAACAAGGCGATCTACCGAACGCGGATGGCGATCCGCGACGGTGGTCAACTGGTGGTCATCGCTCCAGGTGTCGAACGATTCGGCGAAGACCCGCTCAACGATCGCCTGATCCGCTCCAGCGGCTATCGCACCACTCCCCAGGTGATCGAGATGGTCGCCCAGAACCCGGAGCTGCGAGAGAACCTTTCGGTCCCAGCTCACCTCATCCACGGATCGACCGAAGACCGCTTTGAGGTGCTCTACTGCTCCAACTCGATCGCTGCCGAAGAACTGGAATCGGTTGGTTACCGCGCGGGGAACGTGGAGGCGATGACGCGCAAGTACCGCGTCGGCCAGATTCAGGGGGGCTGGAACGAATCGACCGATGGCAAGCCATTCTTCTTCATTCAGGACCCAGGCTTGGGGCTGTGGATGCATCGCCACCATCCCCATGCCTTCCCCGCCCGGTCGATCGACTGACCGATCCCGCGGCGTTGGTCAGCTCCCATATGGATCGATCGCGCCGCCAAGCCCCCAAAGGCAGCCTTAGACTCGATCCTGCTGGCGCCGGCTGCGGGAACGTTTCTTGAGGCACTCGTCGCAAAGTCCCTCGACCACCAACCGATGCCCAACCGCACGGAAGCGATGCTGTTTTGCCACCTCGGCAATCAGCAGTTTGAGCTCCTCGTTGTGAAACTCGATCAGCACCTGGCACTGCTGGCAATGCAGATGATCGTGCGGTGGGTACCCGTAATCATGCTCGTAGATCGCTCGGCCATTGAGCTCAAAGCTGCGGAGCAGGCCTGCGTCGACAAATTCCTTGAGCGTCCGGTAGACCGTCGGACGAGAGACATAATTGGCGTGGCCCTTGCGGGGCAACTGGTCGATCAGCTGATCGGCGTCAAAGTGCTCATGCTGACTGAATACCCGCTCCACCAGAAAACGCCGCTGGTCGGTGTTCCTCAACCCTCGACTCTGCAGGTACTCCTCGAACCGCTCCAAGGGACTCATCGAAACGGAGACCGCACCCAGGCCGCTGGCATCGGCCCCTTCGATATCCAGGCCACCACCGATCGCTTCATCGCTGGCCATGCTTGGTCCCTTTTCGTCCCAAAGAACTTCCCTCGCAAGGCCACCCGCTACTACGGATAGCCCACTTTCGCCATTCTGCTTTACTATCCCCCGACCAGACCTTATCGTCCACCCCTGACGCTCGCTGGCAGCGATGGTTTCGATTCCTGCCTTTGCCCCTGGCTTTGCGGGGGACAAAAGGATCACTGGCCCGAGTACACTGAAGGCGGTCAGGCTGGATGGTTGTTGGACCCTCGGGGAGCCCCACCGGCCTTGTCTCTGCAAGATCTCCTGAAGGGTAACCCTCTCATGCGAAGATTCCCCCTCCGCCAATCCGCCGGGCAACTGGCATCCACTGGCCTCCTCCTGGCAGCCTGCTTTTTCTGTGGAAAGACCGATTCGGCAACGTTGGCCCAAGAACCGCCCGGGGTAGGGCAGGGCTACACCGATACCCCACAACTGCCCAACCAAATGTGGCGAGTCCATGACAAGTATCGCCCACGCCCCGCCGTGGTGGTCCCCGGAGAACAGCCCGGCTCTCCCCCAGCCGACGCCACGATTCTCTTCGATGGAACGCAACTGGACGCATGGAGAAAAGCAGGGACTGACCAGCCTGCGGGGTGGAAGATCGAAGAGGGGGCGATGGTGGCTCAGGGCGGTTCCGGATCGATCGAGACGAAGGAGTCGTTTGGTGATGTGCAGCTGCACCTGGAATGGTCCGCTCCCGAACCACCCCGCGGAGAAGGGCAGGGGCGAGGAAACAGCGGTGTGATCTTCATGGGGCGCTACGAGGTACAGGTCCTCGATTCCTTCCAAAGCGATACGTATGCCGACGGCCAGGCCGCATCGATCTACGGCCAGTTTCCTCCCCAGGTCAACGCGATGCGTCCCCCCGGGCAGTGGCAGGTTTATGACATCGTCTTCGAAGCACCTCGCTTTGATGGCGACAAACTGGCTCGCCCAGCCAAAGTCACGGTCTTCCACAACGGAGTCCTTGTTCAGCACGCCACCGAGATGATCGGACAGATGGCACACCAGCAGATCGCTCCCTACGTGGCACACCCGCCCAAGGGGCCATTGCTGCTCCAGGATCACGGAGACCCTGTGCGATTTCGCAACATCTGGATCCGCCCCCTCCGAGAAGAAATCGACCCTTGGCTGACCTTCCCAGCAGGCCAGGGAGCTGGACATGGAAAGAAGGTGGTGCTGATCGCTGGAGACGAGGAGTATCGCAGCGAAGAATCGCTCCCTATGCTCGCCGATCTCCTCTCGAAAAAGCATGGATTCCAGTGCAGCGTCCTCTTCCCGATCAACCCGGAAACAGGAACGGTCGATCCGAATTATGGTCGCAACATCCCGGGAACCCACCTGCTGGAAGATGCCGACCTGCTGATCATCGCGACCCGTTTCCGTCACCTGCCCGACTGGCAGATGAAGCCGATCGTCGATTTCGTAGAGCGAGGAGGGGCAGTGATTGGACTGCGCACCGCTACCCACGCATTCAACTACCCTGGTGACTCCGAAAGCCCCTACAAGGACTGGAGCTTCAACAGCGGAAAATGGCCTGGAGGATTCGGTCAGCAGATTCTCGGCGACACCTGGGTCAGCCACCACGGCAACCACAAAGTCGAAGCGACACGAGGCATTGTGGCCCCAAATGCCGGTGATTCCGCGCTGCTGAAGGGAGTCGACAATGTCTTTGGTCCGTCGGATGTCTACGGAATCACCCACCTGCCGAAGGATGCCCAGGTGCTCCTCCTGGGACAGGTGCTCACCGGCATGAACCCAACCGACTCGCCGGTCGAAGGGAACAAAAACGATCCGATGATGCCGCTGGCCTGGACTCGCGTCATCCCTCGCGACAACGGCAACGCCAATCGCGTCTTCTGCACCACCATGGGCGCTTCGGTTGACCTAGCGAACGAAGGACTGCGGCGACTGGTCGTCAATGCCTGCTACTGGGCTACGGGGCTTGAAGATAAGATTCCCGCCAAGAGCGATGTGGAGATCGAAGGGAAGTTCGAACCGACCTTCTACGGTTTCCATCCAGGCGATCACTTCAAGAACCAACGGCTCAAGCCGGCCGATTTCCTGGTCCGCTAAGCCGGAATCGATCTTGCAGTTCGCTCGCTCTGTCTCTGTGGGCGATGGACAGCGGTGTCCATCGCCCGCAGTGCTACCGCCAACAGGATTGCCCACCGCCCTCTCTCAACCGACCGGCCTGCCGCCTCCTAGGAAGTGCGATAACAGACCAACCCATGCCCAGCCATGGCGAGGGGAGGCTGAGCGTCCGAGTCGCCACAACTTGACTCTGGTCAGCCTGCTATCCTAAGACACCGGACTTCTGTTCTGGTAAATCAAGACTTTCGTCAAATCACAGGAATGCACGGATGGACCGCACCTATCGCGTCCAACTTCAAAAAGAACAACTGGTCTTTAGCGCCGCTCACTTCATCACCTTCGCAGGTGATATCTGCGAGTGCCTGCACGGCCACAACTACGGGGTCCGCGCCGAGGTGGAAGGTCCGCTGGATGAGAATCGCTATGTCGTTGATTTCATCGCCTTCCGAGACACACTCGCTGGAATCGTAAAGCAACTGGATCACCATGTGATTCTTCCCTCCAGACATGCGGAGATCCATGTGACATGCGAAGGGGATGAGGTGGTCACGCGGTTTCGCAACAAGCGATGGATTTTTCCGGCGGAAGACTGCATGATCCTGCCGGTCGTCAATACGACAGCCGAGGAAATCGCTGGATGGATCGGCACTCAAATGCTCGAGTCCTTGGTGCCTCGCACACCGCATCCTCTGCATTGGTTGGAGGTGTGGGTCGACGAAAATCACGGTCAGTGGGGCATCTGCAGGATGCCTTGGAGCGTTTCCTGAGCTGCCGATGAATCAGGACTCGTCGGCAGGACCCAATAACTGCCGCACGGCAGACGCTAAATCGGGCTGGCGCATCAGCGATTCCCCCACCAGAATAGCCTGCACACCGTGCCCCCACAGAAGTCTGGCATCCCGCGCATCGCGAATCCCACTTTCCGCGACTAGGTACCTCCCCTCGGGTACCTGCGGCCGCAGGCGTACCGCACGCTGGAGATCGACTTCGAAGGTGTGAAGATCCCGATTGTTGACACCAACCCAACGGGTTCCGGTCGCCAGCACAGCGGGCAGGTGGACCGGATCGTAGAGTTCGATCAACGTTTCCATCCCGCACTCGACAGCACATTGCCTCAGTTCCATCATCTGCCCTGGACTGAGGCATTCGGCGATCAGAAGGACAGCGTCGGCCCCCGCCACTCTGGCTTCGACAACCTGATAGGGGTCGATCAGGAAATCTTTCCTCAGCAGCGGAATCTCCACAGCGGCGCGAATCGACTCCAGATACTCCAGCGACCCCTGAAAGTAGTCGCGATCGGTCAGCACGCTCAGCGCATCGGCTCCCCCCTCGACATAAGCGCGAGCGATCTCGACGGGGTTGAAGTCGGATCGCAGCACTCCCTTACTGGGACTGGCGCGCTTGACCTCCGCAATCAAACCGATCCGGTCCCGACGCACCAGCGAACCGGTCCAGTCGCGGGCAGGTGGCATCGATGCCGCCTGATGCTGCAGTTCCTTCAAAGGGCGCCTGCGCATGGCATCGGCGATCTCCTCCTGCTTGGTCTGGACGATACGCTCCAGAATGGTCGCCATGGATCACTCCAGCATCAATCAAACCCAACGAACGTCCGCATTCACCTGGTCGCGATGAATGAGGGATCTTCTTCAAGCCGCCTCGCCTCGCGTAGGCACCCTTCAGCAACTATCCTTCGGCAACTATCCTTCGGCGAGCGGTGGGCGTCAGCCCACTGTTTCTCTCCCTGGACTGCCTAGCTCACGATGCCCGAAACAGGGGACTTACCTCCCCCGCTCGCAGGGAGATAACATAACACGCCTTCTATAAACTTTGGATCACTTTCTCGGGGTAATGATCAAGTACTTCCCCCCCAATGCTAGTAAGCTCCTTCAGCAAGTATCCTTTGCCAAGTATCCTTCAGCGAGCGGTGGGCGTCAGCCCACTGTTTCTCTCCCTGGACTGCCTAGCTCACGATGCCTGAGACAGGGGACTTATGTCCCCCGCTCGCAGGGAGGTAACATATCGAAAACGATTCCGTAAGCACGCGTTGATCTATTCATACTCTGGCCGGCTAGAACACCGATCAGTGCTTGAAGTGCCGATGGCCGGTGAAGAGCATCGGGATACGATGGCGGTTGCAGGCGGCGATAACTTCCTCATCCTTCCTCGATCCACCAGGTTGGATGATGGCAACGACTCCCGCTGCGGCAGCTTTATCGATCGAATCGGGAAAAGGGAAAAACGCGTCCGAAGCCAGCACGCTGCCTCGCGACCTCTCTCCTGCCTTCTGGATCGCAATCTCCACGCTGTCCACGCGGCTCATCTGCCCGGCGCCAACACCCACCAGGGAGGCATCCGTGGCCAGGACAATGGCATTGCTCTTGACGTGCCGCACCATCTCCCAGGCGAACGTGATGTCCTCCATCAATTCGTCGGCCATCGGCACTTCAGTCACCGCGCGCCACTGCGATGGATCGGAATTGCCCCGGTCGGCATGCTGCACCAGGACACCACCGCGGAGGAACCGATACTCGATCTCCTGGCTGTCCTGCGTCCAGTTCCCGGTCGCCATCAGACGCACGCTATCACGCCACTTCGGCTTGGTTGTCAGTATCTCCAGCGCCTCCCGGGAGAACTCGGGAGCGACGACCGCCTCCACAAACAGCCCCGGCTCGCAAAGGAACTGAGCGGTCTGAGCGTCGACCATGCGGTTGAGGCCTACGATGCCGCCAAACGCACTGACGGGGTCTCCCGCAAACGCCTTGCGGCAGGCCCAATACAGCTTATGCCCCACAGCAGCACCGCAAGGATTGTTGTGCTTGATGACGACCGCCGCTGGCTGAGCGAAGCCATGCGAGATCGAAAGGGCGCTTTCCAGATCGAGCAGATTGTTGTAGCTGAGTTCCTTTCCATGAAGCTGTTTAGCATCCACCAGCGCCCCTGAAATCGAACCCAACCGGTAAACAGCAGCCGGCTGATGCGGGTTCTCTCCATACCTCAGCTCCGCCACCCGGTGCAGCGACAACTCCATCCTCTCAGGCCACTGGCCCTCCTCCGTCCCAGCCCGAGACTGGTCCAGGCCCCGGAAGTATTCCGCGATCGCGGCATCGTACGCTGCGGTATGGGCATAGCAGCTCCCCGCAAGCCGACGCCGTGTCTCAAATGACACCGCCCCCTGCTCCTCCAACTCCCCGGCAACACGATCGTAATCCGATGGATCGGTCACGACGCTGACCCACGCGTGATTCTTCGCGGCCGCCCGCAACAAACTGGGGCCCCCAATGTCGATCTGCTCAATCGCCTCACCTACGGTGACTCCCTGGCGAGCCACCGTTTCCTGGAAAGGATAGAGATTCACGACTACCAAGTCGAAGGGAACGATCTGGTGCTCCTCCATCACGGCTCGATCGCCCGACCGGTCCCGACGGGCCAGTATACCGCCGAAGATTTTCGGATGGAGCGTTTTCAAACGGCCATCCATCACCTCCGGAAATCCGGTGTATGCAGCGATGTCCAGAACAGGAATTCCATGGGACTCCAGGAAACTGCGCGTGCCGCCCGTGCTGTACAGCACGACGCCCAGTTGGTGCAAGCGACGCGCAAACGATTCGAGCCCCCGTTTGTCGCTGACACTGATCAATGCATGGCCCACTTTCCCCGGCACGGTCTCTGCCATGGTTTCCCCTTCGATGATTCGGCGCCTTCCCCATGGTTCCCGTCGCCATGGGATCAGGTTCCTGTGAGCCTCTGGTTTATCACCAAACAGGCGCCGGTCAAGGTGACCCAAGCATAAATCGCATCGCAGAGTGGTTGTGTGTGCTTACCGCCCAGCAAAGAAACCAGCAACCCGCGATCCATACCTTCCCCTGCCATCCGCATCATCATTCCGGCCAGGGACGCGGGAAAATAGAGCCCAGCAATTGCCGAAGGCCACCAAGGAAAAATGCCGATGCTTCTCAGGCTGCGCGCACGCAGCCTGAAGCACCGGCCTGTTGCTCACGGGGAAGACTCCCCATCGACACATGCTGTTCCAGAAACGACGGTTGGCGAGCAAAAACCGCTCCAGCCCAAATCCAGCCGCTCCCAATAGAATCAGATCACCCCGCCATGCACGCGGTAAGGAGACATGTGATCGGGCTGATCAAGAAACCAAAATCGTTCCCACTCCTGGACCAGCATGCGAAGGTTTTCGGAGGTGTAGATCAACTGTTCGGCACGCCGCTGAGGCAACGCCGAATAGATCGGGATGATACAGCCGGTGAAGGTCGAAACCCCACACGCAAGAACCAGAGCTCGCATCCACCGCCGCATGGCAAATCCTCCGTGATCGCCTGACCGTCATTTCCGGTTGTCGCTACAACCTGATCGATGATTTCGGCTGTTTTATCCGTCATCCTTTACCGGATCCTCAACTTCCT
>JBIINB010000216.1:0-5623 GCA_044337705.1 Pirellulaceae bacterium | reverse complement strand
CACCTGGAGGCTTACTGCAGCGCCAGCGCGGTGGCGGCGATTACCGAAGAACTTCTCAATGGGCATCCGACAAGCCTTCTGCATGCCCATCGCGGCAAGGTGACGGCGAAGAAGATTTTCGAAGCGGCGGTGGAGGGCGATGCATTTGCTAGGGAACGGATCGCTCAGACCGCCTACTGGCTGGGAATCGGCATCGCTTCGATCGTTCACATGGTCGATCCCGGGCTGGTGGTCCTGGGGGGAGCGATGGATTTTGGTGGCGATCGGTCCCATGTCGGGGCCAAGTTCCTGGAGGACACGGTTCTTTCGTTCCGTCAACGCAGCTTTGATCATGTCTCCTCGGGGACCACCATTGCCTTTGCAAAACTTGGGTCGGATGCCGGTTTCCTGGGAGCCGCCGGGATCGCCCGGCATCAGCAGCGGTACCCACGTCGGGGCAAGCAGGATAATATGAGCCTGTAGGACAGGTGACAGAGGCTCCCTTGGCGAGCCGTTTCCCCTGGTCGGAAAGGATGGCTCTCCCCCTCGCCCAGGGGAAAGCTTGGCTCCTCTGGGCCGAGGATTTGCATTGATGGCCGAGATTCCAATTTCCAACATTCGCAACTTTTGCATCATAGCGCACATCGATCACGGCAAAAGCACTCTGGCCGATCGGTTGTTGGAGCGAACCGGGACGGTAGAAGTCCGGAAGATGAAGGAGCAGTTGCTGGACGGGATGGATCTGGAGCGGCAACGTGGGATCACGATCAAGGCCAAGGCGGTGACGCTGCGGCATCGTCTGGGTGGCCAGGAGTACGAACTGAACTTGATCGACACGCCCGGGCATGTCGACTTCCAGTACGAGGTTTCGCGATCGCTCACCTGCTGCGAAGGGGCGCTGCTGCTGGTCGATGCGTTCCAAGGGGTGGAGGCCCAGACGGTGGCCAACGCCTATGCAGCGATGGAGCATGACCTGAAGATCATCCCTGTGATCAACAAGATCGATCTGAATCACGCGCGGGTCGATGAAGTGACCGAGGAGATGGAGCAGATTCTGGGGATCGATCCTAAAGAGATCATCAAGTGCAGCGGCAAGACGGGGGTGGGCGTGGACGACCTGATTGCTGCGATCATCGGGCGGGTGCCGGCGCCGTCGGGGGATCCCAAGGGGCCGCTGCAGGCGATGGTTTTCGATTCCCACTACGATGATTATCGTGGAGCGATCACCTATGTGCGGGTGATGCACGGTTCGGTCAGCAAGCAGCAGAAGGTGCGATTTCTACGGGTTGGTGCAACCTACGATCTGCTGGAACTTGGTCATTTTGCCCCGGAACGCAAGCCGGCCACTTCGCTGCAGGCCGGTCAGGTGGGCTATTTGATCTGCAACATCAAATCGCTTCAGGACGTGCGGATCGGGGACACCGTGAGCATTCCAGGCGACCATGCCGCTCCGCCACTGCCCGGCTATCAGCCGCCTAAACGGATGGTCTACTGTGGACTTTATCCCAGTGATGGTCAGGACTTTACCGAGCTTAGGGATGCTCTGGAGCGACTGTCGATCAACGATCCCAGTTTCGAGTTTCAGCCGGAGACCAGCGAGGCGCTGGGGTTTGGCTTTCGCTGTGGTTTTCTGGGGCTGCTTCACATGGAGATCATCCAGCAGCGTCTGGAGGGGGAGTGCGATCTGGACCTAGTGCAGACCGCGCCCAACGTCACCTACGAAATCATTCGCCGGGGCGGCGAACGGCTGGAGATCCACCGTCCTCAGGAGGTGCCTGATTCGGGAGACATCGAAGAGTTCCGCCAGCCGATTGTGCGCGTCAATTTCGTCTTGCCCACCGAGTACATCGGTACCGTGATGACGCTATGCCAGGACCGCCGAGGCGTGCTCAAGGCCAACGACTATCTTTCGCCCACGCGAGCCATGGTCAGTTATGAGCTGCCGCTGGCCGAGGTGATCTATGACCTTCACGATAAACTCAAAAGCTCGACGCGCGGCTACGGAACGATGGATTACGAACTGATCGGTTACCAGCCGGCCGATCTTGTGAGGATGGACATTCTGGTCAACGCCAAGCGCGTCGATGCGCTGAGCATCATCTGTGACCGCAAGGACGCCGATCGGCGCGGTCGAGCGGTGGTCAAGAAGCTGAAGGAGGAGATCGACCGGCACATGTTCGAGATCGCCGTGCAGGCGGCGATCGGTTCGCGCGTCATCGCTCGGGAAACCGTCCCCGCCATGAGAAAGAACGTCACAGCAAAATGCTACGGCGGTGATATCACACGCAAGCGAAAGCTTTGGGCCAAACAGCGAGAAGGAAAGAAGCGGATGAAGTCGATCGGCTCGGTCGACATCCCCCAGAAAGCCTTCATGGCGGTGCTGGATACCGGTAGTGAAAAGTAAATTTTTAAGTTGCCCCATCGCCGTCGCGATCCAGATCGGTTGTGGACAGGATATGGGGCTGCGCGAGGCGTCGTCTACGTCATGGAGATGATCGCCTTGATCACCTTGTTTGCCGGGTCCACCCACTCAGGAAACCGCTCGGCTGCCTCATGGAATGTCGCCTGGTGAGTGATCCAGGGGACCGTGTCGATCTTGCCTGCCTCGATCGCCCTCAGGATCTCCGGAAAATCGCTCGATCGCGCATTGCGGCTTGCCAGCAGCGTCAGTTCGCGACGGTGCATGATGGGCGCATGAGGAAACTCCAGATTGGCCTGGGTGATTCCGACATAAACCAGCCGTCCACCAAAGGCACAGTACTCCATCGCAGTCGCCATGCTGGCCGCACTTCCCGTGGCATCGATCACCACATCGGCCATCCGGCCGTCGGTCCACTTTCGAACCTGATCGATCGCAAGATCTGGTTGGGATGGATTGAGCCGAATGGTGGTGTCGATTCCCATCTTTTCCTGGACGAACATCAGTCGATCCTGGCTGAGATCGAGGACGGCGATGTGAGCCTGAGCGAGTTTAGCGAACTCCAGGACCGACAGACCGATGGGACCTGCACCGATCAGCAGCAGAGACTCTTGGGCACGGCATCCACTTCGATCGACCGCATGTTTGCCGATCGCCAGCGTTTCCACCAGCGCCAGCTGTTCCATGGTCAGCGTCTTGGAAGGATGGAGTTTCCTGGCTGGCAGCAGAATCGTCTCGGTCAGCCCTCCATCGCACATGACTCCGAGCGTTTTATGATGCTCGCAGCAATTGGTCAGCCCACGTTGGCACGAATAGCATCGCTGGCAGTTGAGGTAGGGTTCGACCGCGCACCGGTCACCGACGGCATGGTTCGATACGCCGTCCCCCAGGGCTAGGATTTCGACACCCAGTTCATGGCCAGGGATTCGTGGGTAACTGAAGAAAGGCATCTTCCCTAGATAGCCTCCGATGTCGGTGCCGCATACCCCCACACGGTGCACCCGGACCAAGGCCTCACCGGGGCCTGGTGGACCTGGCGAGGGAATGTCGATGTAACGGAACGTTTTGGGGCTCTCCAGCTGCAGCGCTTGCATGGGATTTCACGTCTCTCATCTCAGAGGAAACCAGGGGGATTGCCAGTTGCCGGATTTTCATCGGCATATCGAGAGGGGGCGGCTTGCGCAGGACCTTCCTGACCCTGGTTGGATGGAAGGTCGATGGGGTCAACCTTCACGGCAACCTGCATCTGCTTCAGTTTTCCCCCGAGGTAAAGTCCGTTGATGGGGGTGACGTCTCGGAAATCCCGACCCCAGGCTAAAGTGACATGCTCGTCCCCGACCAGGGTGCGATTGGTGGGATCCAGGTCGATCCATCCCAGCTGACCAGCGTAAATGGAAAGCCATGCGTGGGACGCGTCAGCGCCGATCAGCGCGCGTGGCTCTTTCGGCGGATAGGTCTTCAGATAACCGCTGACGTAGCGGGCAGCCAGACCAGCCATGCGGGCACAACCGATGGCGACATGGGCAAAGTCCTGGCAAACCCCCCGTCGCTGTTGGAGCACCTCGATCAATGGTGTGTCGATGGCGGTCGACTGCGGCCGATATTCGAACGATTGATGAATCAGCTCTTGAAGCGCCACGATAGCCGAAAGGATGGGGCGACCGGGTGTGAACACCTCCCGGGAAATCTCCCTAAGCTCATCGATCAAAGGCACGTGCCGGGATGCGAAGGCAAATTGCCAGGGGGTAAGATCCCGGTTGACCTGATCTCCTGCGATGGAGTGTGAGCCTGAGCGGAAGGCGGCGGTTTCCCAGGGCGGGCTGTTCTCGATGGCATCGATCGGCACCGGAAAGCGATCGATCTGGACCAGTGCCTGATGAAGGATCTCGAGGGAATTGTGGGGCTGCAGCAGTTCGAAATAGGAGACTTCATTTCCGAACCAGTCGTGCCGGTGAAACCAGTGCTGCGGCTTGGGATCGCTGAGGATGGCGTGTTCCAGGAGTTTCTGGGATGCATCCGATCTTGGGGTCAGCCGCAGTTGATTCTGCGAGTAGGAGACCGGAGAGGTGTACTCATAACGGGTTCGATGTTCGATGCGGTAGGTGGTGGGCAACGTCGCTTCGTTCCTGCGCAATTCGATGGGTCGGTAAATGGCCGCTCAGGTCCCGTGAGGTCGAGTGGCTTGGGCGTGAATCAAGTACTGGGCGTTTATCAGGTGAAACAGTTGGTGCAGTCGCGACATCAGCGATCCAGACCACAGGTGCAGCGATCCATGCTGCCAGGATCGATCGGCATGCGCCAGTTGATGAGGCGTCAGGCTCTGGATCTCTCGCTGCATCGCCTCCGCCAACTGCATCCCCTCTTCCTCATCGGGCAATTCACATGCTTCTGCCAGCTGCCTTACATGCTCGACAATCCATTCTAACTGGTAAGCGATGCTTCGCGGGTTGGTGTCATCGGTGACCAGCAGATCCAGCACCCCCTCGAACGACCATGCCGCCAAGTAGCGAGCTCGGTAAGTCAGCAGGCAGTCGCTGGCGTCGATCATCGCTTCCCATTCGGCCGGAATTGGCAGTTGCTGAGCCGTCAGCTGATGGACCACAGCCGCCATGCCGACGGCGCGTTCCAGACGCCGTCCCAGGTCCAGACTGCGCCACGCCAGCGTCCGCGTCATGCTTTCGGCAACCATTCCGAAGAAGGCCGAAACATCATGGACGATCGCGTTGAGTTGATCGATGCTGTCGCGAGTTGCCGAGTCGGGATGCTGATCAGGGCGAGCGGATCGGTCGAGTCGACCCAAGGTGTGCCAAGCGTCCAGTGAAAGGCGATCCCGGAGCATCGATGCGAGTCGACGGATGTTGGCGATGTCCGAAAGCAGCGGCTGCCAGGGAAGCTGGTCGGCTTGGAACTGCTTCAGTTTCGGAGCCAGCAAGGGGAGTGAAGCGGCCAGTTCAGGAACGGCATAATCGGGGTCCACAAGCCCGCGATTGGCCAGCTGGCGGATCAGCCCCGGCCACTCGGGTACCTCTGACGCATTGGCTTCGCCAAAGGATCGCTGCAGCGTGGTGCGCAGCAGCCTGGCGCTGCCATCAACCCGATCCACATAGCGGCCAAGCCAAAGCAGATTGTCGGCGACTCGACTGGTCAACTCGTTTCCGGCACGGCGGCGTGAAGCCTGCGATGGCAGCGTCGCCGAAAGCAACGTGACGGGTGGTTGAGGTGTCT
>JBIINB010000090.1:0-18508 GCA_044337705.1 Pirellulaceae bacterium | reverse complement strand
GAACGCTGGCACGAAGCGATGCAGCTTCAGTATCGGCTTCTGCCGCTATTTGACGCCATGCTGGCCACCGCCGAGTTTCCGGAAGGATTCCGTCGAGGCGCACTGATTCGAGGCTGGGACCTGGGCAAATCGCGCCAGCCTCTTTCGACCATCCAGCAGTCAGCCGCCGACAAGATCCAGTCGCGGCTCTCGGAACTGATGGAAAGCTTCCGACTGGATGTCGCCAAGCCCTCGATCCGGCCCAGCTCCCGCTCCGAAGGAATCGGCAACGACATGATCGACCGCATCGTCCGCCAGGTGCTCGAACAACTCGGCTCAAGCCGCTGATCCCAACTTCTCTGATGGGAAACCGACGAACCGGTGGACTAACGACGGGAACATTCCGGCACCGGTTTGATCGCTCTTATCACGCAATCGCGATCCCTCTTCGCTTGACCATCCCGATATTCTTCCGCCATGAAAACCATGCTTGGGATGTGGACGCACATCCAATCCGTCTAGTGAGTCGATCGGACGATCATCACCCCAAAAACCGTCTCACTTGCCTTCCCGCGTCCGGTTGCGGCACTCGAATAGATCCGCATCCAGTTCGGTCAGATCCGAAAGCGTCTTTCGCTCTTTCAACCTAAAGTCTTTTCCATCGTATTGAGAAACGCAAATCGAGCCACTCCCGAAAGTGACCGTCGCAAAATCACCATTCCTTCTCCTTCCTTGGATTTCCACGTGGGCTGTACTCCCGAGCCGCTCAAGAGCCTTCCAGTCGTCCAGATTCTCAACCGATTCCTCACTCAGAACAATCGACTCAAGCGATGGGTGGCTCGACAGTCGCTCCAAATCTCGCCCAAGAATCCTGTTCCCACTGACGTTTAGGGTCCTAACTGAAGTCATTCTCAGGATCCCATCCACACATATTCCTGTCAGCTGGTTGTCCTTCACATCAAGCTCGATGACATCTCGGGTACATCGGAGGCTAAGTAGAGAGCGATCATCAAGCTGGCAGTTCCGGATGGTGACAAAACGCAAATAATCGCTCGTCATGGACCCCAGAAACTCACATCGAACCGGAAGCATGAACAGGTACAGCGATTCCAGCGATTTCGCTTTTTCCATCGCAACGATGTCGCGATCCGATACCGTCGGTATTCGACAAAGACTCAGAGTGGTGAGATACACAGCAGTTTTTTGCAGTGCTGCCCGCAACTCGACGGGCTGAACATCGAACGGATTGGAATCTCCAACGATTGCCAAAGTCGCTGTTACACTCTGTTGGTAAGGCCCCCTAAATGCTAGGAGATGCGGGGAATGACGGGGGATCATCAAGCTGAGGCGAACATTAGCCGAATTCACCTGTTGGCTCAAAACATGCTCAAGCCAAAATAGCTCCATCTGGTAAGGAACATACGAAGAAACGAGCGCGACGATGGAGCAGTAATGAAATAGACGTTGCAACCCAAACGTCGGGAAGAAAGGTACCATCCCAAGCCCCCCTGCTACAAAAGCGACTTGTTTCTACAAGGAATGGTCGGCGACCAGTCCCATTTTTGGCAATGTAGCGGGGAAAACCGGAGCCCGCAAATCTTCTATCGTCAACGCGAAGTAAGCCGCGCGAGGATCTCGATATCGCCTGGAAAGCCAGAACCATCCTCGACCATCCAACATGGCCATTTCAACCCTCTTGGACACAAGAACAGGTCGCCGATCTGTTGACAGTGGTCCGCTTTGGTCAGACCTTGGCGAAGCGCGAACTATCGATGACAACAGGGGCTCCATTCGCTTGAGCCGACTGCCAGCAGGCATCCAGCAGCTGCTGCGTGGCCAGCGTCATCTGACCCCACGATGGGTCGTGATTGCGATCGAGAACCAATTGGCTGAACTTCTGAAAGAGGCTCACCTCCTGTGCCGTCGGTCGCCCGCTGGAATACTCTGGCACCGCGTGCCGTTTCGTGTGCCGCTCCATATGGAAATCGCAGCCATCGGCCATGAAATGGTGCTGGCTGACATGAAAGTCAACTTCCGTCCCATGGAAGGGAAGGACGAAATCCTCGATCGACGCAAACCCCCGGTCGCCGCTGATGTGGCACCACTGCTGGTGGTGGGTCAGGAACGAACAAAAAAAGCTGGCGCTCAGCCCGTGATCGTAGAAAAGTTCACCGGAAAACGAAGCTGGCACCGGTGAGGGACTCCCTTTTCCCTGAATCGTCGAAAGCGTATGAGCGACAACCTGACGGGGAGGCTGCCACTTGAGCGTCCAGAGAATCATCCTCAGGCAGTACCATCCCAGATCCCCCAGGCAGCCATGCGGCTCCTGCTGACTCATTGATCGAATATTCTCCGTCCGGAACGTTTCGTCGCCACAGAAGCTGAACTGCGTGGCGACACGGCGGATACTTCCGATCGTACTCCCTTCGTCCAGCAACTGCCGCAGATGCAGCAGTCGCCCCGAGTGCATGAACATGACGCCGTCCATGTACTGAACCCCTTTGGCCTTCGCGGCCGCGAGGATCTCCTCTACGTCCGCCGCATCGACTCCCGCCGGTTTCTCACCCAGCACATGCTTCCCGGCAGCGATCGCCTTGAGCGTCCATTCCTTGCGCAAGGCGGTAGGCAGTGGGTTGTAGATGGCATCGATGTCAGGCCTGTCGATCAGTTCCTGATAGCCTTCGACCGACTGTGGCTCCGGCCCGAATGGCTCCCACTGCTGGCACTCATCGATGAACTGCTGCGCCGAGGATCGCTTGCGACTGGCGACCGCCACCACCTGACCGTTTCCACTTCGACGGATGGCGCGCCAGTTCTTCTTCCCAATTCCTGCGGTCGACAAAAAGCCCCAGCGGCATACCTGATTCATCGCATTCGTCCTTTGCTCTGTGCACCAACATCTATCCAATCGATCAACGCACTGCACTTCAATCGATCGCAGTGCAAAAACAATCGCAAGTCCACTCAGTATAAGATGGCGTCATCCCGTCGACGACCTCCAGCGCCCGATGCCCTGTCACGCTCTCCCTCTGGATACCAGGAGTTGGAAACCATGCTCCCCATCTCGCTCCGAAGTGCCTCCCGCTTATTGACCCCATGGCTTCTGGTAGGTTTCGCCATCATCGAGCATCGCCTCCGCGCAGCCGACCCGGCAGAACCTCCCAACGTCGTCCTGCTGCTGGTCGACGACCTGGGATACGCCGATGTGGGATGTTTTGGAGGCGATGCCGATCTGACACCCAACCTCGACCGGATGGCACGGGAGGGAAGACGATTCACCGATTTCGTCGTCTCCTCCCCAGTCTGCAGCGCTTCACGTGCTTCCCTGATGACCGGTTGCATCCACGAACGAATCGGCATCTTCGGTGCTCTGGGCCCGCAGTCGAGGACCGGAATCGACGACGGCGAGACGACGATGGCAGAAATGCTCAAGGGACGAGGCTACAAGACGGCTTGCATCGGCAAATGGCATCTGGGGCATCATCCCCAATTCCTCCCGACTCGGCACGGCTTTGATTCCTACTTTGGCCTTCCTTACTCCAACGACATGTGGCCGTTTCATCCCGATTTGGTCAACCTCCCGCCGGATGCCCCACAGCGCAGAAACGGATTTCCACCACTTCCACTCTTCGAGAATGAAACGGTGGTCGACGCCGATGTGACCGCCGAGGACCAGGTTTCGCTCACCGAACGATACACGCAGCGCGCCGAGGCATTTCTGGAGGCAAGTGCTGGGAAAGGACCTTTTTTCCTCTACGTGCCCTACACCATGGTCCATGTGCCGCTGTTTGCGAGCAAACCGTTTCAGGGAACCAGTCAGCGGGGAATCTTTGGAGATGTGCTGCGAGAGGTCGATGCCTCGGTGGGACGCATCCTCCAGAAGCTGAAAGATCTCCATGTAGACGACAACACTCTGGTCCTTTTCACCAGCGATAACGGACCTTGGCTGAGCTATGGTTTGCACGCGGGTTCGGCAGGAAATCTTCGGGAGGGTAAAGGCACCTGCTGGGAAGGTGGCATGCGGGTTCCTCTGATCGCGCGATGGCCACGCCACATCCCTGCCAACACCACCTGTGATCGACTCACTGCCACCATCGACCTATTCCCGACCATCGCCAGCCTTGCAGGATCGAACCTTCCTGCATTACCGATCGATGGTAAGGATATCAGGCCTCTACTGACGGGTGACGCTGCCGTTCCTTCTCCCCACACCAGCCTCCCTTACTATTTTTTGAACAACGAACTGCAGGCGGTGCGCACCGAACGATGGAAACTAGTCTTGCCTCACCGCTACCGATCGCTCCAAGGACGAAAAGGACGCGATGACGGCATGCCAATCCCCTACGTCGATATGGAAGCCCCCCTATCGCTCTACGACCTGGACAACGATCCCTCTGAGACAACCAACCGCATCGCGGAGTACCCGGAAGTGGCTCAAATCCTTCTGGATGAAGCCAGCCGCTGGCGCGACGTGTTGGGTGATTCGCTGACGAAGACCACCGGTCGCCAGCGCCGGCCAGCAGGGCAAGTGGCCAAACCATGACGTCGGGCAATTGCTGGCGATCGGGCTTACGGACTGGGCGATAGGAACCGGTCGGAACTGAATCATTCTTATGAATATGAGTAGGAGTACGAGCACGAGGAAGAGGAAGAGATTCCTTACCCTGTGGAGTCGTCCTCAGGGAGCGATGACCGGCTTGAGTACTTCCTGTGCGATCCCGGCGGGCATTTCCCTCAGCATCTGGTCGACTGCCGCCAAGACGATATCGGCAGGCAGAGCGTAACTGCAGACACGACCGGCTCGGGCGATATTCAGCCCAACAGCCTTCCCTTCGAGATCAACCAGGGGGCCACCGCATTGATTCGGGGACAAAACCGTATCGTGCTGAAAGACCGATGGGAACCCACTGGCTCGAGCGCTCACCTTGCCGTTGACTTCCATTTCGGCTGGATCCAGCAGATTGCTGCTGAGATCCATCAGCCGAACGCGCACTTGATCGACGGTTTCCGATCGCTGGAACTCCACCTCAACCCACTGCCCCGCCTTCATCGACGCGACGCGTTCCAGAAGATGCTGTCGGGAAGTCAGTGTGATACCATCGATTTTCAGCAGCAGGTCCCCTTCCAGCATCCCCGCCTGGTCAGCGCCGCTGCCAGGGAGCACTTTGGTGATGAGATTCCCTTCCCCCGTCCAATCGAACGAGATTCCCATCACCGCGCGTTCCGGCTGGATCGGCCTGGGGGCGACACTGATCACCCCGATCGACATCGGCATGGCGCGTACATCGGTTGAAGCAGTCCAGCTTCCGATGACCGGGACGGTACTGCCGGTCCAGTCCACCACCGGAAGGCCCGTGCGTTCTATCTTCAGCAGCGCCAGATCCAGATCGCTTCTGACTGCCCGGCGACTGGCCTTCACTCGGGTGCCATCGTACAGCCGGCACTCCAGCAGATCCCCCGCCAGCTCGCTGGCCTTGGTGACCACAAACCCGTCATCCCGGACGATCGCACCCATTGCGATTGGCTGCCCTGACGACAGAACGCGGACCGTCGCCATCCACTGGTTGCCAACGGCTTCCTTGAACGCCTGCAGCACGTTGTAATGCATCTTCTGGTATCGCGTCGGCGAGGGCATCAGGCCTTCTAGAAGACTGGGGCCACCCAGAGGCTGCTGAATCCACTGCACCAGCTCCCGGACCGACCCCAGCTGGCCGTCCACCGCGTCGGCTTTCGGCCCCTCCCGATGCGGCTCCGTTTCGTACCTGTCGATCGATCCATCATTCCCCGAAGATCTTTCGGCCGGGGCGATCGCCTGGTCGCTCCTACCGGTTCCCTGCCACCACCAGGAATGAAGCTCGCAAAGCGCTGGACCAGAGTGGTGTGTTCGGTAGGTCAGCCATCCGATGGCTATTACCAGCAGGACGCCGCGCAACAGAACAAACAGGAATGCCTTCACGCCATCACCCCGCGATCTATCGCAAATCCCGCTAGACGGATCCTGGGCAACCAGCTCATGGGTGATGAACTCCCACGACGATCGTCACCTCCATCACCCGATCGCCGCGCAGAAGCTCCACACGCACTCGGTCCCCCGGCATCGTGCCTTCGACCGCCAGGATCAGATCCTGAAACGTTTCGATCGCAGCCCCCTGAAACTTTCGGATGCGATCCCCAACCTGAACTCCAGCCTTTTCTGCAGGACTTCCCTCGACCACCGTTTCGATGATCGGTGCGGGGTCGTCTTTTTTCCCAAGCACTCCAATCACCGGCTTGTATCCAGGAAGTGTGCCCCATGCATCCCCATCGGCCATGCGATCCCAGTGATCGCGGTAGACATCGATGGGGACATGCATGTTGTCCTGAATATCGGAACCGATGCGGCTATGAATCCCGATCAGTTTGCCTTCGAGATCAAACAAAGGCCCTCCGCTGTCTCCACCGATCAATGGGCAGTCGGTAATGAGCGTCGTAGAAAGATTCTCTAGCAGCCTTCCGACGCGAATGACCGGTGGACGATTGGATTGCCAACCCCCCGGGTGCCCGGCAGCGATGCACCACTGTCCCTCATGCAGATCGGTGGAACTGCCCAGCGACGCATGAGGCAAACCAGCGGAATCGACAATCTTGACCAGCCCTGCATCCATATGACGATTCATCCCCAAGGTTCTGGCTCGCAGTCGCTTGCCGTCCGAAAGCGTCACCCAGGCATCGCGCATCGGTTTGCCAGCGACATGCGCCGCAGTCAGAACATATCCATCAGCCGTCACCAGAACCCCACTCCCTTGGGCCATTCCCTGCTGGACGTTGACGGTGACTTTCTGAATCTTCTCCGCCACCTTGGATTGTTGCTTCTGCAGCGCCATCAGCTCCCCGACCGACCTGGGCTCCTGTCCCTGGAAAAGCCGATCCAGTCCATTTTCCAGTGGCAAGAAGGTGCTGCCTGGAGGTCGCTTGGGCAAAGTGGCACTGGCTGCCTGAACTGCTGCGGGACTGGAAGCATCAGGAGGCGCCGGCGACAAACGAATCACCCCGGCAGTGGCATCTACAAAAGGGGTTTCCGAATTGCGATCGGCGGTTGTCTTGGACGAATTCTGAGGAACTTTCATTGTCTGGGACCACGCCCATTGCGATCCCAAACAGAGGCTCCAGACCAGCCATAGCCCGAGGCCTACTGCCAGCTTGCTCCAAATCGGATCGATCCCCGCAAGGAGGGTCCAAGGCGTGGGACCAAATGTCGTGTGCAGCTCCCACCAACTGGCAGGCCGCTTGGCCATACGAGGTCCGCGGACCGGGGATGGGTTATCGATGCGAATCTGGCGATTCGCCAGTTGGCGTTCGAATTGTGCCACTGCTTCCTCCCCGACCTGTCGACCCTGGCCGCCAACCCCCAAAGGTTCGACAACCGATCGAAGTGAGCGATATCGAAGGTCTGCCAAACACCGTTCGCGCTGTAACGCCGACGGCTGGGTCGCCTCACCCTTCCACACACGGCTTATTGTAAACAGCTTGACTTGAGAATTCCCGCGCCGGATTTGAGGATTTCCCGACTCCCCAGGCCTTCATCCCCTACAACCGGCCAAACCGGCAACCGTGGTACGATTGACGTCAACCTAAGATTCTGGCAGCGAAACCAACCGAAAGAGAATGCTTTCTCCATCGCGGCTGGACACTTGGGCGGCAAATGGTATCGACGGAGCGGAACTCCCTGTGACCGACAATCCTCACCTCCTTGTTCTGGGCTGCGGCTATGTCGGTCAGTCTGTCGCCAGGGAAGCGCTTGCAAGCCACTGGCGCGTCACTGCAACCACCCGGTCGGACGCATCAGCCCATCGCCTGGAGTCCTCAGGAGTCTGTGCAATCGTCTACGATTGGACTCAGGATCCGGTTCCCTCCTTCGACTCCCCAGTCGACGCGGTTCTGATCGCTGTCAGCCATCACGTCGCACCGGGCCAGAACGCCCTACAGGTCCATCCTGAAGGACTCGCAAAGAGCCTCCCTTCCTTAGCGAGTTCCGCCCGCCGCTGCATCTATCTTTCGACCACGGGAGTCTATGGGCAGAAAGATCTCCGACTGGCCAACAATTCATCCACCGCGCACCCTTGGGTCGATGAATCGTCCCCGGTTGCACCCGATCGCCCCGGAGCGATCAACGCCGCCGCAGGAGAAAAGTGGATCCGGGAAAGCGGGTTATTCGAGCGATCGACGATCCTCAGGCTGGCGGGAATCTATGGCCCCAATCGAACACCGAATCTCCAGAAACTGCGATCGGGCGAGGCGTTGGATGTGCATCCTGAAGGATTCCTGAACCTGATCCATCGCGATGACATCGCTCGCGTCGTCCTGAATCTGCTGCGACATCCCGCACCGAAATCACTTTACTGCGCCAGCGATGGCCATCCGGTAACGCGCGCCGATTACTATCAATGGATCGCTGAGCAACTAGAACTTCCTTCTCCCGTCTTTGCACCACCCCGGGATCCACCATCGGAACCTTCCCGAAGGGTGGGGAGCAAACGGATTGATCCTCGGCTTTTGATGGAGGATACGGGGAAGGAGTTTCGATTCCCAAGCTATCGTGAAGGACTGCTGCATGCGTGGCGTGAAGAACTGACAGAAAAAAAAGGTTCTCAGGCCCGGCCGGAATGATCCGACGTCCATTCCGCCATGCAAAGGAACCCCCACCCTGCAATCCTCGCCCCTTTTGGGATCGACGGGAACGTGTCACAATCGACAAAAGGGGGCGCTCAGCCCCTGCTTTTCTCAGCAATCTGATTCGCAAGGCTCAACGAGATCATGCTGGCTCGCATACCGATCTTCCCCAACGTCCTCGAAATGAACGTTCAGGCCGGCCAACTGATCGGCTGCAATGTCTATTTGATCCACGATGGCGACGAGTGGGCACTGATCGATATCGGCTACCAGGATGGCGTGGACGAGATCATCGAACTGATTCGCCAGATGGATTTCCCCCTGTCCAAGTGCAAAACCCTGATCGCCACGCATGCCGATGTCGATCATGGGCAAGGGTTCGCAGCCGCCAAACAGATCCTGAAAACCTCTCTGACGGCTCATCCGAAAGCTGCGCGACTGCTGGCCGAGGGGGATCGATTGCAGACCTTTGCCGAAGTCGAAGCCCAGGGCATCTCGATGGAAATGCCCAAGGTGACGTGCGAGCATTTGGTTCAGGATGGCGATGTCATCAAGATCGGTAGCCTGGAACTGGAAGTGTGGAGCACTCCGGGGCATGCCGACAGCCAACTGGCTTTTCGGCTTGGGGATCTGCTGTTCAGTGGGGACAACATCTACCGCGATGGCTGTGTCGGTGCCATCGATGCTCACCATGGCAGCAACATTCCCCACTTCATCGAATCCCTGGAGCGGATTCGCGACAGCGATGTGACTTGGCTTCTTCCCTCCCACGGGCCTTACTTTCGTCGCGATCCGGCGATGATCAATCGCACGATCGATCGCCTCAAAGGCTATCTTCACATGGCCGATTTCGGCACCTGTGCCATCGACTGGCCATTGATCGATCAGTGGGAAGAAATGGTTCGCGATGGCAAGCTACCGAAGTAAACCCAAGCGTAAAGGCCCCCCTCGCTGCTCATCCAACTGCCCCCGACTTATCATGCGACCGGCTCTCCTCAATCCCTGCATGCGATGTCGCATCCCCATGCCGCGTGGTGCCGGCATACGCGCACAGCAGCGGCAGTAGTCCGATGTCGGATCGCTGCAAACAGGCTGCGACTGTCCCGGATCCCCCGCCATCAGGAGATCAACTCTCGAATCGGTTCACCAAAGGGGAGGATCGGCATCGGCCTGCCCTGGTGATCCAAAAAGCTCTCTTCGTAGTTGATCCCAAGAAAGCGATAGACGGTGGCCCACAGATCGTTTGGGGATAGCGGCCTTTCCACCGGATGCTCCCCTCGAGCGTTGGTCGCTCCGATGACCTGTCCGGTCCGAATTCCGCCACCACTGATCAGCATCGACATCGCATCGGGCCAGTGATCGCGTCCCGGCTGCATCACTCCCGTCTGCGACCCCTTCGTTTCATTGATCCGTGGCGTACGCCCGAACTCCCCGGTGGCGATGAGGAGCACATCGCGATCCAGCCCGCGCTGGTAGAGGTCCTCGATCAGCGCCGTCAGCGCCTGATCGTAATAGGGGAATCGCCATCGCGAATCGGCAAACAGATCGCAATTGACGGCGTGCGAGTCCCAGTTGTAGGTGCAATTTTTTGGCATCCCCCTGGGATCATTAGGATTCTCCCAGACCATCGTCACAAAACGTGACCCCGCCTCGACCAGTCGTCTCGCAAGCAAACCACGCTGACCGTAAGTGTGCCTGCCGTAGCGATCGCGCACTGCATCCGGTTCGCGCGTCAGGTCGAACGCATCACGAACCTGCTGCGATGTCAGCATCGTCAAGGCACGCTGGCTGAAGGAATCCATCGCCTCCATGATTCCACTGGAATCGATCTCCCGACGAAACCGATCCAACCCCTGCAGCAACGCAAGACGATCGGTTAGGCGATGTTCCATCTCCGGAGTGATGCCGATATTTCGAACCTGGAAATCCGCTGCATTGGGATCGGCGTCGACAATGAAGGGAATATGAGCCGGCCCCAGGTAGGCCGAACCGAAGGAGAATGTATCGACGCCCCCACGGCCACCGTCGACACCGGCGATGCAGGCAGGTAACGGCTTCCCAGGTCGGGTGAGCATTCTCTGCGCGACGCTGAGAACCGATGGGGAATCATTCACGAAATCGACAGGACTGGCCGGAATGCGACCGGTCAGAAATCGCTTGTGGCCTCCACCATGATCGGAGAACTGGTGATGGCAACTGCGGATGATCGTGTATCTGTCGGCGCACCTAGCATGCATCGGCAGCAATTCACAGAGATCGATGCCTGCGACATTGGTCCGTATCGGCCGGAACAATCCCCGGTACTCTACCGGGGCATCCGGCTTCATGTCGTAGGTCTCCATGTGCGGAGGACCACCAGGCAGCCAGATGAATATGACCGCTCGATCCTCCACCGGCTTCCCTGCGTCTCTGGAAGCTTCCTGGGCTCTCAGCAGATCGGCTAGCCCCATTCCGCCGAGCCCCATTCCGCCGAGCCCCATTCCGCCTACTTCCAGGAACGCACGACGCCGCATCGGCCCGCGACAGGTTCGCGTGGTGTCGCCTGATTCGATTTTCCTCACGCTCTTGCCGGTCATCGCCGGATCTCCCACCGAGACACTAGAAAGGGGATGGACGGAGGTTTAACTCTTGACCACTCTATCTCCAACCGACCGACAACAGCAATGTTCCTTTTAAAACAAATGTCTTGGATCGATCCCTTCGCTCTTCAGCAACCGGCAGTCCACGGGGACCCCATCACGGCCGCATTGCCGTCCGACCTGACGCTGCATCCGGAACCGAAAACTCTAAAAAAACTGGCCGGGTCGCTGGAACGACACCGGCCAAAAAACTCTTTTCCCGAATGGCGACAGACCTAAATGCGTCCGCTAGTCCGTCGACGCCCCAGTTGCTGGAACCATCGATCCAGCGTCACTGCGTCCAGCGATTCGCCAGAAGAGTTCATCGATGGGGCCGATGCCGTCCCACCGGCAACCGGAACCAAAGTGCCGACCCCAGATGCCGTGCGGCTAGATTCCCCTTCCGGACTAAAACCAGCCTTCACCGATCCAGCGGAAGCACCCTGGACCACGCTGCCGGTAGAGACATTCATCGATCCGACGCCAGGTGCCGCCTGGGTGAACCCCAAGCCACCCGGGGGCAGCGATGGGGTGATCAGTGGCATTGCGTAGTCTTCCACTTCTCCGTCGGCCGCAAACCCCGCGTAGCCATAACCGGCAAGCGTGGTCAATCGGAACCGTCCAAAGACATTTCCAGCGACAAGACCGGAAGGAATGACCAGCGACACAAAGTTGTTGCCATTGAAGACCGGCAGGTTCTCGGCAATCCGTTCACCCGCATCATCCCAGTCGCCATCGCGGTTGAAATCGACCCATGCATTGAGATGGGCGCGAGTCTCTGGTGGAGCCTTTACCGCCACTGTCAGATTGACCGTGGTTCCGATCGTCAACCTGGACCATGTCACCCCATCCTCGTCGGCACCATCCCCGGTCGCCGTGCTATTGGGCCGTCCATCGGTCTCGGCATCGATCGTATTACCCAGACGCAAGGACTCCGTCACCACATGGCGGGCGCCATTACGAGCCAACCGGACGGGGTACTTGGTCGCGGTCGTCTCCGGAGCGTCGCCGAAATCGAGCGGCAGGACCGGCAATCCGGTGGGATTCAAGAACGCGTTGACGAAGGAGACGTCCGCACTGGTGACCCTGCCATCGCCATTGGCATCGGCTGGCCGATACGCCAATCCAGGCGTATTGCTCTGGCTGGTCTCCACCAGCCGTGTATCGGTGCCGTCGACCTTCCGGTCCCCGTTGACGTCCCCTCGCAGTCGATGGAAAGATCCGGCAAGAATCCCTCCCACCACCGCCCCTTCCGGACTGGTCACCTGATCCCCTGACAGTTCGTAGGTGTACCAGCCGTTGGGCATCGATAGGTAAGGCACCTCGGCAAAGTTCCAGGTCAGATAAGGAGTCCCGTTGCCGGTGAGCGACACTCGCTCCATCGGTACCACCTGACCCGTGGTGCGATTGATCACTCGCAGCACGCTCTTATCGGACACCACCACCGGCTGGGTGTAACGGAACTGCACGGTGCTGATCCCCGATCGATTGGGGTTGGTGAACGACCCGTTGATGACCACAGCATCGTTCAGTGGTGCGGGGGGCAGGGCTCGAATCGTGACCACATAGTCTTCCACCTCCCCATTGGTCGCCAGGCCGGTTGGCGTGTTCCCCTCACCGAATCCCGCCGTCAGACGGTACCGGATGAATGTTGCACCTTCCCTGGCCGTTTCAGGCACTGTCACCGAAAGCTCATTGACTCCGGGATTCAGAACCATCTCGTCCAAAAGATGCTCCGATGGATCGAACACACCATTGCGGTTGAAGTCGAACCAAGCGTTCAGAACACCTCCTTCAGCGGCAAAGATTCTTTGATTGAGAGGCTTATTGAAGAGCGGTGCTGAGGTAAAGATTACGCCGTCTTCATCGTCCATTTCCTTCGTATCGTCGCCTGTTGCATTGGTGCTGACATTGGCATCTTTTTCCGTGTCGCGTTTCTCCCCAAGAATCGGCTTTCGCTTCTCATGCCGCGCCCCATCGAAATCCAGGCTGGTCCCATAACTGTTTGGCGCATCGCCATAATCCTTCGGCAGCCCAAGGACTCCCACGATATGGTCGACTGCTCCCTGAGCATTGATCAAACCCCATCCGGTATCGTTATCGAAGCCGGGAGCCAGCATGTTGATCGAGGTCTGGACAAGGCTGGTTCGAATCTGTGCCGGAGTCGCCACACCGGGGCCTCCCACCACTTCCATCATCAAAGCCGCCACGGCCGCAGCATGGGGAGCCGCTGCCGAAGTCCCGAAGAAGTTGGGGAATCCGTCGCCCTCGATATCCTCACCGAAGAATGTTGTGTTGGTTCCATCAACAGCAGTGAAGTCGGGCGTCGTTCGCGTCTGGGGACGGAAGTATCGACTTCCGTCAGGCCGCATCAGGATCGGAATCCCACCAGCCGATGTAAAAGGCTCTGGAAGCGGCGGACTCTGCCCATATTCCGGGGTATCACCGTAGAAAGCCGCCCCAACTGCCAGAGCCGATGCGGCATTGGCATGACCATACGCACTGCCACTGCGGGTGTCGAATTCGTCGATCTGCAACGCATCGGTGAAGTAAACATACTTCACCAGTCCTGGAAGATTGATCGTCTCTGGGATGAATGATCCAATCCCGATCTGGAAATACTCGTCAGCAAATCCGTCCAGATCGAAGTCGAAAGTACCGTCATTGAAAAACTGCAGGATCTCCAACGGATCCGCCCCGACATTGAAGTCCCATGAGACATCAATCATCGAAGCGAAATCGGGCTGCGCGACGTCGCCGAAGATCATGAAGTCCAGGTCGCCATCGGCGCCAGGACTGGTCAAATCAATCGAAGCAAAAGGGTCGTCCCACTGAAGGACAAATATCCCATACGAATTCACCGGTACGTAAATCTGCTGATACAGATCCGTACCCGGTCCCCGGTCAAAGTCGACGAATTGCCAGCTGGTCATGTCGGCATTTTCATCGACCACCCAGTCGGTACCCTGACCCTCCCAACTGTTTCGACCATTGTTTCCCGCACTGGAGAAATAGGGAACGCCACGGCCAACCACCTGGTCGACGGCCTGAGCGATCGGACCGTCCTGGAAGAAAGGTTCGTCCAGATAGATGATGTCGTCGACGATCACATCCGACCCCGCATCTGCCAGATCGACAATCCCCTGGGCAAACGAGGCCGCTCCGTCAAACGCGGTATGAAACTGCAGTGGCGACCCTGGTGCCAAGTCGTGGATCAGCTGCAGCATGGCTCGACCTTCATCAATCCCTTGGCTGTCGGACTCATCGAGCACCTGGACGCCGTTAGCCGGAAGGTCTCTTGTCAGAATGTCCAATGCAGCGGAAGAAAATGGGTTGCCATCAAAGTCATAACTGTCCGAAAGCACTCCAACGGTGACCCCAGCGCCATCGATCTCATAGGCTGTCCGTGCACTGTCCACCCGCATGGCGATATCGGCTTGTGAGGTGGTATCTCCCACGTTGGCGCGCGCCATCGAAGGGCGGGCCTGACCCAGAGAAGGAGTCTGAGCCAACTGCGACAACTTCGCGATCGGGACCCATGCCGATACCTGGTTGCCCGCAACTCCGGTGACTTGTCCTCCTAGCGCTCCAATGTCGTTCTGCAATTGAGCCAGATTGCCATTTCCGGAAGCATGGATCAGTACCTGACCATCCTTCACGCGAAACAGATCCTTGGACGACTCAGCCTGCTCCACCAGTCGACTTTCCGCTCGCGTCAAGCCACCGGCAGGCTGCTGGCTGAGGTACAGTCCGGAAAGCAGGCCGCCGATTTTGGTAGCTGCAGCCTGCTTCATTTCCACTGGTGAATCACCGGGAACGGGAGCCCCTCCCAGCGGATCCCTTGTATTGACCCCGCCGAAGGCTCCAAGCAGATCCGATGCCATCAAGCGCCGCGACTCCAGAGCCTGCACTTCCAGTTTCCGAAGCCTCGCGCGCTGACGACGACGTCCGTCCAGACTCCAACCCCATCGATTGCTCGCCATGAAATCACCTGCTGAAAAATAAAAATAAATGCGTCGGACAAAGCTCGAAGATCGATCCGCAGGATCGCTACCACGAGACTGAAATCGCTACCCAAAATTTTCTAGAACGAATCTGAGAGCTTGCTGAGTCATCGCAAGGGCACAACACAGAAAGGATCGCTTCGTCGATTCGAGACACCTCTAAGGTTTTAGGAGGGAAACGATTGAATCTCAACCGATTTCATTATGTTGCGGAAGAAAATGCTATCTCGTCCCCACCGACCGGTCGAATCGAAATGGCCCTCCCAGCCGGCAAATTTTCCCGTCAATCCGAATATCCAACGGAACGGTTCGCACAAGAGAAAACAACTTTTCCACAGGCTGGCTTTTTGACTTCAACCGTTGGCGGCGCATACTCGACTGGGAAAAATGCTATTTTTCTTCCTATCGGTTCCTGGGAACGACACTCCCAGCTTTCCTTCCCTTCCGCTGGTCGGTGGCAGATGGACTCCCTTTGTGACAGTTCATCCCACAGTCGCTATCGAACGGCCGATTTTCCTTGGGGTTCACCTTCATGAGTGATTTGACTACCACCGCCGACCGCTCGGCCATCCGCTGGAAACTCTTTCTGATGATGGTGCTCCAGTTCTTCATCTGGGGCGCCTGGTTGCCTCTGATCTTCGGCTACCTTCCCGCTCTTGGATTTACGTCTTCACAGCAGTCGTGGATCCTGAATGCTTTTCCGATCGCAGCCATCATCGGGATGTTTTTCAGCAACCAATTCGCCGACCGCAATTTCGCTGCGGAAAAGTTTCTTGCTCTCAGCCATCTGATCGGCGGTCTTGCAATCCTCGCGTGCGGCTTCACACGCGACTTCTGGCCCTTCTTCCTCTGCATGCTGATCCACTGCCTTCTGTATGTTCCTACGATATCGATCACCAACTCGATCGCCTTCGCCAACATGACCGACACGGCGAAGGAATTTGGTCTGGTGCGGATGGGAGGCACGATCGGCTGGATTCTGGCCGCTTGGCCCTTCACCTTCATCCTGGTCGACTGGGCCAAGGTGAAAGCGGCCAATCCTCAGGGCTTTGTCAGCTGGCTTGGCACGGTGCTGGGAAGCGGTCTTAAGGGAACCGCGCTGACCGATGCGACGAAGTGGACCTTCGTCGTCGCCGGCGTCGCCTCGCTGTTGCTGGCTGCCTTCAGTCTGACTCTCCCACACACCCCTCCCAAGAAATCGAACAACCCCGAAGAAGGCCTCGCCTGGATGGAAGCAGTCAAACTGCTCAAACACCCCTTCGTGCTGGTCCTGTGGCTGGTCACCTTCCTGGATGCCTTCGTCCACAACTGCTATTTCAACTGGACCGGTCAGTTCCTCTCAGCCACCAAGGAAGCTGGCGGCGTTGGAATTCCCGGCAACTGGGTGATGCCGGTGATGAGCGTCGGTCAGATCGCTGAAATCCTGACGATGTTTGTTCTGGGGGTGACGCTGAAGAACCTCGGCTGGCGCTGGACGATGATCGTTGGTGTGTTGGGACATGCCATTCGATTCCTGGTCTATGCCCTCTTCCCGCAGAACCCGGGGCTGATCATCCTGATCCAGATCCTGCATGGCGTCTGCTACGCGTTCTTCTTTGCCACGGTCTATATCTTTGTCGATGCCTACTTCCCCAAGAATGTCCGCAGCAGCGCTCAGGGACTCTTCAATGTGATGATCCTAGGAGTCGGCGCTCTGGTGGCCAATTCGCTTTGCCCATGGCTGCTGCAGAATGTCTTCACCGGCGTTCAAGGCAAAGTCGACTATCGGAGCATGTTCCTCTTCCCGACGGCGGTCGCGACCCTGGCGGCTATCGCCCTGGCCGTCTTCTTCCATCCCCCCAAGGTCGATACATCGATCGAAGGAGGGAGCGCTCCGGCGCACTGACCGTACCAACTTTACGATTGCAGTCGAAGCGAGCAGCCGGCCTGACCCGCCGGCTGCTTTTTTGTTAAAAGCTATTCGTAGATCGGAAAGAATCGACCGAACGCTTTTTCGCAGAAGACGCCTGGGTCGTTGAACCGCTGGCCGCGATCCAGCCCACGAATCGCCTCCATCTGGGACTGGCTGAGCGAGAAGTCGGCGATCGCCAGGTTTTCCCGCAGGCGATCGATCCGGTTGGTCTTGGGAATCACCGCCGTCCCACGCTGCACGCCCCAGCGCAAAACCACCTGAGCTGGCGTGCGGTCGCAGGCTCGCGCAATCGCCTGGACGATCGGATCCTCCAGCACCGACTGACTCTCGGTGGCCATCCCCAAAGGCACATACGATCCAGCACCCAACGGCGAAAAGGCGGTCATGGCGATCTGCTCCTGCTGACAGAATCGCAGCAGTTTGGGCTGCACCAGATAGGGATGCGATTCCACCTGCAGCACCGCTGGCCGGATATTCGCCTGCGAGAGAAGGTCCCGAATCAGTGAGACCCCGAAATTGCTGACCCCGATGTAGCGCGTCAGCCCCGACTCGACCAACCGCTCCATCTCCCCCCAAGTCTCGGCGATCGGCACTCCATCGGGCTCCATCCTAGGTTCCGCCGCTTCCGGATCATGAATCCAGCCCGGGGGATACCGCGTCTGGGGATCGACGTAACGCAGAGAGATCGGAAAGTGGATGAGGTAGAGATCGAGCGAATCGAGCTGCAGGTCGCGCAGCGTCCGCTCGATCGCCTCCCGCACATGCTCCGGTCGATGGTAGGTATTCCAAAGCTTGCTGGTTACCCAGAGCTCCTCGCGTGCCACCATACCGCCCTGCAACACCCTTCCAATCCCCTCCCCCACCTCTCTTTCATTTCCGTAATCGCATGCACCATCCAGATGGCGGTAGCCAATTCCAACCGCATCGACAACGCGCTGCGCTGCATCCTTTCGATCGATCTTCCATAGCCCTAGCCCCACTGCGGGGATCGCTGCGCCATCGGCCAGTGGTATCTGCAACGCCATCGATCTTCTCCTAATTGACTTTTGGTCTCTGTCATCGATCCAGCGCCTCTCCAGCGCTGGATCGATCGGGTCGACGTCGATCTCGACGAAGGACCTACCTGAAAGCATGCAAGCCCCTGACCCGCAGACCAAGGGACGGCTCCCGCATAGACGCTAAGCGATTGTATCTTCCCTCGCTGCTCAATTCAGTAAATCGCTTGAGTTCCCCAATCGACACAACGGAGCACCGGAAAACCGGGACCGCGAAATAAACCGTTTTGAACCGCTAGTAGCAAAAAATCGTTGCCACGATGCCGTATTGAAAAGCCGGTTCGATTACGA
>JBIINB010000215.1:0-5753 GCA_044337705.1 Pirellulaceae bacterium | reverse complement strand
TCAATCAGATTCGAGAGAAGATCGGAGTGATGTTTGGATCGCCCGAGACGACTCCTGGTGGTCGGGCATTGAAGTTCTATGCCTCCTGCCGGATCGATGTTCGTCGGATTGGAGCTCTCAAGGAAGGGGAGGAGACGGTAGGTCAGCGAGTCCGCTGCAAGATCGTCAAGAATAAGGTGGCGCCGCCGTTCCGAGTGGCTGAGTTCGACATGATGCATACCAGCGGAATCAGCTACGAGGGAGATTTGCTCGATCTGGGCGCTGCGATGAAGGTGATCACGCGCAGTGGAGCTTGGTTCAAGTACGGCGAGACGTATCTGGGGCAGGGCAAGGAGAAGGCTCGTAACTTCCTCTTGGAGAACCCTCAGGTGGCGGAGGAAATCAAGAGTCAGATTTTGGCTGGCGATGCGACTGTTGCTGTTGTGGTAGAGCAGGGGACGGGGGAAGGCGGAGCTGTTGCTGCCGATAGTTGATCGAACATCGCGCGGGATGCTTTGGCGACCGACGAAGGCAGCTTGAAGGTTCGCTTTTTTCGAGGCAGGTGCTGTGGTGGTTGCAGACAGTCTCACTTGGCTCGTTCAATGCCTGGGTTTGGCTGTGGCGCTGGCTTGGGGTGGCGGTAGCCTTCTCTCCAGCGCCTCAGCCCAGATCCCTTTAGATGACAGTGATGCTGACGGAGGTTTCCGGAGAGATGGTCAACTGGAACGGTCGGTGGTGGCGATCGTTCGAGCGGAAAACCAAGCAATGGGAAGGCCTCCCATGGCTTGGTTTCAGATGGAGGGGGTCGACACGTTAGTCGACCGAAGATGGAATCGGTTATCTCATGCGCTGGCCGAACGAGTTCAATTGGGAGTGGTTTGGGGTGAGCATCGCCTGCTGGTGACGACGCTCCAGCCACTGGGGGATCCTGCCCGAACAAGTTATTGGGCATGGCGACTGGATCCCGATTCCATGGGGCGGCATGAGCCCGAAAGGGTGGAGTTGCTGGCGGGGGATGGTTACACCAACCTGGCGGTTTTGCGCTGGGTGCCGAGTGGCGGTCAAGCAGAGGAGGGATCGCCGTTTCTTGGCAGTGCGGGCTGCCGCAGTGTTGCTCTCCGGGACTTCTCGCGAGAACCTCTAGCCGATGAAGACTCCTTTGTTTGGGGAGCCGAAGATCCGATCCGCATGCTGGCGGGCAAAGGCTGGAAGTGGAAGAAGGTGGCTGTGCGGTGGGAATCTGGCCGATTACCAGCGACCCAAGGCAATGAGTTGCCTGGAGGATTAGCGGAATTGGGATGGCGCTTGGTCAGCGATCCTGTGGGACAACCATGGACGGAAGGAACGCCGCTTTTTGACCGTCAGGGACGTTTGGTCGCTTTGGCCGCAGACAGCAGTCTGCAAGGTCTTCCTCGTTCAGATCGCAAGCCATCAGCTAGCTCCTGGATTCCGATCGATAGGACGGCTCTGCGAATCGTCGAGGCGCTGGCAACGGGTGCGATCCCGTCGTACGGCTTTTTAGGAGTGTTGCAGACGGAGCGACCGTCGGAAGACCAAAAGGAGGAGGATCGATCCGGTGCGATAGTGGCCGATGTGGTCCCGGGAATGCCGGCGGAGCGTGCCGGATTGCTAGCGGGTGACTGGATCACAGCGATCGATGGTCAGCCAGTTTTGGGTAGGGAGTCGTTGCTGAGGGACCTGAGCCGATTTCCGGCCGATGCAGAGATCCTGGTGCGGATTGAACGGCCGAGAAGTTTGGGGCTAGAGCCCTGGGTGATCGACATCCCATTAAAGCTTGCGAAAAAGTACGTCCCTTCCCGCATTCGCTCGTTTAGCCAAAAGCCATCGAGGAGCTGGAGGGGCATGACCGTGGAAGTGCCTTCGGCAGTCCCTCCGGAACTGGCGCGATGGTTTCGGAATCCTGAGGGTGGAGCGACCAGTCCAGGCTTAGTGGTCCTAGAGGTCCAGACCGATTCACAGGCTTGGCGAGCTGGGGTGCGACCTGGAGTTCATGTGACCGCAGTCGATGACACGCCAGTCGACCATCCCGATGCATTCGATCGAATGACCAAGGAGCGGGAGGGGAAACTGGTGCGGCTGAAGTTGCAGCGATTGCGAACCGGAGAAACGGTGCTGATTCTTCCCGAAGGGCAGTGAATTTCCAGCTACGGCTGGGGTATCCCGGAGATCTGGATTGAGCAGCCTTTCGGGAAACAGAAGGTAGATCACTCGACTTCCCGAGGTTCGGCTCTCGGGAAGAGGCAAGTGCAATAGATCCATGACGGATCGCAGGCTACACTGATCGATTCCTTATGGTTGCGATGATGGGCTTTCTGCCCACCAAGCGGTCCGAACTACATGTCCTGCGGAAAGGCATCATGAAGACTGACGAACTCCGGGAAAAGTACCTGACCTTCTTCCAGAGCAAGGGGCATTCACGGCAACCGAGCGATGTTTTGGTCCCGACTTGGGATCCTTCGGTGCTGTTCACTCCTGCGGGGATGAATCAGTTCAAAGACCATTTCCTTGGGAAGGTCAAGCTGGAGTACACCCGGGCGACAACGTGCCAGAAGTGCCTTCGTACCGGGGACATCGATAACGTAGGAAGAACCGCTTATCACCATACGTTTTTCGAGATGCTGGGGAACTTCAGTTTTGGAGATTACTTCAAGGAAGAAGCGATCCGCTGGGCCTGGGAGTTTCTGACCGATAAGAAGTGGCTCGGAATCGATCCATCGCGATTGACGGTGACCGTGTACAAAGATGACGATGAAGCGGCATCGATTTGGAACGAAAAGATTGGATTGGCTACCAGTCGCATCGCCAGAATGGATGAGGATGAGAATTTCTGGCCTGCCAGCGCCCCCAGCCAGGGGCCAGATGGGGTCTGCGGTCCCTGCAGCGAGATCTACTACCAGTTGGACTCAGGTAAGTCTGTAGAGATCTGGAATCTGGTCTTCACGCAGTTCAATCGAGTCGGTGAACCGCCAGATAATCTACGTCCGCTGCCCAGCAAGAACATCGATACGGGGATGGGGCTGGAGCGAACCGCAAGCGTGATGCAGGGAGTGCCCAGCAATTTCCACATCGACATTCTTTTCCCGATTGTCCAGGCAGCCGCGGAGGTTTGCGGCAAACATTATCAGTACGACTCGGATGATGGTCGGAGACTTCGCAGGATCACGGACCATGTGCGAGCCTGCACATTCGCGATTCATGAGAATATTTATCCTGGACCGAAGAAGGCGCGATATGTGATCAAGCGGCTGGTGAGGCGCGCGGTGCTGGATGGCCACCAGATGGGGATGCGAGAGCCATTCCTGCATCATCTGGTGTCGGTCGTGGCACAGACCATGGGACCGGTCTATCCCGAATTGAAAGAGACGGTGGACCGGGTGTCGCGGGTGTTGCAGTCGGAAGAAGCTGATTTCTTCAACACGATCGATGCCGGACTGGTGCGAATGAACAAGGTCTTTGAGGAACTCGATGCATCCCGCCGCGTTATGGTCGATGGAAAAGAGGCTTTTCAACTCTACCAGACCTATGGGGTTCCTCCAGAGTTGTTTCAGACGCTGGCGGCCGAGCGTGGGATGACCTTCGATTGGGAAGGCTATCAGGCTGCCATGGATAAACATGGTGAGGTCAGCGGACCGGCACAGAAGCAACTCTTTCAGACGGGCCCCATCGAGACGTTGAAAGAAGCGCTTTTAAGGACGGACTTTGTTGGCTACGAAACCACAGAATGTGCCGCCGTCGTGCAAGGAATCATTGCTGGGGTGGGCGAACAGGAGCGATTGATTGGACAGGTTCAGGCTAGGGAGGGATCAGATCTTCTAATCCGTATCGTGCTCGATCAATCCCCCTTTTACGCCGAAAGTGGCGGGCAGGTTGGGGATTCGGGTGTCATCTCGACCGATTCGATGGAATTTCGAGTGACCGACACGCAGAAGGCAGGGGAGCTGATTGTCCACTCTGGCCATCTGATGCGTGGGGAGTTGAAAGAGGGACTGAAGGTATCTGCACGCGTCGACGATTCGAGGCGGGATGCACTTCGTCGAGCGCATTCGGCCACCCACCTGTTGCATCATGCTCTTCAGAGCGTCTTGGGCGGGCACGCACAGCAGCAGGGGAGCAAGGTGGAGGCGGATTTGCTCAGGTTTGATTTCAGCAATCAAGAACCGATGTCAGATGAGCAGCTGGCGAAGATTGATTCCATTGTCCAGCAAAGGATCCAAGAGGGCGCTCCTGTCCAGTGGCAGGTGATTCCTTTGGCCGAAGCCCGAAAAGCTGGAGCGATGATGTTGTTCGGGGAAAAATATCCGGATCCCGTTCGGATGGTTTCCATGGGGGAATTCTCCAAGGAACTTTGCGGGGGAACGCACCTGACAAACACCGCACAGGTCGAAGCATTTGAAGTGCTCTCCGAGGAGAGCGTCTCTTCAGGGACACGCAGAGTGACAGCCCTTACGGGCCAGCGAGCTACGGAGCACCGGCAGAGAGTGGCGCAACTGTTGCGCGAAACGGCTGGCATGTTTGGATGTACTTCGGAAGAGGTGCCCGGAAAAACCGCTGAATTAGTCCAGACCATCCGCAGACTGAAAAAGCAATTGGCAGGGGGGGTAGCTGGCGACGCAGGCGTATCGGCCGAGACAGCGGTATTGGCTTTGGATCCGCGACGTGCTTTGCGGCAAACGGCCCGCGCGCTGAACGTCGCCATCGATGATGTTGCAACCCGGCTAGCTGCTCTGATCGCAGAACGAAAAAGTTTGGAGAGTCAGGTTGCTGCGATGGCCTCCAGTGGATCTCTATCCGTGGACGATCTGTTGGCTCATGCAGTCGAACGGAGTGGAAAACGCATCGTGGTTGCGGAAGTTGGGGCGGCCAATCCACATTTGATGCGGCAGTGGATCGACCAAATTCGCAAGGCACCCGGTATGCCCTCGGCCGTCTTGTTGATTGGGCGACAGGAAGACAAGGTGACGATCATTTGCGGGCTGAGCCGGGATCTGGTAGACCAGGGGTTCAGCGCTGGAAAATGGGTTGCACCCGTCTCCGAGTCTGTCGGTGGTGGGGGGGGAGGTAAAGCCGATCTAGCACAGGCAGGTGGAAAGTGGCCTGAAAAAATTCCAGAGGCCATCGATGTAGCTAAGCGTTTTTGGACCTGAGCCACCTTGAGCACCACTTCCCTCAAAGATCCTGAAATCCAGGGGTAAATCCCAATTTCAGGTATTTAGTTTAGCGCAAGGCGAGAGATCCCATTCGGTGCCATTCGTGGGTGGCACCGATTTGGGATGTGTGTAGGGGAAATGGGCTTCCCTGGGGCCAAGAAAAAACCCTCCTGCATGGCAGGAGGGTTAGATTTCTACTTAAGAAATGATGGACTGTGCTGTTTAGTAGCGAGGAGAACGATCACCGCGATCGTGGTAACCACCGCCACCACCGCCGTAGCCGCCGCCACCACCACCATAACCGCCACCGCCGCCGCCACCGCGACGTGGTGGGCGCTCTTCACGAGGACGTGCCTCGTTGACCGTCACACGACGACCAGCGATTTCCTGCTGATTCAAGCCTTCAATGGCCGACAGCGCTTCATCATGATTGGCCATCTCGACAAAGGCAAAGCCCCGAGATCGCCCCGTTTCCCGGTCAGAAATAATACTGACCCCGCTCACCTGGCCATACTGGCCGAAAGCCTGCCGAAGTTCTTCTTCCGTTGCGCGGTACGACAGGTTTCCAACATAGATATTCGTCACCGAACCAAACCCTCAAACAAT
>JBIINB010000214.1:0-5805 GCA_044337705.1 Pirellulaceae bacterium | reverse complement strand
GGCCAGTACGCCACGCTGTGGATGGAACTGGTGGCGGGAGAAGGGGGCTACTATCCAGGGACCGAGGACTACTTCCATGCGCTGGTGGAACCATGCCGGGAGCAGGGGATTCTGATCATTTTCGACGAGGTGCAGACGTTTTCGCGATTGAGCCAGCCGTTTGCATTCCAACACTTCAAGCTGGATGAATTCGCCGACATTGTGACGATCGGAAAGATCACGCAGGTCTGCGCGACGCTGTATCGATCCAGCCTTCAGCCCAAAGGACCGGTGCTCAGCCAGACCTTCACCGCCAGTTCGTCCGCCTTCGCCGCTGGCCTTGCGACGCTGGACCATCTTCAGGAAAGCGAGTGCTTTGGGCCCAATGGCTGGAACATGCAGCGGCATCGCTACTTCGCCGGCAAGCTGGAATCGTTGTCTCAAAAATACCCCGGAAAAATCTCCGGTCCCTACGGCGAAGGGATGATGATCGCCTTCACACCCGGCAACGGATCGTCTGAAGCTGCCAAGACGATGGTGGAGAAGATGTTCCATGCAGGATTGATGAGTTTTGTCGCTGGGAGCGATCCGACACGCATCCGATTCCTGCCGCCACCTGGCATCACAACGCTGGCCCATATCGATATGGCCTGCGACATCATCGAAAAGGTACTCCACGATCTTTCGAAGTGACAACACCCGGCGAATGGCCCCCCTCTGCCATCGCCGACGGAAAACCACACGATGTTTTTGAAAACTAGGATAGACAGGATCTAAGGGACGATGCGAGTTGGACTGATTGGATGGCGCGGCATGGTCGGATCGGTGCTGATGGACCGCATGCACGCCGAAAAGGACTGGGAGGCGATCGAGCCCTATTTCTTCAGTACTTCGAGCGCCGGGGGGAAGGCACCGCTCGGGGAGCAACCTTTGCTGGACGCCAACCAGATCGATGCGCTGATGCCGATGGATGCGATCCTCAGTTGCCAAGGGGGTGATTACACCAGCAGCATCCACCCGCGCCTGCGTCAGGCTGGCTGGCAGGGGTACTGGATCGATGCTGCTTCGACCCTCCGTATGGCCGACTCTTCCGTCATCATCCTCGATCCCGTCAATCGCTCAGTCATCGACCAGGCGCTGGATTCGGGAACCAGAGATTTTGTCGGTGGCAACTGCACCGTCTCGCTGATGCTGATGGCGCTGGGAGGTCTTTTCCGCGAAGGATTGGTCGAATGGATTACCGCCATGACCTACCAAGCCGCCTCGGGGGCAGGAGCCGCCAACATGCGGGAACTGCTGCAGCAGATGCAGGCGGCGCACCAGGCCGCAGCACCTCTGCTGGCCGATCCCGCCGCGTCGATCCTCCAGGTCGACCGCGCCGTCGCGGCAGCCCTACGCGACCCACAGTTTCCTGTCGCGCACTTCGGAGTCCCACTGGCAGGAAGCCTCATCCCCTGGATCGACAAGGATCTGGGCAATGGCACCTCGCGCGAGGAATGGAAAGGGGACGCTGAATGCAACAAGATCCTCGGGCTGCCACTCCAGGGACCACAGCACATTCCGATTGAAAGCCTCTGCGTCCGTATCGGTGCCATGCGATGCCACAGCCAGGCGCTGACGATCAAACTGCGTGATGATCTTCCGCTGGAGGAAGTCATCGCCACGATCGCCAGCGGCAATGACTGGGTGCGCGTCATCCCCAACGAGAAGGAATCGAGCATCCGGCAATTGACTCCGGCCGCCGTCACCGGCACCCTGCATGTCCCGATCGGTCGCATCCGGAAGCTTTCGATCGGCCCCAACTTCTACTCCGCCTTCACCGTCGGAGACCAGCTGCTCTGGGGCGCCGCCGAACCGCTCCGTCGCATGCTCCGCATCCTGCTGGAACGAAAAGCCCGCTGACCTAAAATCGCTCCAGCGACTTCCTGAAGAATCCAACATATGATCTTCGCCAACCACCTTCCCTTTCCCACCAGGAAACCATCCCGATGCGCGTAGGCACTGTGGTTCGCGTTGTCACCGATCGACACTTCGGCTTCATCCACTCGGATGAGTTTCGCGACGATATCTTCTTTCATTTCTCGATCGTCGAGAAAACCGACGATCCGGAAAAATGGCTGGAGGGTCAGATGGTCGAGTACGAACTGGATGAACTGGCCAGAATCGACCGCAAGGAGCTCAAAGCGATCCGCGTCCAAGCTGCCAGAAGGCCACTGCAGGTGACCCTCCCCGAATTCGATCCGCTCAGCAAACCAAAGCATCATCCCAAAGCAAGGCAGCGTAAACCCGGGTGGCGGGAAAAGCGGGAAGGACGCTCCGAGTGACCTCTTGGATCTCGAGTCACTCTGAAAGCTAGCCGATCAACGGGTGGGAGGCGTCCACTTGGCCGGACGAGTGACAGGACCATCGAGAGAGACCGAATCTCCCAAATCGGCCAGTTCTTCTGCCATCCTCTGAAGCAACTCTGTCTTTTGCTGCTGATGTTCAGGCAGCCCCGACAGATCCCGTTTCTCCGATGGATCCTCTTGAAGATCGAACAACTGCGTCACGTCAATCTTCGGATACCGGATCAACTTCCAACGTCGATCGCACCAGGCTCGCTGGTCCTCGCGATAACCGAAGACAAGGGAAGTTCGTCCCTGGGAGGCCGGATCGGGTGAGCTGGATCCCAGTGAGTTGGGATCTGAAGAGCCGGGATGGCGCACGACCTGGTCCATCGCTACCCCTTCGCTTCCTTCGGGGGGTGGAACGTCACACAAGGCCCCCACGGTCGGCAGCAGATCATACAGATAGCAAAGCGCATCGGTGGTCTTTCCTTTAGGAAGCCCGGGGCCCGAAACGATGCAGGGGACGCGTAACGAATGTTCATAGCAGTTTTGCTTGCCGATCAGTCCGTGGCTGCCACGGGCTACCCCTGAGTCAGCCGTGAAGATCACCAGGGTGTTCTCGGCATGAGGCGATTGCTGGAGCGCCTCCAAAACCCGTCCCACCTGATGGTCCAGATAGCTGACGTAGCGCCAGTACTCGGCATTCATCTCCTGCACCGCTTCGGGCGTTCGAGGCCACGGGAGCAGCGCTTCATCCCGTATCGTCATCTCCCCGTTATCCCAGGGATGAATCGGCTGGAAGTTGTCGGGGAGCATCCGAGCGTCGGCTGGATAGCGCACCGGAAAATCTTTCGGGACGATGTGGGGATCGTGTGGAGCGGCGAAGGGGAGGTAGCAGAAGAACGGCTGGTCCGCTCGCGCCTCTTTCAGAAATTCGATCGCCGCGTCGGCGAAGCGTTCACAGCAGTGCCTCCCAGCCGGCTCCGGTTCCGACAGCCTACCTTCCAGAAGCTGCCTTAAAGGCGCCCTCATGGGGTCGCTCA
This sequence comes from Pirellulaceae bacterium, assembly GCA_044337705.1. Lineage (GTDB taxonomy): Bacteria > Planctomycetota > Planctomycetia > Pirellulales > Pirellulaceae > JBEISR01. The sequence goes on along the minus strand of JBIINB010000214.1, from coordinate 2,456 downwards.
TCCCACCCAGGAAGACATCGCGAGCCGTCTGGAAATCTCTTGCGATGACGCCAAGATCGTTATGCCACTTGCCCGTCAGAAACGTTCGGTACCCCGCTCTCCCCATCGCAGCCGGCCAGGTATCGGTTGACTTAAGCGTCGGGTCGAGTCGAAAAAGGGGGCGGCCAGAAAGCAGCATCGCGCGGGACGGAATGCAGGTAGCTGGATTGCCACTGCCCTGCATGTACATCCGCCGGAACGACAGACCCCCTGTCACCAATTGGTCGAGATGAGGGGTCTGAATGTGGGGATTCCCAAGTGCCCCAATCGTATCGGCCCGCTGGTCGTCGGCAAGAATAAGGAGCACATTGAGTCGGGGCGATGCCGCTTCCAGCCGGCGGCTCTGGCTGTGCATACCGAAAGCCGAAAGGAGCGTCAGAAGGACCTTCAGGAAAGCTGGAACCATCGTGCGCATCATCCCGGCACCTTCTTCCCCTTCGCGGGTCTACTTTTCCGTTTGCTGGCGCATTCGATCGATCGACACAACTTCTTGTGACTCGAGCGATTCGGCTTTGCCACTTTCCCCCTGGACCGCCTGCACCCGATCGACTCGCGAACGAGCTGTGGAGAGGTGGACAGTGATCAATCCAGCGATCAAAAGTCCGATACCTAACAGTCTTCCCGAGGTGACAGGAATCGGTTGATAGCCCATCCAACCGTAGTGATCCAAAAGGAGAGCGATCACCAGTTGGGAGGAGACGACAAAGGCAAAGAACAAAGTGGCACCCATCTTCGGGCCTGCCAGCAGAGAGACTGTCACCATCCAGGCACCAAAAAAACCTCCGGTCCATCCCCACCAGGGAACCGAGCGGACTTGCTGCCACCTGGGCAATCCTACCTGCAGGAAGATCGCCAGTCCCAGCAGCACCACCCATCCGATGGTGAAGCTGACCACGGCCCCGCGAAGTGGATGCCCTAACACCTTGGCCAGCGTGCCGTTGGCACCTGGCTGAGCGGCCAGGGCGCAGCCGGCGAGAATGGAGAGAAGCACTAGCATGGCTGAGGGAGGATTCATGGCTTGGATGCCATTCCCAAGGCACGTTCCAGTCGGCCGACGGTCTCCGGGGCCTGGAGAGCCAGTTTGCCAAACCCCTCGATCGCGCCAATAGCCATCGCCTCCTGCTGCGCTTCGGGGTAGTTGGAGACAAGCATCACTGGGATCTGACTTCCCTTGGGATCCGCCTTGATCGCGCGAATCACCTCCATGCCATCGCTGTAATCGATATCGAGTTTGCGGTTGACCAGCACCAGAGCGATGGGGTTTTGAGCGATTGTTTGCAGGGCATCGGCCGCCTGATCGGCCTGCAGCACTTCGGCCTGGAAGCGACTGGTGAGCAGCCTGCTGATGGCGGCGTGATCGGGGCCACAGTTGCCAACATCGAGAACTTTCAAAGGCATGATGCTTTCTTGTGACAAGGACAATGGATTATCAGGCGGCTGGCTGACAGGATACTTGGGGAAAGCGATCAAGTCGGCTTGGCCCTTCGCCCCCCAAGGTCGCTTCTATCTTGGGTTGCGATGGCATGTTCTTCCAGTGCAATTGACTCGGCTGAACTTGAATCAAAAGACCCGCCGGCACCAAAAAAATATCGGGCCATCGCGAATTGGCTTTTCTTTGGACCCATTCGGACCAAACGACTCGCCCTATCCCGTAACGGCCAAGGCTTGGCCGCCGACGGACACAACACTGTTGCGATTGAGCGCAACGTAACGAACAAACAGGATATGGAATCCTGGCAAACTTTGCCAGCGATGAAGGCATGTCGACCACAGGCAATTGGCAAACTACGAAGAATTTTCGGCCGCGTGATCGCTACATCTTACCTGAACGAAACTCTCAATGGCTTGAATCGCCGGCGAAGGACTCTCCTCAGATCAAAAAAGGAATCCACCGATCTCAAGGAGGTCAAGAACCGTTCCGATACCCAGAGAGCCCGAACACCGAAGAAGCCTTTTGGAGGGTGGACTTGGGATCGGGACGGGATTGAGTTAGCCACCGGAATGCTGATCAGGTTGAGGATGACTTGGCCGGTGCTGGATCTTCAGTAGCGATTACAGCGAGGGGAGACGCGGTTGCCTGACTTGACCCAAAGTTGAGTGGGCATCGAAGGGTAACACGAAGGGGCAGATTCATGGCAAGTGCGGAATCTGTCAGCCTACCGGGATAGGAGGGCGATTTCGGCAGCAGCTTCGTGCGTCGGAACCGGTCTTCACTCCAAACTGCACCCAACGCAAGAAGGTTCAGAATCAGAAATTCATCGTATAGGGAGATGTGGTTCGATGAAATGGAACATGTTGGTTGGTTCTTTGGTTCTTGGCGCTGGCCTCTGTAACCAAAGCTTCGGGATCGATCTGCTCAGCCGCATGCTTGGCGGCAAGGGCAGCGGATGTGACACCAGCTGCTGCGACACCGCAGT
>JBIINB010000018.1:0-54760 GCA_044337705.1 Pirellulaceae bacterium | reverse complement strand
CCCAGGCTGCGGAATACGCACCGCTGTCTTCATTGACCCTCACGTTGGCACCTGCAGTGAACACCGGGGGATCGTTGACCGGGTTGATTTGAATCGTCAGCGTCACCTTGGCCGAACTGTTCTGGCTTGGTGGAACGTTCGATCCGGAATCTACCGCCTGCACTTCGACCAGCGCGGTGCCATTGGCATCAGGAGCTGGTGTGAAGGTCAGGACACCATTGCTGTCGATCGCCGGACCCTGAGAAAACAGCGAGGAAGGAGTTGCCGTAACGACGAAGGATACGGTCTGGTTTGCTTCGTCGATCGCACCGGCCGGCCCTGGTAGAATATTGGTTGCCCAAGGCTGGGTAACTGCCGATGCATCCTCGTTGACGGTGATCAGCGCCGGGCCTGCTGTGAACTGAGGCGGATCATTGACCCCATCGATGGTGATGGTGATCGTGCCGGTCGCGCTTCGATTGGGGTTGCCATCGTCGGTCACGACGTAGCGGAATGTATCGAATCCTACGACGTTGGTCCCTGGGGTGTATCGGAATGAAGTGATTGCACCGCCAGCAAAGGTTGGACTGATGGTGCCTCCACGATCCGAAGTGCGCTCCACCTGCGTGATGCGCAAATTCTGTCCCAGCTCGTCGATCGGGCCGGGAAGGTCGGTCGCCAGGATGTCTGCCGACTGGATCACGATCGACGTTTCTTCGGCGATGTTCACCACATGCGGACCAGGGATCGGCGGATCGTTGACGGGCCGGATATCCAGCGACACCGTCTTGTCGACCGATCGGTTGGTATTGGGTGGTGGTGCACTGGGGCCGTTATCGACCAAGTAGACGCGAACCCGAAGATCCTTGCCAGGGGTGTTGTTGTTGACGTCCTTGGCGGTCTTGAAGGTCAGGTTGCCATTAGCCTCGATCGTAGGCTGAATTTCGAAAGCCGTTGGATCGAGGGCCTCTGCGAAGAAGGTCACCTCCTGGACGCTTTCATCGTCGGCACCCGCAGGGCCACGCTGAATATTGGTCGCAAAACCGCTCACCGTCCGGACACCGGCGTCTTCGTCGACCACCAGAGTCGCTGGAATGTCGAACAGGGGAGCATCATTGATCGGATCGATGGTGATCGTGATCGTCTGCTCGCCAGAGGTGTTGCTGTTGGGGGCGGGCGAGGAGGCACCGTTGTCCCTCAATCGCACCACGACTGTCGCTCGTCCGTTCTTGTTCGGAGCCGTCTTGAAGACCAGGGTTCCAGAGCCGTTGACGACCTCGATGCGAGGCTGGACAGAGAAAAGTTCAGGTGCACTGTTCGTGACGTCAAACGTCAGCGACTGACTCACTTCGTCGATCGCGGTCGCAGGGCCCGGCAGAACGTTCGTGGCAAAACCGACGAAGGACGAGTTGACGATGCCCAGGAACTCCTCGCGATCTTCGATGATCGTCAATTGCCGATTGGGCAATGTGAACTGAGGAGCGTCGTTGACGGGCGTTGGAACAACACGGAACGTTTTGGTGACCGATTGATTGACATTGGGAGAATTCGAGGGGCCGTCATCCACTAGGAAGACATCGACTTCCAGAGGATTGAACGCCGCAGAACTGTTGACATCAGCAGCCGTTCGGAATGTCAAAGTGCCAGTCGCATCGATCGAAGGCTGCACGACAAACTTCGAGGGATCACGAGCTGTCACGTTGACCGTAAAGGTCTGAGTGTTCAGCTCATCGAACGCCGTATTGGGTCCTGGACGCATATTCGTTGCGAAGCCTGGAATCCGAACCAGACCCTGGTCCTCAACGGCAGGTGCAGTGGCTGGAATCGTGAACTCCGGAGCGTCGTTCACCGGACTGATGTTGATCGTGAAAGTTCTGTTCGGGGAGAGGTTCTGATTCGGTGCGACCCCGGATTCGCTGTCCTCCAGACGGACGACGATTACCGCCTGCCCATTCTGATCCTTTGCCGTGACGAACCGTAAAGTACCCGCAGCATCGATCGTTGGCGCCGAAGAGAAGAGGGTTGGGTTTGTATTGCTGAGGATATTGAACGAGAGCGTCTGGAAGATCGGTTCATCGAGCGCTGTCGGTGGTCCGAAGGTGATGTTGGTCGCGAAGTTAGGGATCACTGTCTGGGTGACCGAAGTTTGGGCTTCGTTGTCCTCCAGCACGTTGACTACCGGACTTGGGATGCTAAAGCCAGGTGCATCGTTGATCTCGGCCGCTCGGATAGTGACTGTCGATACCCCAGAGACGTTGACGTCATGAGGAGGAACATTCGGCCCAGCGTCTCGCAGTTGAACCGTGAAGGTCAGTGTCAAGCCTGGGAAACGGCTGTTGACATCTGGAGCAAGCTGGTAGGTCAGGTTGCCGGTAGCTGGGTTGATTGCTGGAAGCTGGGAATAGGCCGACTGTTCGTTGGCTGGTACCACCACCAGGAACTCAAGCGACTGATTGGCTTCATCGGCTGCACCAGCAGGCCCAGGAAGAATGCCAGTTGCGAAACCAGTTACCGTCTGCGGTCCGGAGTCCTCGGTTGTATTGACGATCAAGGAATTGAGCGTGAATTCCGGAGCATCATTTACCGGACTGGCGTTGATGACAAAAACCCTGGCATCCGCTTCGTGATCGTTTGGCGGCGGAGTGCGCACTCCATCGTCCTCGGCGATCACTTCAACCCGCAGATCGGCTGCAGGAGGCGGATTGTTGTTGTTGATGTGCGGAGCCAGTTGATAGGTCAATGTTCCGTCAGCGCTGATCGTCGGCTGGACTGCAAAGAGGCTTGGCTGGAAGGCTCGTACCCGGAAAGCGACTTTCTGTTGATCGATCGAGACTTCGTCCGTCGCTTCAGCCGGACCAGGCAGGATGGATGTGATGAAGTTCGTTACAGTCACCAGTCCCTGATCTTCGCGACTGGAGTGCGAAGTAGGCATCGAGAATGTCGGTGGGTCGTTGATTTCAGCGATATGGATCGTCAGGGTTGCGGTCGATCGCAGAGGGTTGGCATCTCCGCCCGCAGGGCCATAGTCCTCGACCGTGACGCGAATCAAAATCGGTCCCTGTGTACGATCGTTCTGATGGGCTCTGGGGGTGTAGCGAAGTTCGTCTCGGGTTGTGTCCAGTTGAAGATTTCCGCCCTGATTGGCATCGACTAGGACTGCGCCTACCAGACGGAAATTCTGCACCGATTCATTTGGAGGGCCCTTGATGTCATTGCCCCAGATCGAGGATCCGGGCAGGACGATCGTGGTGTCTTCGATCATAGAGGCCGTGTCATCGACAGCGGTGGGCGCATCGTTGACTGGCCTTACATTGATCACCACTGTCGTCGGCAAGTTGCTCTTCATCCGCCCGTCGTATGCGTAATAGACAAACGAGTCGGTGCCGAAGTAGTCGGCATCTGGGGTGTAAGTGAAGCTGCCATCGGCGTTCAGCTGCAGCGATCCATGCTCCGTCGATCGCTCGGGCTGAATCCCCGCCACCAGCGGATCGCTGTCGTAGACCGTCAACGTTGTCGACGCATCCGCGTCGGTATCGTTGGTCAGTATGCCGATCGGAGCCACCACCAACACTTGGTCTTCATCGACCTCGTAGGTGTCAGGAACCGCTACAGGCGGGGTCCCCGGCAGAACTTCGATCAGATAATCTTCCACTTCGCCGCCGATTCCAACCCCATTGGTCAGCAAGGCCCCGGTGGCGCTCAGGCGGAAACGTGCAGCCAGGAAACCAGTACTAGTCGATGCCGGCGGAAGGATCAGGAACGTGTTGTCACCGGCTCGTACCGGAGCGCTCTTGAGCATCTGCTCTCCCGCATCCTGGAAGTCGCCGTCATTGTTCCAGTCGAACCACGCATCCAACATGCCGGTCCCGGACGAAGTGACCACCACAGGGGTTGGATTGGCGCGGCTGTTGAAGATTTCGGTGAAACGAACACCATCCTCGTCATCGGCGGCTATCGTCAGGAGTGTTCCATTGAGCGTTGGGGAAGGAAGGCTGACCTGCCTGCTGCTGATTGCCTGGACGATGGCCGCTTGCAGCGACTGCATCACCTGAGCGGCACTGGCAACCGAAAGATCGACAGCGAAGGGGAGGTTGCCCACCGCTACCGAAACTGGTCCGGTCGAGCTGTCGTGGAGTTCCCACGTAACGGTCCCACCTGCCCCGTCCTGAATCGTCCAGGTTTGGCCGTCGGCATAGTCGCTGATATTCGAGGAGCCGAGGAGACTGAGCGATCCGGTCTGAACGCGCTGAACAGTCGATGCGTTCGACAGATCGAACAGGTGCTCAGGGGTTCCACCCAGATCGACGACCTCGCCGCGTTGGATCGGAATCAAATCGTCGATCCTTCCGGAAGTCAGCGCTCCTAGAACAGCTGCGGTCAGTCGGGTCGCGACGTCCGTCGGACTGACGGTTCCCGTGAGGTTGACTGCGATGGCGCCGGGAATGCTGGCGCTGCCGCTGCTAGTGAACTCGAATGTGACCACATGGCGAGCCGGATCGCGAATGACGATCGTGCTTCCAACTAGGCCGGCAGGCCCAGGCATCCTAAGGACGGCCGGCCCCGTCGTACCGACCGACAGTGGCAATGTTCCCGCCATCAACGAATCGTAATCGTCCCCGGTGGCGCTTGAATCCGGCTGTCCGTCGACATCGGCGTCCACCCACTGACCAAGCACCAGCAACGGCTCATCTTCAGGAAGAATTGCATGACGCGAGCCATTGTCGCTCTGCATCGTCTGGCTGCCTGCTCCTGGGGCATCGCCGTAGTCCAGCGACATTTCGGGCATGACGATGGTGAATTGTGTCAACGAGTTGGCGCGATTGGCCTGGAGTGGATTTCCGGCGTAATCGCGGATCGCATCGATTGCGATACTTGGCACACCGCTGATCTGCTGCACGCCATCGACGAGGACCGTTTCGTTGCCCACCAGGAATGCATCAACGCCCAGGCCGATGCGACGCAGGGAGTTGACCCACTGCGCGGCCATCAATTCCTCGGTAAAGGTAGCCGCTGGAATGAAATTGACCGGTACTGCGCCGCCGGGAACTCCCGTGCTGGTCAATCCGCTAGTCAGAAGATTCAGCACCGTTCCCAACGGTTCATTCAGTGTGATCACCGGTCCGTTGGCCTGGGAAGTCAGCCCCAGACCAGCGACGTTGATCGCGGCAACAATTTTCGCTGCCACCTGATCGGCGGTGTCGGTGTTGCGGATCGAAATCGGTTGATTGCCGGTGCCGACGACCAAATCCTTGGTGAATTCGAAGACAACCGAAGTGGTACCGATGCGAAGGGAGAAGAGAGCCCCATCGGGGATAGCCGGACCACCTGCGGTTGGTACTGTGAGCTTGAGACTCTCGGTGACCCCAGGCGTCCCGCTGAGAGCAAGCCGGGAACCTGAGGTGACGATCGCGTCGCCTGGCTTGCCACCGATGTGAACGAAACCACCTTCGACGGCGGTAACCGGACTGAATCCATCGGTGAAGTATAGGGACAAAGCTGCAGCTGTCTTGCGGGCGATGTCGTCGTAAGTATCGCTTCGCTCGATTGCGATCGGCAAACGTCCACTGGCGACCGGTCCGTCGGATGGCAGGTCGTACTCAAAGTTCAGCGGCGATCCACCGGCTCGCGTAATCACCAGTGTCTGTCCATCGGTGACCCCGCCTGCATCGCCTACCAACTGCAGAGATGCAGCGCTTACATCGACCGTATGAACCGCAAGCGTTCCCAGATGGATCTGGTCTGCGCCGACCGCCTTGGGTGCAAGATTCAAATCGCTGTTGGAAGGTGCCTGCAGAGCCGAGAGGATCGCATCCCGCACCTGACCGGCCGATCCGATGGGAGGAATCGAGATCCTACGGAAGCCTGAGCTTACCGTTCCATCGGTATCGAATTCAAAATTCCCGACAGTGGCGCCATTGGTGATCCGAATCCTCTGGCCATCGACAATGCCAGACGGACCCGATCCGGTCGCCGGGACGATGATGGTGGAGGTTCGTGGCACGGAAATAATGTAGCCGCTCTCGTATTCCAGGAATACCTGCGATCCATCAGCCAGTGTGGCAACCATCTGATTGCCATCGGTGGCACCCAGTCCATCGGTCGGCGAAATCTGAAGACGCCGAGCGTTATTCAGGGTGATTTCGTAGACGCTGTCTCGGCGCCAGAAGCCGGAATTGGGGGTCAGTCGAATCTCGCGGCTGTTGACGCTGTATCCGAAGACATAATCGACATCGGGAATCAGGAGTCTGCCGTTTTCAGTGAGCATCACCGACTGCGCCGTCACCGTGGCAGGATCCGGACCTGTCCCTTGGCTCTCGTCCAGTAGGATCGAGAAGTAGGAAAGATTGCCATCGAGCAATCGAACATAGGTGGTGTTGCGATCGATATCAACCTGATCGGCGTCATTGTCCAGAGGATTCAGCAGAGTTGCGGTTGGGCCGACGAAGTCGGTCCGGTCCACAGCTCCACGATCGATGAAGACGTTCTGTCCCTGACCACCCGGAGTATTCACAGCAGGATCGTCAATGCGAAGCAGCCCACCAATATCGCGACTTGGCGATATCATCGGACTGCTCGGCAGGCTCATCGAATTCTTCACCTGCGACAGGGCTGCCCGTTCTTGCAGGGAGGCCAGCGAGCTATCGATGGCTCGCGATAACGGTGCCAGGTAGTAGCGGCCATTGGTGAGACTGGTGAAGAGTGGATCATTAGGGCCAAGGAAGATCGGGAAGCTGCCGTTGCCGCCTCCTGTAAGTCCTTGAACATTCGTGGAGTTGGACTTGAAGAGGTTGGCTCCCAGAACGGTCACTGCAGTGCTGGCGGTGTCCACGGCGACACCCGTCGCAAAACCGGTGATGATGTTGTTGATCAGGTCAGGAGCTGCACCCTGGTTGATCTGGATACCGGTGCCAGAGCCATTGCCCACCACTGTATTGTTGATCGCGCGGGTGATCGTGCGGGCCGCCGGGGTCTGGCCGGTCTGCTGGTCGCCACTGATCACCAGACCGCCAGCGCCGTTGTTGGCCAAAACATTGTTGACGATCACGGCTCCAGGCGTTAGCAGGGCGGTGTTGAGCGTCAGCAGGTTACGTGGTGTTCCAGGGTACGGTCGCGGACCGACGTCGGCAGCGAGTTGCAACTGGTTGCGGTTGGCACTGTCGACCAGGATGCCTACCTGCGCGCTGTCCCGAACAAAGGTGGAAGAGATAATCATCTGCCCTTGATCGCGCAAGCGGTTGCTGTCACCCAGGTCTTCACCAAGCGCCGAATCGACCCCGGAAAGGAAGAAGGAGAGTGAGGCGGGCAGATCAGTGCTGCCAATCAAATTGCCGGCGGCTGAGCCATGGAGGTAGACCATCGAGGAATCGATGGCTGCCTGCGACGACTTGACCTGAAGTTTGTCGTTGGTCGATGCGCTAATTGAAAGCAGCGCCTGGACCGATGGGATGTTGATTGCATCACGGATCGCAGCGGCCACCTGGGCCGAGTTGAAACCAGGGTCAATCAGAACGCGGACATGGCCCTGGGCAACTCCGGATGCCCGATCCGAACCCGAGGTAGTTACATCGAACTCGAAGACCACCTCGTTGAATCCATCGCTGAGTGTGAAGGTGGTTCCATCGGGTATGGCACTGGCCTGGCTCACTACGATCGACGACTGCTTTGCGAGCCGCTCGTTGGTGTCAAATGCTCTTGCGCCTGCCAATGGTGACAGACTCAATTCGTTCGGCGATCCTGTGATTCCATACTCTGCAGAGGTACGGATCTCCAGTTGGTATGTTCCGGTTTCGATCGGTTCAACCGGCAACGACTGCCCGGTGTAGGGCAATCCACCAGCCGCCAAGAGAGAGTTGACATCAAAGTTGTTGAACGTACCGACCACCGATCCTGACACCATTTCGCCACGTTCCGCGAAGCCGATCAGAATGTCATCGATGTAGACCCCTTCGAAACGATTGTTCTGAGCCCTTTGATCGCGACGGTTCTGTGGGTCGTTCTCAAACCTGTCGCCAGCTCGTGGATCGATCAGACCGCCCAGCTTCCCAAGGTCGGTGATCTGGTACCCATAGAGCCGTACCGTATCGTTGTAGACATCCCAGACATCGATGTTGTCTTCCTGACCTGCGACGTTCAGGGCCTGGGCTAGCGAGATGCGAATCGCATCACGGACGGCTAGACGCGCCTGCGGTTCGGTGTTGTAGGCGTTGAAGAACGTTCCCACTGCATCGATATCGGCACCAACACTGGCGCCGGTGGTGTCTCCCTGGTTGATGTCGTCGGTCAGTCGGATAAACGTGTACTGGACATCCGGCGTGATTCCGAAGGCATCCAAATCGACGGTGACGACGCAGCCACCAACCATACCGACCGAAATCCAGGTGACGCCGTCTTCACTGATCTCGACAAAGACATCTTCCGGAAGCCCGACTTCCTTTATGAACAGGTCAGGTCGGGAATCTCCCGACGAAGTGAACCAATTGAACAAGGGGAAGAGGGAAATCGTTGCCTGGCCACCATTGCCCAGTGAGAACGCTCCCGTATTGGTCGCCGAAGGTTCGGCCGCGCCACCCGTGTAGTCGGGTGCCCCAAGCAGGTCGAGAGGGTTCTGCAGAATCGGCGAGGGAGCGGGACCGCCAGCGAAATTCGGATCGCTATTGACCGCATCGAACAACGTCAGGTAGTTGGCTGGGTACTCCTGGTGGATGTCGACAGGCTCATTGCCGATGGAAACTCCAGGGAACCCTAGGATCAGATTGCTGTCCAGTCCACCACCAACGGCATGGATGCCTGCGGAGGTCGCACCACCCTTGATATTCAAAATGTTCGGTGACAGCGTGTTGGTTCGCACCTCGAAGCAGGCGCGTTCCAAGACCTTTCGGAACTCCCCGGCAACATTCAGCGGTGTCATGTCGGGAGTGATCACCACTTCGTTGGCGGCACCGGTAGCAGCATAGACAAACGTGAAGACGGTCCCTTCCACGGTGATCGTCGCCCCATCCGGGATGCTCTGACCACTGGGCATGTTCAAGACCAGCCCCATATCGAATTCGAAGGTGCTGTTGCTTCCGTCTTCGACATTGAGCACGGAGAATGTATCGCCATCGACCAGGGCGGTTGGTACCACGGCCATCAGCTCGACGCCTCCGCGCACCGGATCCCCGCTGCGCATGTCGCCCTGAGAAGAGAATTCGAATCGAATGCGGACATCTTGCATGCCAGCGACCGGGGCCAGGGAGATGCGGGACTGCCGCCAGTTGCCCGAATAGCCTGGTTCGCCCGTATCAAAGACTTCCTGAGCCTTGTAGTTCTTCCCGAAGGCATCGGTGTACAGCGACACACCGGGGTCGAATTCATTGTTTCCGTTGTTGTAGTTGTTATCGTTGGACGAATTGTTGGTCCCCAGCAGGATCCACTGCCCATCGGGCGTGCCAGCGTAGACGCGGAAGGCATCGCGCATCCAGTTGTCGCCGTCATTGTTCGGACTGTTCTTGGTTTCCGTCTGGAGCAAGTAGTTGAAATAGAGCATCGGCTGATCGTCGGCCGAGTACCCGCGCAGATCGATCAACTGGCTTTCCATTGCACCCCAGGCACCACCGGGCATGTCGTAGGTGCCCTGCTGTCCGGGGAGGTCATAAATCCCAGTCCAGTCTCCCTGCAGATAGTTTCCTGGGTTTTGTGGGAAACCGAAACGGAGGCTGTTGCCGCCACCGCCCTGAGGACTTGTTCGGCTGCCATTGAAGGTTCTTTGCTGGCCGTGTCCTGCATCGGCCGCACGCTGGTCGGTCAGGTGCCAGAGGTTCTCGTCCATCGCCGAAAAATCGATTCCCGAAATTCCAGCCGGAACCTGAATGCTGCTCCGTCCGCGGGTGAATACCGGTGCCAAGTTCCCTTCGATATCGAATGCATAGAGCTCCCCTGTAGCGGTCACGCCAAAGAGCGTCTGAGCGTATCGTCCTTCGGAAACGTTGCGTGGACCGGCGCTGAGGCTGGTGAACTCGATCGGATCTCCGTTGTCGTCCCTCAGAATGGTCTGAGGTCCACCCAGGTTGAATGCCGCATAGGATGGACCGAATTCAAAATTCTCCGAAGGAATGATCGAGGTCGGGTCTACGACGAAAAACTCCCCGGCGTCCGAGACGGCGTAGAGGATCTGATCGATTGAAGCGATACCGGTGATCACATTGTTCGTGTTGAAACGACCTGCCTCGCGGATCTGAGTACCAGCCCCTTGAGCCCGGAAGGCACCACCTCGATTTGCTGCGCCGGCGAATGAAACCGGGAACCCCGTGTTGGGGTCCAACTGATAAAGAATGTTGTTGGCGGGCCGCAAAGGGCCACTGGAAGCCGAGCCGTCCGTAGGATTGACATTCACGGAACGGTAGGTGGTCTCTCCGTTGCCGCGCGACGCGACACCAAACATTCCCAATTGACCAAAGTTCCCATAACCAATCGCTGTAAACCTCATCCCGTGACCGATACGACCATTGCCGTTCTCCGCCTGTTCGACTGTCCATGCCGCTGCCGGATCGTTCGGATCTGGGAACCCCTGGAAGGTTTGAATACCCGAATTCGAATAGTTGCCGAGCACCGTTCCGGTGTCGGCACCATCGATCGTGAAAAATGTACCGGAGTTGGCGTCTGAGGCGGTGCCTTGCACCGACGAATACTCGAAAGCCTTGACCGTCCCATTGGGCTGAACCGCCAGATCTTCGATCGCTCGGAACGTGTTGGTGTCCGATACGTTCGCTTCGAAGACCCCGGTGAGCGGATTGACATAGAAAAACTGCCCGTTGGTACCGATGTTTCTTGCAGTGAACAAGGTCACATCGGAGAGAGTCCACGGGACTACATCGGCGGCTGAACCGGTGAATGCAACCGACTTGGGACCAAAAGCGGTTTCCGGAGCAACGTTGTCGAAGCGGTCTTCCGAATATCGAGTGAACCCATCCAGCGGCTCCACACGCAAGTTGGGCGCGGTTGTGTTGGCCGATGAGAATTGCGTCATCTGATTGTAAGCAAGGCTGGAATTGCTGACGGCAACGAAATAATCGCCATCCGGCAGTTCAACGCTTCCCAGGAATGCATCGCGGGAGCCGAAAGTGCCTCGGGAAAGATCGTCCGCATCGGCTCCCTGACCGGGTCGCGCGCGGTCATCGGCAATGTCGGAATCGGTCGCCAAAAGGACAAGTTCCGGTCCCAATGCACCATCTCGGAAAATCCACAACGTCGTATCCGGGCGTCCCAGACCGTCCGCATAGTCGATGTCGAACGTCGTGGCGATATGCTTGTCACCGGGTGTCTGGATCGAGTCGCGTTGGATGCTGAAGCGGAACCAGTCCACATCGGTCCGCGCGGTCAGCGCAGCGGCGATGGAGATGCCAGACCGATCCGAATTGGCGATGTTGCCGATCGGCGTCGCGCCGTTGGGTTGTTCGTTCGGATTCCCTGCTGGATCCGGTCGCTCACCGGTCTCACCAAGAAGCGGTGAATGGAGCGGCTGTCCCAGGAGTTCGATTCCGTTGGTCGCAAATCGGACATCGGCAAAGCGTACGGTGGAGCCGCCGACTTCGTCGGTCTGCTGTAGACGCAGTTGCATCCGGTAGGCCCCGATCGTGATGCCACTTCGCACTTCGGCTGGATCCCAGAGACGATCCGAAGCGGTAGCATCTGGCGCCAAGCTACTGCTACGAACTCGGATGAAATAGGGATTGATCGAGCCGGCGACGCCTGGAAGCACCAGACGCATTCCTGCATCGAGCGGATTGACCGATTGGAAATCGATCGAGGCTTCAGGAATAAGAGCGTTGCGGTAAGCAAAAATCGAAGTGTCCATCGGAAGGACACGCTTGGTTCCAAGCACACCTGAGTCATACAGAGCGGTCCCGGAGATCGAATCATCCAGGCTGTTGTCGCTGAGGGCGAGAATCTGGCCGTTCTGATCGATCAGCTCCACGACCGAATCGAGTCCACCACTGGTCCGGTCGACATCGATCCAGACCATCGTTCCAGCGGTTGCGGTGAACTGATAAACATCCAGGTCGGATGGTGCTGCAATCGTTCCATGGACGGAAAAGCCGAGTCTTAGGTTTTCGTCGCCACCGCGCAGCGTATCGGACAGCTGTCCCAGTTCCTGGGCGTTGTCAGGAATGTCGTTGACCGCTCGATCCTGAATCTTGTCTGCTTCCAGTTCGAACGTCGTGTCGACGTTGCGATCGTTGCTGTAGGGACTGATGCGGATGCTGCGCCAGTCGCCCGGTTGGCCAACGGTCGTCCCCGACCCATCGGTGTCGCTCTGGGGGCGACCTGAGGGATCAAAACCTGCCCCGATGGAATCGTCCAGCAAACTAGTCAGGACAACCGGGAAGCCAGGAGAGCCGATGACCTGCAAGCTTCCACCTATGCGAGTTGGCATGTCCAGTGGCCGACCTGTGGCTTCAAATCCAGCGGTGCTGCCCTGCAGTTTCACCACCAAACTTTCATTGACTTTGCTCTGCAAACGCAAGCCACCGTAGGTATGGAAGTCGGGAACTATCACCGAGGATTGCAGGACATGCACGATATCGGTGTCGTCCCAGATCGATTCGGTGGTCAGCGTGGCACCGCGTACCCGCATGCCGTTGATCGCGTTGTTGCCCAGACGATTCTTTTGGACCAACGGTCCCATATTGCCAAGACCGTAGTCGGCAAACTCGGCCACTCCGATCTGATTGCCTGAATCGACGACCGAAGTCGCTTTGAGGCTGTTGGCGTCGATGCTGATGGCAGCGGTGTCGGTCGATGCATTGTTGCGGATGATATTGTCGATCAGAATCGGCTGCGATCCGACGACATAAATAACTGCGTCGTCATTGGGTCCGCGGGAATCTCGATTGGTCGATCCCGGACCAAACGCTCCCGATGCATTCGACTCGAGTACTGACCGCGAAAGTCTCGCCGTCGCCTGATGGATTTCCAGTGCATTGAACGTCGCAAATCCACCCGGTACGCTGCTGACGCCACCGGCATGGGTGATCAGCGATGTGTCGATGCTCAATGTCGAAAGATGCCGTGCAACGATCCCCGACCAATCGCCGGGGGAGGGAACCGAGGCGGCTCCGTCGTTGTTCGTGTCCAGCGTTCCACCTGCACCATATCGGTCGTCCAGGCGGCTGGTGAAAATGATCGGCTCAGCCTTCGATCCTTCGGCAATCAAGTTGCCCCGAATCCCAAGTTCAATCCTCGCACCCAGCGATTTGATCACTACCCCTGGGTCGATCACCAAGCTGGCATCTCGGCGAGCACGGAAACTGGTGTCGGGCGTCGGATCGAGAGCCCCACCCAACGAGATACCGATATCTGTATAGGAAACAGCATCCTTGTTGAGCTGCGCGACCAGTTCATACGGACCAAAGCCACCTGGTTGGCTGCGCCAGAGGCGGCGCGCGACAAAGCTGCCCGTTGCAGCTGGAAGCTGAGTCAGGACGATGGCCCCAGTACCTGTGGTGGTGATGTCGCTGGTGGGAAGGCTGGCAACCCCTTCACCGCCATCGATGTCGACGTAGGTCATGACGTAGTTGTACGTCTCACCAGCGATCAGTGAGCCAGTGGTGGTGGTCGACGGATTTTGTTGGATCAATGTCAGGTCGGGTCGGACCGTTTCCAGAATCGGTCCCCCTGGAGTCCCCTGGATGATCAGATTCTCACCCAGGAAATAGGTGATGTCGGTGTCGTCCAGTCTGGCGCTAAGCGTCAGGGGCTTCAGGGCCTGACCGGCGAGCGTATCGATTCGGATGCGGAGGGCATTGATCGAGTTGTTCTCGAATCGGTTCCCCTGCAACACCGGCCCAACTCGGTTGTAGTCCAACGAGTATTCCTCGTCGATGTGATAGCGTGGCTCCGAGAACGTGGTGTACTCAAAGCTATTGGGGTCGGCCGAAATCCCAGCGTCTGCGTTGTTGCGGAACCGGTTGTTCAACAGCGTGGCGCGCGATTCGGTCATCTGGACTGGAGTGATGACGCGGCTGAGCGAACCTTGACCGAACTGACCCCCACCGTAAGCCATGTCGGCAAAAGCAATGTAGTTCAGGAAAACCCCTTCCCTCTCCCTGTCTCGGCGACCCTGGGCTCGATCGACGTCCAGTCGCGTCTCGATACCTCCCCAGTCACCGGGAGCAGGTACCGTGGCCAGTGGATTGGTGTCGGTACCCAGCGATTCATCTTTGTAGCTGGTGAAGTACACGGGGCTGATGGGAGTTCCCAGCACCTGCACCGCACCGCCACTGCGATCGGTTGAAGCGTCGGAGCTTCCCGCAATGATCGCCGAACCTCCCATCTTGAAGATGGCTCCAGCGTCGATCATCAACGTCACGCCTTTAGGCACCTCAAGGCTCTTGCCATCCGACAGCGTTGCATTCCCTGTTCCGCCCGTACCGATTTCGTAGGCGGGATTGTCCCGTGTGGTCAGCAACTGACCATCAGCTCCAAGACTTCCGGCGACGCGGATGATGTCTCCCTCACGCGAAGCGGCGATTGCCTGTGGCAGCGATCGGAAAGGCTGAGCCAGGGAACCATTGGAGATGGCCCCCGTGTAGCCCTTGTCGACAAATAGAGTCTTCGGTGCCCCAGGCGCCTGAGTCGAAGACTCGGGGGCCGACCGGAACCAGAAATTGAAATTTCCACCAGCAGTGCCGTCGCCGTCGCCATCGAGCGGTGTATTGGTCGAATCGACGATTTGGGGAACCAGAGTGGAACGGAACTCGAGCCTCAATTCGTAATTGCCCGATGTCGTGCCACCGCTACCGGTGTCCTTCGCCAGAGCGTTGAAGTTTGCATTGCCACGGACCGTTACCGCCACAAAGAATTCGCGGTCTGTCGCCGCACTGTCCAGATCCAGGCGGATGAACGAATCTTTACCGAAGTAGTTATCGTTGACGGCCAGCAATTTCAGACCCGTTGGAGTTCGTTCCATCAAGGTCAGATGGGTATCGGCCTGGCTGGATTGAGAAAGTCGATCGGCAAGGGTCTCCAGGTGAATGGCACCCTTTTCTCCCGCAGGCACTGCAAACCGATAGATGTCGACATCCCGGTTGTCCGGGCGATACAGATGCTGTCCATGGATCACATCGACGTCACCTGGGAAGAACCACTCCTCGGGCGATGGGAATGTTGCATCCGATCCCATCACGGTACCGATCGGTTGTTCGTAGGTGTGTCCCAGGCCGAGCATATGGCCGATTTCGTGCATGGCGACCATGAAAAAGCTTTGCGTATTCGGGATATTCGCGCCGAATCCAAAGGTGTTGTCCCAAGCTTCTGCGTAATCCATGATCGCCAGGGAAGAGGATGCGACACCGATCACCCCGCCGGGGCCACTCTGCTGGTTCAAAGGAGCCATATCGCCAACGACGACCGTCAGATCACCGGCTCCCTCGGTCTCTACAAAGTTGATCCCCATCTGCGCTGCGTAGAATTCAAAGATCTCACGAACCCGCTGCATCTGATCGGGGCTGATGGTGGAGAACAATGGTCGACCTGATGTGTCGACACCGTAGGACCTGCCTAGCGCGAACGTGTAGGTGAGGACCGTGATATCCGGATCGGCATCAGGGCTACCTTCCTGATGGCTTTCGTCCTGGATGTCCCGATGGCCCGGATCGAAATTGCTTCCTGGGTAATCGGGAAGGGCGCGACCGCTACCTGCGCGAACTTCTTCGCGGAGGATGAAGGAGGAGGAACCTGCGAGCGTTCCCAGGTCGGTGGAGCTGACCAGGGTATCGCCTGGATCGGCTGCTGGAGTGATAACCGTTGGGGTGCTGGGGGCGGAACTGTTGGGAACCACTTCCTCGGATCCGACGCGAAGCCGGAACGTCTCCGCGCGGTCTCCGTAGCTGGAGAGCGGCTGAGCGAAGGTCAGGACTGCTTTATTTGTCACCGGATCGTAGCTGACCGACGTCGGCAGGATCACCACATCGTCGTTGGGCGTGGTCGTATCCTGAGTCATGATCAACTGGTAGAACGCAGGGGTGACCACTGTCGGATCGTTGACACCACTGGTAGTGACAGCGACATCATGCAGCGGATCATTGTTGAAGTAGATGTCGATCTGGTTCTTTCGCTGGGTGAGCGCCGCGCCAGTTCGTTCCACTGGTTCCGGGACTACCGCAACCACGCGAGCCCCTAGTTCCAGGTTCATGTAGTAGGTGTCGCGATCGGTGCCGGCACGGCGAGGCCGAAGCGTTTCACCCTCGGTGTTGCGAATGGCAGAACGCCCTTCCGAAGCGATATCGACCCCCAGGATCTCTATCCGATAGACGTCGTCTGGTAGCGTCTCTGCAAACCTCGCGATGACGACTCGTTCGTTGTCGCCATGACCGATCCAAGCCGGGGTCACCAGGACATCGTCGGCTGAATTGAACGATCCATCCTCACCAGCACGATAAATCCGAATTCCACTGAATGTGGCAGGGTCGATCGACTGAGCACCGTCAAAACGGAAGACCAACTCCCGAGGCGATTCACTGAGAACGTTGATTCGATTGACGCCGAAATTCTCGCCGTAATTGGCAGCGACAGAGAGCAGTCGCGGAGGGTTCTGAGCGGTAACCGGGACGCTGGTCCCCGAAATTCGGATCGAGAGGTCGTAAATCTGAGGCAGGGCTGCACCGGTTCCGGAAACGCGGATCCGGTAGGTGCCACCGGCGGGAAGGTCAAAGTCCAGGATCTCCTCGCGCACCCCCGCACCGCCTGCATTGCGAAGAGCCAGAACGCTTCCATCACTGGCGAGCAATTCAAGTACCAGATCCTTATAGATCAGCGAGTTGGTGGTCGAAGCAGTTCCGCCCTGGGGACCGACCGAGTAGGTTTGGCCCTGAGGTGTCACCGAGATCGTTGCTTTACCAGCCGAGTTCACTGAGAACTGATAGAAATCTTGGTCGTTGTTGTTATCCAGGGACCGAAGCGTCAGCGGGAATGTGCCGTTGCTGAGAGCCCCGAGATTGGAGGCTGTGGCAACCGTGTCATTCGGCTCGCTTCGGTCACCATACAGCTGCTGGACGCCGAGAATGTCATCATGCTGCGGCCCGTAGAAGCGATCGGTGGCGATCGGTTCCATCAACTTCGTCTCATTGACGGGGATCACGTGAAGCTGACCATGGCCGTGGCCCGCCTCGTGCATCAGCACATTGATCAGGCTCCGGTTCTCGCCGCTTGCGCCATCCGACTCATCCCGATAAAACCGGTCGTTGGTGTCGATGACCATGTCCCCATCGGAGCCGTTGTTGCCGCCTCCATTGGGGAAGTAGTTGTAGGCCAGAACTCCGTAGTTGCCATCCCCGGCAATCCCTGCTATCCGCACATCCCCGCGGACGCCTGCGACTCCCCGATTGGCGTTCCCACTGGTCGCCACGCCATCGTCATTGGGTTCGTAAACGTAGCTGATTCCGGCAATCTGGCTCCACTGGTCGTAGGCTCTTTGAACTAAGGGGAACCAAGGTCGCTGAGAAACAGAGCCGGTGCCTCCGCCATAGATCCCATCCAGAAACGCAATCAAATTGCTCGGCTTATCCGAACCGCCATTGAAGCGATCTTCCACAAGGGTTCCATCCGGAACGATGCTCCAGGTGACCACCGCCGTATCGCCCATGGCACTACCGGCACCACCAACTGAGTTGGTCCATCGGGTCCCCGGGGAGTTGAACTGACCGGTGTTGCCGTCGCCCGGGTTGTTCAGCTTGTCGATCCATTCCCGGACGTACTGGTCGGTAGTGCCGGGGGCGAAAATCGGGGCTGCGGCGTTGGTCGCCATCAACTCCCTTCGCTCCAGGTTTTCATGGAGCAAGCGGCGAAACTTCTCACGGCGAAGTTGGGATTCGCGGGATTCGACAGCGGGGCGATTCTTGTGACTGCTACCCATGCAACTAACCCTTGGCGAAAATTTGCGTCTCATCCCGATGCGGGGTGGGACGATGGAATCAGCAGGAATGAGAAAAGTACAACGTTGAAATTGCTTTGTTGAAACAAGTGGTCCGACCCCAAGGTATCACGCTTGAGACCGCCTGTGGTTTGACCTGGAAAGCAGAGTAGCCCAAAGGCTGCTTTGCTTCCCGGATCGGTTGAGCTTTCGTGGACGCCCGCAGTCGAGTCGGCTGCAGAACGACCGGCGGAAAGCTGTTCGCCATCAATCCATCCAATCTTTCAGCAGTTCGTCGACCGCCAGACTCTCTTCCAGCGTTGGACCATCGACAATCGTATGAATCGATGCTTCCAGCGGGTCATTCTCCAGGGCCTTCCAGGAAGCAAGGTACGAAGCGAGTGCCAGTTCCTGAGGTGCTGCCTGTCGTCGCGGACCTGTCACGGAAGGGTTAGCGACGGGACGATCGAGCGACAGCACCGGGTTCTCTGCCACGCGACTGACCGTCGACTGCCACCCGTACGGAACTCCCAATGCTTCAACAGAACCGGTGACCTGGCCAGCCGACTCCCCTTCCCCTTCTCCTTCGCCACTTCCGCCGTTGAGGAAGTTGATCACTAGGATCGCATCCAGTGGAGTGATCAGGTTGTCCCCATTAACATCGCGATAAGGAGGCGGATCTGGCAGGGCGCTGACAGGGACCGATGGCCCCTGCGCGTTGAGCAGGTTGATCACCAGCAGGGCATCGATCGGGGAAACAAATCCGTCGGCGTTGACGTCCCTCGCTTCCAGCGGATTCTGATGCCGTGGAGGTAGTGGAGGTCCGATGCGGATCGATACCAGCGTCTCCACACTGACCGCTCCACGAGCATCGCGGGCGCGGTAGGTGAAGGTGTCGGTCTCTCCCGAACTGCCAAGGGCACTGTAGGTGAAGGTACCATTCGGGTTGAGCACTACGGTGCCGCGAGTCGGCTGTCGCACTAGCTCGGCGGTAAACGAATCCCCTTCCGGATCGGTATCGTTGGCCAGCACGCCGTTATCGACAATCGTTGGCGTGGTATTGCCAGTTGCGTCGGTGGTCGTGATCGTTCCACCTTGGGGCGCGTTGTAGAAATCGGGCTGGGTACGCGGTGGATCATTCACCGATAGGACCACTACGTCAAACGTATCGGTCACCGAGAAGCCCCGCTTGTCGGTGGCACGTACTGTGATCGTCGCCCGGCCCGACGCATCGGGTGCGAAGGACAGTGTCAGAACCGATCCGGCCAGTGCGGTAGTCACCAGCGCGGAATTGGAATTGCTCACCACGGAGTAGGTTAGCACATCGTTGTTGGTCGCGATGTCGGCATCGGTGAAGTGGTTCGATAGGTCGATGGAGACAGGTGGGCTATCCTCATTGACTTGCTGGTCCGGGATCGCGACCGACACGACCGGTGCATCATCGACTGGTGCAACAATCACGGTGAGGAGATTTGAGACCGATTCCCCGGCTTTGTCCGTAGCGCGGATCAGGATGTTGGCCGTCCCGTTCTGGTCGGGAAGGAAACGCAGGGTCAGTTGGGAACCGACGATTGATGCGGCCACCACTGACGGCCTGGAATTGCTCACGACCTCGAATGTCAATGCATCGCCGTTGGTTGCGATATCGGGATCGAAGAAGTGATTGAGCAGTTCAACCACTTGATCCGGTGCATCCTCAAGAACATTTAGCGTACCAAGCGGGACGATGACCGAAGGAGCGTCATTGATCGGCACGACGTTGACCGAAACGGTTCCACGTGCCTGTTTGGGGTCTGGTCGCCCCTCCGATGTGCCATTGTCCTCGATGATGTAGAAGAAGGTATCTGTACCGACGAAATCCTTCTTCGGCGTGTAGGTGACATTGGTGCCGTTGAAGAACAGAGTGCCACCAGCGGTGCTGGTAGGTTCCACTCCCACGAACCTCAAAGTCTGCCAGGATTCATTCGGCCCGCCAGGGCGATCGTTGAGAAGGAAGAAGTCCTTGGATCGGGTGATCGAGACATCTTCCAGAGTCTCGAGGAAATCGGTCTCGGCGATCGGTGGGTCGTTCACATCCCTAACTGTCAGGTTGACCGTGGCTACTGCTTGACGGAAATCGGGAGTGCCGCTGGTGGTTCCGTTATCTTCGATCGTGTAGGTGAACGAATCTGGCCCGGCGTAATCCGATGGCGGAGTGTAGATGACTTCAGTACCGCTAAGCACCACCGATCCACCCCGGGCGGAAACCGCCGAGACGCCAACGATTTTCAGTGTCTGATTCGATTCGTTGGGAGGACCAGGAAGGTCATTGAGAAGCAATTGGGAGTGATTCCAACGCTGCGTGTTGTCTTCGTCGACGACATAACTGTCATCGCCACCAATGGGTTCGTCGTTCACCTCGCGAATGGTGAAGACAGCCGTTGCGATGTTGTTCGAGGTAAGCTCCGCATCGCGGACGCGGTAGGTGAACGAGTCTTCTCCGAAGAAGTCAGGCAGTGGTGTATAGCTGAAGGTACCATCGGGATTCAGCGTGAACGACTGGGCGTGTTTTGGACCTTCCACAAGCGTCACCGCAAGGGAGTCTCCCTCAGCATCCTCGTCGTTGGCGGCGACACCATCGTCGATCGGGAAGTTGGGTGTATCCTCGCCCGTGGCATCGTAAGTGACCAAGCTTTCGTCTTCGTTGATGACGTACTGGTCATTGACCCCGATGGGAGGAGTACCTGGCACCAGAATCACAGCGTAATCTTCCACTTCCCCATCCACTGCAAGGCCGGTCGGCTGCAAGCCTCCCACGCCACTGGCTCGGAACCTCGCAAACGACTGCGTCTTGGCAATCGGCTCGGGGGCAGTCGGTGGAATCCGGACTGCAAAGGTCTGGGTCAGGCTGTCACTGAAGAACTCGATGCCATCCAGGATCTTCTCACCCGGATCGTCCCAGTCGCCGTCACCACTGAAGTCGACCCAGGCATCGACAAAGCCAGGGGCCGACAATGTGACGGTGATGTCGGTGAATACGTGCCGATTGAAGAGCCCTGTCGGGTTTCGCTCGGAGATGAAGGTGACGCCGTCGTCGCTTGCGTCCCCATCGGCCGTCGGCGTTGGGGTACCGTCTTCATCTCCCGAGATGGTTGCACCCAAGAACAAGCCGCGACTGGATACGACGTGGCGGGCTCCGTTGTTGTCGTGCAGTGTCGGGTAGCGTCCCAGCGTGGTGCTGAATGGGTCAGGCGCATCGCCGTAGTCCAGTTGAGCACCCGGCATCAGGATGGTGAACTGCGTTTCATCATTGATCCGGTTGGCCTGAAGGTCGTTGCCCGCCAAATCTTCGATGGCTCGAATGAAGAAGCTGCTGATCTCCGGGCTGACGGTGATCGCATGCTCGAGGAAGAGCGTGTTTCCACCCCGCTTCTTCGCTTCCAGCGTTGTGTTCGACGCGGCATTGATGGCGCGATAGATCTGGTCGGCCACCAGGTCCCCGGTGAAATTGGCATCCTGAGCGAAGCGAACCGGGTTGGCACCTCCTGGTACACCCGTCTTTCCAAGGCTTGGGGCTCGCGTAATGTCGGTGGTGCTTCGAGGATTGTCGAGCAATCGCAGTTGAGTTCCTGCAAGGATTTCGGTCTGAAGTCCCAGGCTGCTTCCTTCGATCGCCGCTTTCATCGCGGCTACGACTTCTTCTCGCGTGCTGTTGTTGCTGTACAAGATCGGGATTCGGCCAGCTACAAAACCGTTGCCCACGCTGACGTTGTCGAATTCGAAAGTGACAGAAGTCGTTCCATTGGTGATCGTGAAGAACTCGCCATCCGATACATTGCCACGGCGCTTGCTGACCGCGGAGTTGCCCACCGATACAGCGGAATCAGGTAGGAGGCCAAGGTCGACTCGTCCTGCCCCAATGTTCTGAGCGTTGATCGAAGGCAGGCTGTTGCGAATGGCAATCGCCATCGAGGTGGCGATGTCGTTTGCCGAACTGGTGCTTCCGTAAGGAATGACAACATTGCCTGGAACCGTCGGGCCACTGGAGTTGCGATCGAACTCGTAGGTGACGGTAACGCCGTTGGCGGTGATGCGGAAGAAGCTGTCATCGACCACATCCTGACCGCCTCGAATCGGTACCTGGAGCACCAGCGATCCGACCACTTCCAGTGTGGTTCGTGGGGCGACGCCTGGAGTTCCGGAGAGTCCGAGGCTGGGAGCTAAAGCGACCGAAATCTGGTGGTCTGAAGTGCCGCCCAGCGAGATATTGCCGTTGCTTAGGTGCAATGGATCCAGATTGAGATTTGCATCCTTGATAATCTGCGCCGTACGGACGCCGATTTCATCCTGGGTCTCTGTGACGGTGAAGGGGATCGGGATCCTTCCTGCCGCGACGCTGCTATCGGTGGTGTACTCGAACGTCTTAGTGATACCTGCATAGGTGATCGAGAACGACTGACCATCCGAAATCGTCCGCGAGACGCCGACCAGTGACAGACGACTGCTCATGGTCAATGCGTCGCCGTTGGCCGGTAGCCCGAGGTAGACCACATCGCTACCGATCAACTGGGCCTGAACCTTCAGCGGGCTTCGCTGAATCGCCTGCAGCATCTGCACGGCGACATCCGTCGCGGTACTGGCGGCTGAGGTATCGATGATCGTCGTGCCATTGCTGGTGACTCCATCGGTGTCAAACTCGAAGGTAATGGTCGTCAAGCCATCGGTCAGCGAGAACATCTGGCCGTCGGTGATCCCGCCGGGCCGTGCCCCCAGAGCGGGAACCTTAAGGCCCCAGGTGGCATTCGGCTGACTGAGAGAGGAGAACGTCGTGTTCAGTCGGACATTGGCTTCCGATCCCAGATAGACGACACCGCCGGGAAGCAGTCGCGGGGTGACGCGAGCCGAGGAGCCGGCGATGGCGTCTACGATCTTCTGTGCGATGATCTCACGGGTATCAGAACTGGTGAACGGAATTGCGATGTTGCCGGCCAGTACCGTTCCATTGCGATCGAGTTCAAAGAAGATTTCTCCACGTCCATCATCGATCGAGAAGCGATCCCCATCGGCCAGACCACCCGCAGCACCGCCGGCCAGGGGCACCGTCATCTGCAGGCCGCGAGGCAGTTGCATCTGGAAGCCGCTGTCGAATTCGAAGTAAACGATTCCGTTGGCATCGTCGGTGATGGTGAACTGGTCCCCATCTTCGATCTGGTCGCCACGCGGCGCTTCTAGAACAAAGCGGTCTTTATTGTTCAACGAGATTTCATAGACTCGTCCCTGACGCCAGACGCCAGCCAGCGGGGTAAGAATGATCTCATTGGTTGTTTCGTTGAATGCGTAAACGTAATCGATTCCCTCTCGCAGTAGTCGACCATCTTCGAAAAGAGTCACGCTGCGGCTGGGGACCAAAAGTTCGGTCAGGTTCGGACCCTTCAACTGGATTCGGAACTCCCGAACGACTCCCTGGGTCAGTTCGACATACGATTCAGCGCGATCGCGATCATTTCCAGCCGAGTCGTTATCGACTGGTACAACAAGGTGAGCCGTCGGACCAACCGCTTCTGGGCGATCCAGAGCTCCGCGATCCTTGAAAACGTCGGCTCCAAGACCCGAAGGTGTCGAAACCTCAGGATCGTCGACGCGAAGCAAGCCCACCGCATCTCTCTCAGGCGCGAGAATCGGCGAATTGCTGATTCCCATCGACTGCTTGATTGTGCGGAAGCTTTCACGTTCCTGCAGCGAATCGATGCTGCTGTCGATCACAGGAGAGAATCGCGCCGGAAGGAACTGACTTGCTTGCGCATTCACAAAGACACGGGAGGAACCCGGAACGGTCGTGTTGAAGTCGAGTCCCGTATTCGGGATATTTGTGGGAGTTGCTTCGATGCCCTGATTCAAGCGGTTGGCGGCGATGCCTCCTTCGGTGAACTGATAGATCGAGCCGGAAAGAATTACTTCGCCGGGCTTTGGATCGGCAAGGGCATTGGTACCAAAGGGTGCCGAAATACCATTCACAGTTCGGCTTTCTGCATCCACCACAGGCGTCTGCACGTTCACAAAAACATTGTTCAGGATGGTCGGGCTGGCCCCTTCGGAAACCAGAATCCCGCTTTCGGGATACAACTGGTCAAGGTTGTTCCCTTCGTTGAAGTCGGGGTCGACCAGGAAAGCGCCGTTGCCGCGGATGTAGGCTGCGTTGGAAATAACCACGAACCGCTCGGTGGTTCCGTCCCCGAGGGATGTGGGGCTAAGCTGGCCCGATGCGGTCCGGTCGTGTCCGATCCCCTGGCCGGAATGCGTGGGAAAGACACCGTCAGGCCGACGACCGAAGAGCGGGAGCCCTCCCTGAACGCCGGAGATACCGCCAAGGGCTATCGCGCT
The DNA here is from genome assembly GCA_044337705.1 of Pirellulaceae bacterium. Taxonomy (GTDB): domain Bacteria; phylum Planctomycetota; class Planctomycetia; order Pirellulales; family Pirellulaceae; genus JBEISR01. Next base: position 30,534 of record JBIINB010000018.1, on the reverse strand, counting down.
GACAGCGCCGATCGGACTGGCAAACCCGAATGTCCCGTTGGGGATGTTCTGGATGTTCGGCAGCACGGGATTGCCTCCATTGCCGGCGTTGATCGCTAGGGCGATGGCACGCGCAATATCTGGCGCACGGTATTCGTTATTGATCGCAATCGGGATATTGCCCGGCTGTGGTGCGTTCCCATTGACCAGTTCAAAGGTGACTTCGTTGGTGCCCGACGCAAAGTCAGCGATCTGACCGATGGTAAAGGTATCGCCGATCTGATACTGGCTGAAATCCTCGACCGTGATCGTGAATTTCTGCGGATGCATCACCTGAAGATTGATCGCATAGGCACCGGTGGAGTTGCCGTTGGTACGGTTGCCCAACGACAGTGGATCGTAGCCATTGTTGCCGGAGCTGCTGACACCAACGTAGTAGACGCCAGGTTGCGTGGCGGTGAAGTCGATATAGGGATCGTTCGATGGAGCTTCGCCCGGTGCAGGATCGTTGTTGCTGATCGTCACCAGGTTGCCTCGCGAGTCGCGGAAGGGCTGGGCGACTCCCTGGCTATTGAAGATGCGGAGGACCGAATCGAGAGGCCCTGCCGAATCGATATCGATCCGGACTCGATCGCCAACATCGAGTTTGAATTGATAGAGGTCGACGTCGTGAGTGGCGTTGGCACGGAACTGCGAGCTGTCACCGATCGTGCCGGTGGCAGTGTAGGCGATCGGATTGTGCGCGGTACCCTGCCAAGTTTGCACCGATGTGCTCAGCGTATCATTCGGCTCAGCAGCCGGTGAACCTCCATTGAAGGATGCTCGGCCATCGTTCCCATAGACCGTGTTGTTGACGACGCGTACAAAGGGCTGGGCCCCTTCCGCCACATCGACTCGGCGAATATCAAACGGACGACCACCCACCTGGGGTTCCCAGTAGATGTTCGTCACCCCTTCCAGGTAGACCGCTGGTCGGTTGTAGTAGTTGGGATACCCCGCTCGGGCCACCTGCGAAGCCCCTGCGAGTGGAGCCAGAAGGGAAGGAGCGACCGTGGCGCGGACATTCTGAGTCGTCCCATTCGTGACAAGGATGCTGCCAAGGATCGAGTCGCGTAGCGACTGCATCACTTCCATAGCGGTGGAGCCGAACACCGTGTTGGGGACGCGAAGATACTGCGATCCGGTCGATTCACGGTAATAGACCGGTGTGCTGGTGTCTCGCCATCCATTTCCACCGACCACGCCACTGCCGTAGGTTCCATTGCCAGGATTCTGACCGCCTGCGACATCTTCGAATTCCATCCGGGAGCGGACACGACCTGAATCGATCACCATCACATCGCCATCATCGATGTACCAGCCGAACTGGTCGCCTTCGGCGTTCTCGATAAGTGTTGGCGGTGGTTCGTTGGCTCCAATGCGGGTTGGTGTGATCATCCATATCGGATTCTCGCCCTGGATATGCACACCGCCCAAGCCGCCACTTTCCAGTACGTTGTTCTGGATGACGACGCCCGGAGCAAAACCACCCACCAGTTTGTTGTTCAGCTCCCGGAGATTTCTCACAGCCCCCGTCCCTGTGCCAACCAAGGGCGGTAGGTTCTGCATCATGGCAGCAATACTTCCCGTGACGACATCACGGGGATCCTGGAGACGATCTCCGGCATCCGACCAGACGCCGTAATCGCGAGCGTGGCGAATGAAGTTGTTCTGGACGATCACCAAGCCCTGGTCGCGATTGACATTCTGATCGCTCTTTCCGGTATGGTAGATCGCTTCCAGTCCATTCCAGGTCCGTACCGACTTGGTGGTCGACATGGAACGGCTGGCTACGAAAAGGGCGCTATCACCACCACTATCTGCTGTGTCAGCGACAACGATCCGAATCGTATGCTCGCCCGCGCCAAGTCCCAGAGCCTCGATCGTCAGCGGCAGTGTGTAGCCATCAAACCCAATCCCTTGCAGGGCGACCCCGGCATCGTTCGGGTCGTTATTGACAAACAGTTGTGGGTTTGTGGCACCCTGGCCCAACGGATTTCCGCCATTGATGGTGCCGGTGCTGATGCGCGAGGTGGTTCCAGGGACGACCGCGTAATTGACTCCATCGATGAAGACCGCTACCGCGTCGCGGCCGAGGAATTCGTTGTACTCTTCAGAAGCGAAAATGAGGTCGAGGTAGAGATTTCCACCCTGATTGCCATTGCCGAACTGGAATGTGAATTCCAGAACGGTCGAGTCGGTGGTGGTGATACCGAGCGAGGCGTTGGTCATCGCATCGCCCGTGTTGCTCGAAATACCGCTCGTTCGATCCGATGTGTTGGGACCACGAGCCCCAGCGACATTGCCGGTCGATAGAAGAATCCCGTCGACGCCATTGAAGGTCGCCAGCGCGGCCGACTGGGTTCCGCCCGTGTAGGAGGGGGTAACTGTGTTGGTGGCCGTTAGGCCGGTACCTAGAATCTCGTTCCTCAGCGTGACGGCATCGTTCGTCTGGCTGCGAATCTGCAGGGACTGGGGCTGGAAAATCCGGAAATCACCCGAGGCACGTCCCAGCAGATCGATCCGCGCGTCGCCACCGGTGGTGCCAGATGCAACGCCGCCAGTCGATGTGGCTTGCACTTTGAGTCGCGACTGCACGCTTGGATTATTGATCGCATCTCGGATCGCGCGGGCCACCACCGTTGCGCTGTCGGTCGGCTGGAATCGGATCTGCACATTTCCAAGACCCACGACATTGTCGGTCGTGAATTCGAAGGTGATCTTGGTGCTACCGTCGCTCAGATCGAATGTGTCGCCGTCCCGCAATAGTCGACCTTCGGGAGCCACCAGAGTCGTCTGCTGAGCATTACGGTCGTTGGTGTCCCACGCTTTTTCAAGAATGAGTCCCGAGAAACGCGTCGAGGTGAAAAAGTCCTCGGCCTTGCGGATCTCGACCTGATACTCGCCCGTCAGGACACTGCCGCTCGGAGTCGATCGGTTGCTGAAGGTTGCGTCCGACAGGCTGTTGGTGATCACTTCGCCTCGCTCGGCAAACCCGATCACGAAGTCATCGACATGGACACCTGTGCCATTGGCGTTATCACCAACTGTGTTGTAGCGATAAACAAGTCGCAGAGCGTCCTGACCAGCAAAGCTGGAAAGGTCGACGCGGGCCTGTTGCCACGAGGCGCTGGAAGTCAGCGCCGTGGTGAATGCAGGTTGTGGCGTCCGATTGGTCGCCACGACGATTTCCTGTCCATTGCTGCGGCGAACAAAGACCTCGAACGTGTCGTTGCTGTCGGCCGTCAGCTGGTAGTTGAAATAGAGCACCGGCAGGTCGGATGCAGAGTAGCCTCCCAAGTTGAAGGCATTGGAGACCAGATCGCCGGCAGCGCCACCCGACTGAGAAATCGGTTTGCCCGGTGTTGATGCGAATGCAAAGCTCTGGTCTCCACGGTGTCCGGGAACACCGGCCTGGGCATTGGAGAGGTGCCAGAGATTCCTTGGGTCAGTGCCGCCGGTAAAGCCGCGGTCAAAAAGCTGCGGTAGCGAGGGTGCCGCACCCGTCTGCAGAGGCAGGCTCTCCAGGCTGTCTTCCGCAATGCGCTTGACCGAAGGCAACGGTGCGCGACGGACATTGGCATCATTAAGTGCTGCAGGTGTCCTGGCAGCGCTGGTGACGGCCAGCAGGTAGGTTCCGGAGGCGAGCGCCACCGGACCAATGAATGGATCCTTGGCTCCAACGGAACCGCGAGACAGATCATCGAGATCCTGAAGCGCTTGAGGGCGTCGTCGGTCATCGGTGATGTTGCTGTCTTCGCCGATGTGGATCAGTTCATACGTTTCCGCCGTCCCTGCACCGCTGACTCGATAAAGCGCCAGCGACGTATCGGCTCGGTTCAGCCCGTCCGCGTAATCCATGTCGAATACGATCGAATGGAAGCTAGGGGTGAGGCCTGGTGTAACCAGTTGTCCTTCGGTCAGCTCGAAGCGATAGAAGTCGACATCTGCGGCGGAGGAAAGCTGGCCGCCGATGCTGATAGCTCCCATGTCGCTTTGCAGAAGATTGCCGACATACTGCGGACGTGATCCAGGGTTGGCGCCACCGGAGGCATTATCGTTGTTGGCTAGTCCGGCGGAGGTGCCGCGGGCGCTCTCATCTTCCTGAATCTCGCCAAGCAGTGGGGAATGCAGAGGAAGGCCACGCATGTGAACGCCATTGGTGGCGTAGCGAACATCGGCATACTGGACTGTCGATGCGGCGAACTCGTCGGCTTCCCGGGTGCGGACCTGGACCTGGTAGGTCCCCTTGGTCAGCCCTGCACCAGACTGATCGGCGTTGAGCGACGCACTGCGGATGCGAAAGACATAGGTGCTTCGAGCTCCGACGGCTCCTGGAAGAACCATCCGCAGTCCCGCGTCCTTCATATTGAACGAATAGTCGTCCTTGATCAGGCCGCTTGCATTGGTTCGCACCTGACCCAGCGTTCTGGTCGGCATGATGTTGACCAGATTCGGATCGATCAGTGAACCGCGCACCAACTGGTTGGGATCGGTGGTTTCATCAAAGCTGTTGTCGCTTCGGGCCAGCAGATCGCCGTTGGCATTGAGCACCTCGATGACGGCATCCAGTTCCTTGCTGGTTCGGTCGACATCAATCCAGACTTCCGTCCCTGCCTCTGCCGTGAAACTGTAGATATCGACATCGTCGGTTTGGCTGAGGACACCCTGGATCACGAAGCCCAGGCGAAGATTTTCGTCGGAATTCGATGGGGTTGCTGCGAGATTGCCGAGGAACTGAGCGCTGTTGACGGTGCCGTTGGGTCCTGGTGCAATCGCCTTGATCGACTCCGCTTCCAGTACGGTTGAGACGTTGCGATCGTGGGAGTACTGATCCAGAAGCACGCTGCGCCAATCGCCCGCAACGGGGATCGATGCGATGCCATCGTTGTTGGTGTCGGTCTGTGGGCGACCGTCCGGTTGCAGGCCCGCACCGACGGTGTCATCCTTGAGGCTGGTAAGCACCACGGGGAAGCCAGGTTGTCCAATAACCTCCAAAGTGCCACCGATGCGGTCGCTGATATTGCTTCGGGTCCCGCGAGCGGTCAGTCCAGTGCCTGCGTTGTGGTCGAAGTTGGAGCCTGCACCAGCGAATTTGACCACCAGCGATTCGGTGGGCGAGCTGAACAGCTTGAGACCACCGACATGATGGAGGTTGTCGACGATCACAGAATCAAACAGCACGTGCACTAGATCGGTATCATCCCAGGCACCGGCAGTATTGAGCCTTTCACCACGAACTTCCAGGCCGTTGAGTTGGTTATTGAAGAGCCGGTTGCCGCGGATTAGAGGTCCGCGGTTTGTGCTGTACTGGTCTGCGCGGCCAGCCGAACCGGTCATGCGGCCGGGATCTGGCATTTCCACTTCCATCAACGAATTGGCGTCCAGGGTGATCGCGCTGCCACGGTTGTTGATGAAGGTGTTGTCCAGGATAACCGGCTGTGTGCCACGACCGAAAATCGTCGCTTCTTTGTTGGTCAGGCGGCCCAATCGGTCCGCAGGCCCTTGGCCCCCGACGCCATTAGCGTTGTTGATGAAGAGCGTGTGAGCGATTCTGGCGGTCGCTTGATGCAATTCAATCGGATTGAATGCACGGAAAGTACCTTCCAGCCTCGTGACACCACCGGCATGAGCCACCACGCCGTAATCGAGGCTTAGATTCGAGGTTCCAGCAACGTAGATTCCACCCCAGTCGCGAGGTTGTGGGGTGGTTTGAGATCCATCATTGTTGGTATCAAATGCACCGCCCGCTCCGTAGCGATCATCCAGCTTGCTGGTGAAGACCACCGGAAGCCCGTCGGTTCCTTCGGCCAACATTTGAGCGCCGAAGCCGACTTCGAATCGGGCTCCTTCCAACTTGACCACGGTGCCAGGATCGACGACCAGCGATGCATCCAAACGGGCTCGTAGATTCCCAAGACTTGTTGGAGCCAGAGTCGTACCAAGATTTTGGCCTCGATCGGTGAACTGGCTGACGAAAGCCTGAGTCGCGTCCATCCACTGGGCGACAAGAACGTAGGGACCGGTTCCACCACTTGCGCTTCGGTAGATCCGGCGTCCCGAATAGCCTTCCTGGGTGAGCGGGATATTGGAAAGAGTGATGGCGCCGTTGTTGCTTACAGTTCTGGACGCGGTGGCATTGGATGCCAGACTTTCCCTGCCCGCCTGGTCGATCATCACGATGCGGTAGTTGTAGCTTCCTGCCGCAAGGGTGCCCGCCCCCCCGGACGAGAGCAACACATCGCTGACCGTCGGGCGATCGCGAAGCAAGCGGCCCCCCAGATTGCCTCCCAGGTCGAGATAGCTGTTATCGTTCGCATTGAGCACTGCAATCAGGTCGTAGGGGCCGGTGCCGATGTTGTTGCTGCGATAGAGTCGACGCTGTACATAATCGCCGCTGACCGATGGTAGGCCGGTGAACTGAATGGCGGTCTGACCTGCGATCAGCGTGATGTCGCTGGAAACATCCGAAGGAGGTGTTTCGTATCCAAATCGATCGATGAACGAAAGCTTGTAGTTGTAGGTTCCCGGCAGCAAGTCTCCGCCCGTGGCCGGAGACATGGCAAACAGACTGTTGGAAGGAATGGTGGTATCGAGCAGGGCTCCGCCCGGCGTTCCGTTGATCAGGATGTTTTCCGAAATCACGTGGGTGATGTCGGTATCATCGAATCGTCCGGCAACCGAAAGCGGTCTGGTCGATTCCCCCGCCAGCGTCGGAACGCGGACGAAAAGCCCGTTGACGGAGTTCCCGGTCAGTTGGTTGTGATGGATCCTAGGGCCGACTCGTTCGAAGTCGCTTGTGAAGGCTCCGTTGACCTGGTAGCGGGGCTCATGGAAATTCGTCTCTTCGAATGCATCCGGGGAGGCACTCAATGCGGCATCCGCACTACGGCTGATTTGGTTGAAGGTGATGGTTGGCCGAACATCGAACATCTCGACCGGATTGACCACCTTTTGCACCGAATTGATCACGACGCTGCCACCACCAAAGCGTAGGTCGGCTTGGTTCACATAACGAAGGAATATCCCCTCGTTTTCCAAATCCCTCCTCCCAGAGGCTCGATCCAGGTCGCTCAGGAAGGAGATTCCCCCCCAGTCTCCAGGGGCCGGCGTGGTTGTCGGCTGGTAGTTGTCCAGGCCAACCGATTCATCCAGCCAGGAGGTGAAGACCACTGAACCACCCGCCGGGTTGCCATTGACGTCGCGCACCAGTGCTCCGCGCTGATCAGTCAAATTGGGGGTGCCCAGCACCTGCAGCGAACTGCCGCTACGGTCGACTCCCAAGCTGGTGCTACCGACGCCAATGTAGGCCCGACGCAACTTGAGGATCGCGCCCGCGTCGATCATTGCGGTGACGCCCTTGGGTACCTCCATTGCGGTTCCGTCGGAGAGGACCGAACCGGGTAGCAATCCCAATCCGATCTCATAGGCAAAGTTGTCCGAAGTGGTCTCCAATCTTCCGTCACCACCTCCATTGCCGACGATGCGGACGATGTCACCGGGCTGGGCTGCAGCGAATGCGTTGGGTACACCCGATCCGGCGATATTGTTGAATGGGCGCGTCAGCGATCCATCGGCATTCGGCCCTGCCGCCTTGTCGACGAAGATGGTTCTACCTTGAATTTCCAGCCCCAGCAAACCAGGGGATGTCTGTACCGATCGTTCGCCCGTCAACACCAGTTTGGCACCGTTGGCTAGTGCGGAAACTCCCAATACCGACTGGCTGTTGATCGCAGCGGCCAGGGCATTGGCCAAAGAACCCTGGGTGCTGCCGGATGTGTAGGGGACGGCGATGTTGCCGATAGCCACTGTGGCATCCGATGAAAACTCGAAGCGGCGGATGACCCCTGTTGCACCGGTGATGGTGATCGTCTTACCTTCCAGTCCGGAGTAGGCCCCTGCCGTGAACTCCAGGACGCGATTGAGCGGCCGGGTCTGGAACCAGAAGTCGTAGGTTCCGCCTGGAATGCCATCTCCATCGCCATCAAAGGTTACCGACAAATCTTCCGCTCGGCTGCCAGCGATATCCTGAATCGCATCGACCGTATCGACCTGAGCACGGAAGGTCAGTCGCAACTCGTAATTGCCTTGAGTGCGTCCGCCGGAACCGGTTCCGTCCAGCACGCCGTCGTACTTGTTGTTGCCTGTGGAACTGACACCGATGTAGTAGATGCCGGTGCCCAAGTTCGCCTTCAGGTAGGAGTCTTCGCTGAAATAGTCGTCGTTCTGAGCGACCAATTCCATGCCGCCACCCTGAAGCGCGATCGGCGAATAAGTCAGGTCGCGGTTGCCCAGTTTGGTGGAGGGAGACCCCTGCAGGAGCGTCGCCTTGAAATACTGCCGCACAGCGGGATCCGCATTGAGCGAATCGACCAGTTGCTGTGCAGTCGTTTCGCTTCCGCTGTTGGAATTGAGATCGACAGTCACCAGATTGTCGAAGACGTTGATGATGGTCCCGGCCCCAAAGCCTCGGTCGCTCTTGGTGACGAACAACCGGAGATTATTCCCGAGCTTGCCCGGTTGTGTCGATTCCAGACGAATCTGCAAACCTTTGTCGGCGCCAAAATTGCTGGTCGCCGATGCATAGGTGTTTCTGTAAAGCTGCAGCTGCGTGTCCGCTTCGCTGCTTTGTGCCAACCGTTCGGCGAATGTCTCGGCTACAAACAGACCCACGCGGTCGTCGTTGCCAAAATCGACATCGAATCGATAGAGATCGACATCGTTGCTGTCGGTGCGATGGATAAACCGGCCATGGAGTACGTCGGGGTTGGACGGGAAGATCGGTTCGAAGTCATTCACGCCGTCTGCGGTGGCACTTAAGAAAGCGGGGCTCAATCGCATCAGGCTGCCGTTGCCCAGTTCCCCTGCGTGCTCCAAACCTAGTAGCATCCCGATGGCTGCGGCGGAGGTGCGGAACCAGTCCTCGCCGTAATTGTCATTCCAAACTCGCGATGCCTGCATCACCAACATCGAAGATTGGAAATTTGGATCAATACGAACGCCAAAAGCTACTTGGTTTTCGGTCCGCACACGCGATCCCGGGACTGACTGAAGGCCCGAAAAGCTGCCGGTGGCGATGGTGATTCCCTGGTCGGGTGTTTCGACAAACTGTATCCCCAGATAGTTTGCCCACATCGAAAGAGATTCGCGGGCGCGCTGCTTTTGCTTGTCGGTGATCGCATTGACCAGCGGATTGCCGTTGTCGTCGTTGCTGTAAATCGTTTTGAAGTTGTAGAAGACCGTCTTGACCCCGGATGTCCTGTCGGCGCCGAAATCGTCATTGACGTGCTGGGCATAACCATCCCCTACCTCCTCGGCCAGTTGACGGTGCCCGGGATCATCGCTCGCACCCAAGTTGTCGAGCAATTCCGCGCGGGGATCGATAGCGGAACTGAGAATCAAGCTGGATTGCGACTGCACTGCCGAGCCAATCGTGCCCAGGTTGGTAGCCGTGTCAAAGGTGCTGCCGACACCATAGAGGGAAACTGGAGAGTAATTGATGGGGCGATTCCCGACTACCGCTGCTGGATTGCTTCCTGGTTCCAGTTCTGCTGCAAGAAGTGAGGCAGAAGCCGAAGAAAGCTGCAGCGCAGTGACCACCTGCTGAACCGTCGTCGTGCCACTTCGAAGATCGACAGTCACCTTGCGGCCCGATGCTGTGACCACCGGGTCGCCGCCAAGCATCGAATTTACAAATTCGACCTGGACTCCACTTCCACTCTCCCCGAGAGCTCGGGATGTAAAACGAACTCGAGCCGCACCGGCGGTGTTCAGGTCGCTGATGGCGGTCGCGGCCGCTTCGGATCGAACGGGAGCCAGAGGTGCGGTTTCGCGAGTGCCAATCCGAAGACGGAAGCTGGCCTGACCGGCATTCGATCCTGGAAGGCGGTCGATGTCATTGGCAAATCGCAAAGTGACCGTGTTGGCCACTGCGTCATAGCGGGCCGTCAGTGGCAGGTAGACCGCGTCATCGGTGTTCCGAACGGTGTCTGCTGTGTAGATCAGTTGATAGAATTCTGGGTTTTCCACCGACCTACTGGTTGGCTGACCGAAGGCGTCGTTCTCCACCAACAGCTTGTCATTGTCGAAGTGAACGACCACCGTGTCGCGAGCCTGCTTCAGCACTCCGGCTTCTCGGTAAACCGGTTGTGGCACCACGCCGGTAACCTGCGGTCCCAAATCGAGTCGAAAGTCGATCGTATCTTGACGGGAATTAGGATCAGAGGGAACGAAGAGTTCCCCCTGCCGACCTGGCACCGTACTGACCGATCGCAAGCCGACGATCCCTCGAGCGGGATCGTCAAATCCGAACACTTCGATCCGATAGAAATCGTCCGGGAGGTTTTCGGCGAAGCGGAACGTGACCTCGTTCTCATTCGGTCGGTCCCCAACCAGGATCGCGCCAGCAGGTACCGGGACATCCTGGGTTCCCGTAAGCCGCACTACAGGAATCGCTCCCGACGCACTGGCCAGGGGTGCGGTCGCCAATCCACCGCGAATGCTCGCACGAATACGCGAACCAACCGCAGCAGATCCGTTGATTGCATCGACCAGTCCCTGACCTGTCGTCGGCGATGAAGGATGGTTGTTGAGGGTGATCTGGATGACGCTGCCCGAGATGGAAAGAATGGGAGCCGCGCCCGCTCCCAGATTCTGAGCGGCCGAGCGGACCTCAAAGCTGCTTCCGGTCGAAAGGGCCGTCAATAGGATGTCGACCCGGCCTCCACTCCCAAAGTCGCTCGATCCACTAGCCAGACCAAAACTCCCGTCTCCACCTGAACGGGTGATTCGGATCCCCGAAAGGGTCGATGCATCGATGACCTGGGAGTCGTCAAACCGAAAAACCAATTCCCTCGGGGCAACCTGTCGAACATCCCCTGCTTCTAGCAGATCACTGTTGTTGGGCTGGATCCCAATCAATTGGGGGCCCACAGCCATCAGCTGCCTTGACTCCAGCGCCTCCAACAAGTTGCGACGAAGCAGCCGCCTGGATTGCTGATGCTTTGCCGCATTCTTCCGAAGAAGGAAAGCGCTTTTGGAACGGTCGGAGTGGTTTCTTCGGACGGCCATTACGAACCCTCGAAGCAATGAATCATTCAAAAATAAGAAAACAACAAACTGTGATCAGATCGCTGGCGATCGGACAAGTTTCCAGCCCCGGCCCGCCAATCCCAGGGGACAGTCGGTGGGAGAATTCGTCTCAAAGCCCGAAAACCCAAGAAAAACAGGGATAGATCCCGCTCGCAGGCAAAAAACAGAAACGTTTGAAAATATAATTGAGCAATCAGTGGATGCAAATTTCCGGACCCATGTGCGGCCCGCTTTCCTCCATGCCGCAAGGCGCCACACAGCGCCGCAGGCAAGGTTCCACTACACCGATCAATCCTCAGGGTCGCCTCTGTCCTACGAACCGTATCCTTTGCCACTAAGTTTCAAGTTTTTGCGGTCTGCCAATTTGTCTGGATCCTCTAAATACGAAAACCCCTTAGAGCTTTGTGATAGCAGTAACTCTCAGAAAGTTCCCTTCGACCCGCTAATGCATCCCTTTTTTAGAACGGAGGCCCTGTGATTCTCCAGACCAATCGCGTGCAAGCCTACCGCTTTTCGGTTTCCCAACACCAGACGAATTCTGGGTCCCCGAGGCCGAACCACTACGATTTGTTTCTCGAAACGGGTGACTGCCTTTGGACTTGGGAGTGGTTAGAAACCCCAGGTACTTGCCCAAAGGGGTGGTGCAGGCGGTTGCCTGATCATCGGAAAGTCTATTTAGACCATGTGGGCTCGATCTCGGGAAATCGTGGAACCCTGACCCCCTTAATTCGAGGTACTTTGGTCTGGAAAGTGGTCTCCGAAGAATTCGTCGAGGTGGATCTTCTTGCATCCCAAGGGGAGTGGACCCTCCAGTTGGCTCGTTGCCAACCAGTTCGCGCTTGGACCCCTTTGAATCTTCAGGGAACCGCTTGGGAAGAGAATTTGCCGGGATGGAGCTACCTGTGGTCAACCCGTTGGCGCGCGAGTGGTACTAGCGAGGGTGGGTAGGGCCATGAGGCAGAAAAGAAGGGGAAAGGATTGGGGAAGTCATTTCGGATCAAGCTAGCTAGCATTGTCGCTCTCTCCGAAAGGTTGGAACTCTCTTCCCTCCTTCACCCGCGTGGAGGACAATCATGAGCTTCGGGACCCCGACAACCCACGGTCTCGACTTTCCCCTATTCCTGATAATCCTCTTGCCATCGACACCCTGATCGACCCCTAGGAGGAGGGGTTAGGTTCCACAAAACCATGAAGACCTTCTGGATGTCTTTTGCTGTATACCTCTTGGAGTCAAGGAGTTCCTTTCCGCATGAAACCGAAAGTCTTTGTCACTCGAAGGATTCCCCAAGGGGGGCTCGACCTCCTGGCGACCTGTGCCCAGGTCGATGTATGGGAAGATCCGCTGCCACCGTCTTCCGAGGCGTTGCGAAGCCGGGTGGCTGGATGTCAGGGAATACTGTCTTTGCTCAGCGATGCGATCGATCAGGGAGTGATGGATGCAGCCGGGCCACAGCTGAAGGGGATCGCCAATTACGCTGTCGGCTACAACAACATCGACGTTGCTCAAGCGACCCAACGCGGGATTCAGGTCGGCAATACTCCCGACGTTTTGACCGAAGCAACGGCCGATATTGCCCTGTTGTTGATGCTTGGAGTGGCTAGGCATGTGCAGGCAGCTACGGACCAGGTGCGGCGGTTGGAGTGGAAGACATGGGAACCCCTGGGGCTGCTGGGGCAGGAGCTTCGGGGGAAAACATTGGGGGTGATTGGGATGGGCCGGATCGGCCAAGCCGTGGCCAAGCGTTGTCATGGCGGCTGGCAGATGGAGATCCTCTATTCGGCTCGAAAGGATCGCGGGCCGATTGTTGGATTGGAGTCGGCGCAGCGAGTGGAAGTGGAGGAGTTGCTGCGAAGGAGCGATTTTGTATCTCTGCATGCCGATCTGAACCCCTCGACCCGACATTTGATCAACCGGGAAAGGCTTTCTTGGATGAAGCCTTCGGCGATCCTGATCAACACCGCGAGGGGGGGGCATATCGATCAGGAGGCGCTCTACGATGCGCTTGTGCAGCGGAAGCTATGGGGGGCGGGGCTGGATGTGACGGATCCGGAACCGCTGCCTTCCGACAGTCCTCTGAGGTCGCTGGAGAACTGCCTGATTCTTCCCCATATTGGATCAGCGACTCATGCTGCGCGGGAGTCGATGGCGCGGATGGCTGCCGAGAACCTGATCGCTGCAATCTCCGGGAAGTCGATGCCCTATTCCGTCTCGGGTTCCCAAGCCCCCATCCAACCCTGACGCAATCGGCTGGATCGGACAATGACGCAGGGAACCGAAGGGGAGGCCGAACCGATGATCAACCACCTGACCTGTCGCCTGCTCGCCATGGTGGCAACATGCCTGCTTTTTTCCTCGTTGGCCATCCTGACTTTCCAGTCGGTTCAGGCTCAGGATGCGGACTTCTTCGTCAAGCAAGTCCGTCCGATTTTCCAGCAGCGATGCTATGGTTGTCATGGTGCCCAAAGCCAGAAGTCGGACCTTCGACTGGATTTGCGGGCGGCAGCCATGCGGGGAGGCCAGGTCTATGGATCGCCATGGATCGCCGGCGATCCGGAAGGCAGCCCGCTGATCCAATTGGTGGAAAGTCTTGATCCAGGGGAAAGGATGCCGCCTGAGGGGGAGCCTTTGAGTGCCTCTCAGAAGGAGATACTGCGACAGTGGATCGCTCAGGGATCGATCTGGCCGGAGGGATTCGATGAGGGGACGGAAGTCGACCGCAGTGCGTGGTGGAGTTTGCAGCCACTGAATGTGCCGACCGGTCTGGTTGACATCGATCGGCTGGTCGATGAAGTCCTCGCTTCCAAGGATCTGAAGAGATCGCCACCCGCAACAAAAAGCCAATGGCTTCGGCGGGTGACTCTGGACCTGACCGGGTTGCTGCCTACGCCGCAGGAGTTGGAGCAGTTCCTGGAGGATCCGCGTGAGGACGCGTTCGAGAGGTCGGTCGACCGCTTGCTTGCCTCGCCACGTTACGGCGAACGATGGGGGCAGCACTGGTTGGATGTAGTGCGTTATGCCGACACCCATGGATTTGAAGTCAACACCGAACGACCTAACGCATGGCCCTATCGAGATTACGTGATCGACGCTTGGAATCGCGATCTCTCCTACGATCGCTTCATTCAGGAACAGATCGCCGGGGATCAGAGAGGGGTCGATGAGGCGACTGGGTTCCTGATCACCGCCTCGGTACTTCTGCCGGGCCAGATCGGGCAGGACGAACCATCCAAGCGTTTGGCGAGGCAGGATGCGCTCGATGAAATCGTCAATAACATAGGGCAGACATTTCTGGGACTTAGCGTAGGATGCGCGCGGTGCCACGACCACAAATTCGATCCAATCACCGCCCGGGACTACTACGCGATGCAGGCGTTTGTCGCCGGCGTCGAGTATCTCGATCGACCCTGGAGGAATCGATCCCCCATGAGCGACCAGGAATCGCTGGGAAGTTTGTTGGATCAGCTACGGATAGCACGACAACCTCTGTTGGAGGGGATCGCGATCGGCTCCCAGACGACGCGTCGTCCCGGAATCAATGCGGCGGAGAATCTCGATCGCAGCGTCCCTGTCAGCGCCAAGTTTCTTCGTTTTGAAGTGCTGGCGACGAATCGACTGGAACCATGCATCGATGAGCTGGAGGTCTTTGATCCGACTGGTGAGAACGTCGCCCTGGCTTCTCGTGGAACCGTCGTTCGATCCTCAGGAGATCGCGTCGATCCGGGGCGGCATGAACTGCGGTTTGTGCACGATGGCAGCTATGGCAACGAGAGCAGCTGGATGAGCAGCGAGGTAGGGCGAGGATGGGTGGAGCTGGAGTTTCCCGCAGCGCAATCGATCGCCTGGGTGGTCTGGGGCCGAGATCGCCAACGAAGATACACCGATCGACTGGCGACGGACTATCGCATTTCGTGGTCCCTGGATGGCGCTCAGTGGCACCCCTTCAGCGATGCGAAGGGAAGGGATGATTTTGAAGAAGCCGCGACACCCGATCCCTTCGATCTTTCGCATGCCGATCCAGCTACCCGGCAGCTTCGCAGCGAGCAGATCGAGCGCCGCGAGCAAGTGGTCGCGCGGCTGCGGGATGCTACCGCCATCCCGCAGGTCTTTGCGGGAGTCTTTCGTCGCCCCGATACAATTCACCTGTTGCTTCGAGGCGACCCCGAGCAGCCGAAAGAGGAGGTAGGTCCGTCGGTACCGGCAGTGTTCGTAGGGCGAGTTGCTGCCAGCAAGCCGGAGGACTTGTGGTGGACGAAGCCGCAATCGCTGACCGTCTCCGAAGAGCCGATGCGGCGCGAGGCCTTGGGGCGATGGTTGGCATCCGAGCAACATCCTTTGACGGCGAGGGTTCTCGTCAACCGCTTATGGCAGGGGCACTTTGGCACTGGTCTGGTTGCGACACCTAGCGACTTTGGGCATCAGGGGACGCCACCAACCCACCCCAGATTGCTCGATTGGCTCGCCTCCCAGCTGATTCAGGGCGATTGGTCGATCAAACGGATTCAGAGGATGATTGTGCTGTCCCAGGTGTATCGGCAGAGCAGCTTCCCGGATCCGGAGTCGATGCGGGTCGACCGCGAGTCGCGGTGGCTGTGGCGGTTTCCTGGCCGACGGATGGAAGCGGAGGCGATTCGCGATTGCATTCTGCAGGTCAGCGGTCAGCTAGATCTTAAAATGCATGGTAGGGGATACGATCTGTTCGATCTGCGCGGTGGTCTTTCGGGGTTTCGACCTGTCGAACAGTTTTCCGGCGACGGCCTCAGACGCATGGTCTATGCTCACAAGGTGCGCCGAGAGCGCGATGGGGTTTTTGGAACCTTCGATTGTCCCGACGCAGGCCAAAGCACTTCGCGTCGCCGTGAATCGACAACCCCTTTGCAAAGCCTCAGCCTATTCAACAGCCGTTTTGTGATCGATCAGTCGGAGCTGTTGGCGCAGAGGTTGCAACGCGAAGCACCTGGAGGCCTGGAAGAGCAAGTGCGGCTGGCCTTCTGGGTGACTCTTGGGAGACAGCCAACCATCCAAGAACAGCAGGAAGCGCTACAGCTTGGGGAGGCGCATAGCCTGGCTCAAGTTGCCCGTGTCCTGCTCAACTGTAACGAATTCCTGATGATCCCATGAGCGGATCCAAAGCGCCAAGGGAGTTGATATCGATGGACTGCGGCGAAGGGAACCTCCGGCGTTCTTTCTTGTCGGACGCTTCGCGGGCGCTGGGCGGCATGGCCTTTTGCACTCTCCTTCAGCGCGAAGGGTTGCTGGCCGACCAGTCCTCTCCTGCCATCGTTCCTGAAAATCCCTACCTGCCTCGCCCATCGCATTTCCCTTCCAGGGCAAAACGAGTGGTGGTGGTCTTTTGTGCTGGAGCGGTCAGTCAGCTGGAGACATGGGATTACAAGCCAGCGCTGATTCGCTGGGATGGGCAACCGCTTCCCAACGGTCCTGCAGTCACCTTTCAGGGGCCCGCAGGAAACCTGGCTCGACCGCAGTATCGATTTCGGCAGCATGGTCAGACCGGGAAATGGGTCAGTGATCTGCTTCCCCATCTGGCGTCCTGGACCGACCAGATCGCCTTTGTGCATTCGCTGACCAGCAAGTCGAATACCCATGGGCCTGCCGAGAACTTCCTCTCCACCGGATCAGTGCTGGACGGCTTTCCCAGTCTGGGGTCCTGGTTGACTTACGCGCTGGGGAGCGAGTGCGATGACCTGCCAGCCTATGTTGCGATCCCTGACCCGCGAGGCGTTCCCCAGAACGGCAGCAACAACTGGGGGTGCGGTTTTCTGCCGGCAGCTTTTCAGGCAACTGCCTTCAATACCAAGGAGCCGATTCGCCACCTGAGTCCTCCGCGAATCTCGGCTGAAGCCGACCGCGCCAGTCGGTCGTTTCTGGATCGGATGAATGCGGCTCACCTAGCCGCCAACGCAGGGGATGAAAAGCTGGCGGCGCGGATCGCCAGTTACCAACTGGCGGCGAGGATGCAGTTGAGCGTGCCGGGACTGACCGATTTTTCGGATGAGCCGCAGCATGTTCTGGCGATGTATGGAGCCGATGATACGGCAAATGCCGACAAGGCGGCATTCGCGCGCCACGCGATTCTTGCGAGGCGTTTGCTGGAGAAAGGGGTTCGCTTTGTCCAGCTGTTCAATGGGGCCTACGCCAGTGCAGGGAAATTGAATTGGGATGGCCATACAGCGCTCAGGGAGCAGTACGACATACATGGCGCCATTCTCGATCAACCGACCGCCGCACTTTTGTCCGATCTGAAATCGCGGGGCATGCTGGAAGACACGCTGGTCGTCTGGTGCACCGAATTTGGCCGGATGCCTTTTTTCCAAAAGGGAGCGTTGGGGCGCGATCACAATCCAGACGGCTTCACCTGCTGGCTTGCCGGCGCTGGAGTCCGATCTGGCGTCAGCTATGGGGAGACGGACGAACTGGGAGTCAAGGCGGTCGAACGAGTCGCTTCCCTTTATGACTTCAATGCGACGATCCTGCATCTGATGGGGTTGGACCACCAGCGTCTGACCTTCGAGCACAACGGCATCCAAAGACGTCTGACCAACGTCGAAGGCGATGTCATTCAGGAAGTTCTCAGCTGATCTGGGGCGGCAAACCAGTTGCCCGGATTCCCAAGGGGGGGTAGATCGAGTGAAGCGGCAACGTCCAGGCCGGCAATCGGCTCCTGGGATCCACGATCAGCTCTTTTTCTTCGGGCGATTCTTCACGCGATACATTTCTTTGTAGGGAAGGACGATCCCGCCATCGATCAGGAGGGTCGATCCGGTGATGTATTCGCTGGCCGGATCGCAAAGGAAGACAACCCCATGAGCGATGTCGGTCGGTTCGGCCAGGCGTCCCAGCGGCAGTTCGCTCCCGTACTGCTGCAGTTCCTTCTCGGTAAAGAACTTCCGCTCCCCCGGCGTATTGGTCCAGCCAGGATGGATCAGGTTGACTCGTACGCGATGCTCCGCCAGTTCGACTGCCGCCGTCTTGGCCAGTTGGTCGAGGGCTGCTTTAGCCATGTTGTAGGCAGTGGCGCCTGGGATGGCCAGGTAAGCATGCGGGGAGCTGATAAAGACCATATTTCCCCCTCTCTTCTGCTTGATCATCTGCTTGGCTACTGCGCGTGCCAGATAGAAGGGGCCCCACATGCAGACCTGAATTGTTTTTTCAAAGCCCTTCAAGTCGGCTTCATAGAAGAGTTCGCGATCCGAAAAGGCGGCATTGGAGACAAGGATGTCGACTCCCCCTAAGGACTTAGAAACTTCTGCGACCATCTGATCGACGGCTTCCTGTGATCCGATGTCGGCGATGGCGGGAATCGCCTTGACTTTCGCCTTTTTGCAGGCCTTGATCGTTTCCTCGGGCATCACCAGATCGTTGACCGCCACATCGGCGCCGGCGTTCGCCAGCGCTATGGCAATCGCCGCACCAATTCCCCTCCCTGCCCCGGTGACAATGGCTCGCTTTCCCTTCAGACGCTTTTCTGCCACGGTAGTGAAGATCCTTTCACAAGAGTCGATTGGAGAGGGATGCAAGGCCTGCGAAGCCGAAACTCCTGGGTGCAGGCGACGGGATCCCGGTGCGGACTGCGTAACTGACGTAACAGTTTATCGAAACGCTACCAAAGTTCCAGCAATGCCATTTGGGGAGCCGGGGATGAGCCCTGTTGGTTGAAAAAAGTACTGATTGGGGTACAACAAATCGCTCGTTGCAGCGTTCCAGTGGCTCGATACGTACGGAAAAGAGACCGATGACTAGCTCCCGTTCCGACATCGATTTGAAGGATCCCTATTTCCAAACGCTCTTTGCCGAGCGGATTGGAGGATCGCAGTACGGCAAGGGGACAGAGATCTACAAGTTTGAGAAGATCAAACGAGCCAAAAGGAAGGCGCTTGCCGACTATCCGGATCGTTGGCTGATTGATTTCGGCATCGGCGAAAACGACTCGATGGCCGATCCCGTCGTGCGGCAGTCGATGGAACGGGAGATTCATCGACCGGAGAACAGGGGCTACGCAGACAATGGCGTCGGCGAATTCAAGGAGGCGGTGGCTAGATTCATGGAGCGGCAATTCGGCGTCGCTCTCGATCCGGCTTCGCAGATCAATCACTGCATCGGCAGCAAAACGGCTCTAGCCATGCTGCCTGCCTGCTTCATCAACCCGGGGGACATCACCTTGATGACGGTCCCTGGCTACCCGGTTGCAGGGACGCACACGCGGTATTACGGAGGCAGTGTCTTTCGTCTTCCGCTGCTGAAAGAGAATCGCTTCTATCCTGATTTCACGAAGGTACCTGCGGATCTCTGGCCTCGCGTCAAGATGCTGGTGCTGAACTATCCCAACAGCCCCACTGGCAAGGTGGCAACCAGGGAGTTCTATCAGGAGGTGATCGAGCTGGCCAAACGCCATCAGTTCATTGTCGTCCAGGATGCTGCGCACGTGCTGCTGACGTTCGAGGGTGAGCCGCTAAGCTTTCTCCAGATTCCCGAAGCTGGAGACGTTGGCGTCGAGGTGCATTCTCTCAGCAAGGGATTTGACATGATCGGCTGGCGGATTGGATGGGTCTGCGGGAACGCGAAAATCGTCCAGGCATTTGCAGACGTCAAGGACAACAGCGACAGCGGTCAGTTTGCCGCAATCCAGAAGGCCGCCGTGACGGCCTTGGATACTCCGTCGATTCCAGCTGGTGTTCGAGCGAAGTACAGGCGTCGCCTGGAGAAACTGGTAGCGACCTTGCGTTCCTGCGGATTCTCTCTTTCCATGCCGGGAGGTAGTTACTTCCTCTACGCTCCGGCTCCCACAGGCACCGCTGATGGACGCCGCTTTGCGAACGCCGAGGAGGCGTCTCAGTTCCTGATCACCGAGCATTCGGTGGTGACGGTGCCCTGGGACGACGCCGGACCTTACCTGCGGTTCTCGGTGACCTATCAGGCCGCCGATGAAGCGGAAGAGGATCGTCTCATGGAAGAAACTGGCAAACGATTGCAGGGGTTGGGGCTCACTTTCGCTTAGCTTCCTTCCTTGCAATCCCTATGGACAGCAGGAGATCCCTTCTCGGGACCTGCGAGGGTTGCTCAGCCCGATCGTTGGAAGAAGCATAGGTCGTGGGGAGGATCCAATGGCGGACGAATTGTTTCAACCGATTATCGGATGCCTGGGATTTCCCGTCGCCGGTGCAGCGACTCAATTCGTTCTTCAGCAGGTGATGAAGCGAGCGGAGTTGGATTGGCACGTGATGACGGCGGAGGTGGTACCTGATGAGCTGTCGGCTGCCATCGCAGGGGCCCGGGCGCTGCGGTTTTCGGGCCTGGAGCTACTGCCACCTTTCGCGATGCAGGCGCTGCCGCTGTTTCCGGAAGCCTCTGCTCGCGCTCGCCAATCGGGAACGGTCGAAGTGGCTCGCCGCACTTTGCAAGGATGGGAAGCGGACGATCTGAGAATCGATGTACTCAATCGGATGATCAACGAGCGGATTGAGAAGAGCCGCGGGATCTTGCTGTGCCTGGGGGACGCTTCTGAGTCGTGGGGCTCTCTTTCGCTCGATGCCTGCCACCCCGTCTCCTGGCGATGGATGTCTGCGACGGAGCCATTTCCTGATTTGGTCGATCCAAAGGACAGCTTGGATCATCCCAGTGGCGTTCAGCCATCTGGTGAAAATGGCTCTGCCGAGGATTTGGCATTGCCCGATTCCAAAGCAAAGGAGGCGATCGCGCCCCTGATCGTCCTGATCGCTGGACAACTTTCGGATCATGCATGGAGCATTCTAGCCGATTCGCTTGATTCGCAGACGGGGATCGTCATCCTCACCCAAGATCCGGGCGGCTCCCGATGGCAACAACAGCTCTCGCGCACTGGCTTGAAGTGGATCGATGCATCGGAGTATGCCGCATGGATGCTTCAGGCGAAGTATCGCTACTGGACAGGGCGCGAGGAGCCGCTTTCATGGTTCCGGGATGCGCTGGATGAGTTTCTCGCCTTCTAGCTCTGCGACACGACCCTGTTGATGACATTCCGGAGCGGCTCACCGAGCAAGGCCCGGCGGCATGCATCCACTCCTTTGACTCTCATGTCCAGAAGACCTTCTTCGGAGTAGAAGGCGGCGTGTGGATTGATGATCAGTCGATTGTAAGCCGCGTGATTGGGATCTCTCCAGGCCACCAGCAAGGGATGGTCCGGCTCGGGCGGCTCCTGCTCCAGCACATCGATAGCAGCGCCCGCGAGCCGTCCCGAGGCAAGGGCGGCAGGGATCGCCTTGGTGTCGACCAGCTTCCCTCTTGCGGTATTGATCAGATAGCTGCCCATCGGCATCTTCTCCATGCGTTTCCCATCGATCAGATGGTGATTCTCCAGCGACATGGGGCAATGGAGGCTGACCACCAGCGACTGCTCAAGGAGATCATCGAGGGTGTCGCAGCGGATGATCCCCAGGCTCTTTTCATAACCATCCTCACGGCCTGGGTCGAAGAAGACCACCCGCATCCCAAGCGCCTTGGCTCGCAGCGCCGTAGCCATTCCGATGCGTCCCAATCCCACCAGCCCCATTGTCTGACCTCTTAGGCGCACCAGAGGCGAAGCGATCGTGTACATCCAGGGATGCGGATGATGCCGCAGGTGGACGTTGTAGGGGTGGATGCCTCGCGTCAAAGCCAGCATCATGCCGATGGCCGAATCGGCCACCTCTTCGGTTCCGTAGTCGGGAACATTGGCGACCGGGATGCCTCGCTGAGCCGCAAAGGCGTGGTCGACGTTATCGAATCCAACCCCACAGCGCACGATCAAGCGGCAGTGCTTCAGCCGTTCGATCGTGCTGCGGGAGATCGACAGATTGTGAAACATCATGATGCAGTCGGCGTCTTCGATCTTTCCGACAAGTTCGGACTCCTGGAAGGCATCGTAGGCGACCACATCGGCTAGCCCCTTCAGCCGTGTCCTCTCTACAGCCAGATCGTCGTTGATGAAATCGGTGATCACCACTTTGGGCATCGGTTCTTCCTTCATGATCGTGAGAGGGGATAACAAGGCAGGCCAGTTTCGGTAGCTTTCAGGAACGGCTGCCAGGGGCGACGCTGTCGCGGATCATCCGATCGAGCAGATTCCGGGTGATGCGTTGAACGCGTGGGTCAGGTCCTTTCGGAGTTGTGTAGACGCTGGGGCGGATGTATCCGGGTGGCTCGCTGAGCCCATCGGCCCACCAGATCGTCGAGGCGTTGAAGACCCAGTTTCCCCTGGGGCCGGGGTAGAGAGTCGATGCGTACTGGCCTCCATTGAGTTGACCGGGGGCGGATTGCGTCGGGCCGCTGGCGAGAATCTCTAGCCCCCGGATCGGTGCGGGATCGCCATGCCATTCCCAACCGACTAGGCCCGGGATCCCATCCCCCTGCCGCATGCCGGTCCCCTCCATCACCCAATGCTCAGGAATGCGGCAGATCCAGTCGGCTCCCCCGGTAACCGGTCCGGTGCTGTGAGCTCCGATCAGGGCATTCGCATAGGGGGGCTCGTGCTTCAGCTGGCTCATCGATTCGAATTCGCCGGTGCCTCCGGGAGGCCCGAAGACGCCGATCCGATGCATCGACATGCTTTCTGGGTTCCACTTCACCTTACCGCAAACGGCATTGCCCGAAAAGAATCCGACGCTAACTCCTGACTCGATCGCCTTCGTGACTCCTTCGTACATCGCATCGGTCCAGTATTCGTCATGCCCTACACTGAGAACAGTCCGACACCGCGACAGTGCCTCGGGCCTTCGGTGGGTGTCGGTGTTCGACTGATAGGAGACATCGTACCCCTGCGACTCCAGCCAGTAGGAAAAGGGAAACTCCCATAGGAGGAACTCTCCTGAACCGGTGGAAAGTGGTGCATCGAAGATCTGGCAGTAGCGACCATAGGGCCGCCGGAAACTGACTTCGCTCTTGTCACCCCAATGCCACTGGTTCACTCCGTCATCGTAAAGGGAATACTGGCTGGGCCAGCGATTGTAGGCCTGCCATGTGTGGTCGCTGCACTGAAACACCAAATCGACTTGCCGGTTGTCACGCACGATAAAGATCACGTAGCTTTCGACCCCCTCCGATTGCTCGATCATCTTCCCCAGGTAGACTCCTGAAAGGGCATCCTTAGGGATCTGCCATCGGTACATCTCTGGCCACTGGCAGTCGACCAATCGGCGCTGTCCGGGCGTCGGAATCGGCTGTGGCACGCTGGGGATGGGTGGGGAGCGATGGACCAGCCTTCCGCCGGCTCCCTGGTAGTAGCCCATCCGATAGACTTCCAGAATCACTTCGGTCGACTCAAGGGTGCTCCAGTGGAACGCAATCTCCTGCCCTGCGTCTACGCTAGGGTGACTGCAATATCCTTCCATCCAGGGGCAACGGTATTTGGTCGATGGATCGATCCGGCTGTTGGTGAGCTTCCAGGAGGTGGTGCCTGGGAGTTGATTTTCTTCGACGACGCGATTGGAAGGGATTGGTGAGACGGCATCCGAGGGGCTGGATCCCCATGCCGATTCCACCATCGAAGGGACGGCAGCGATGACGCTGAGTTGAATCAAAGACTTTCTGCGGTTGCTGGCAGCCATCATCTTCTCCTGAATGGAGGATCGCTGAAGAATGGTTCGTTGCTAGTCCTGGCATCACTTCGACGGAAGGTTATCCGGATTCCGTGGGCTTCACCTGCATTCTACCTGCGCCGGGCGGCCGCGATGGAATTCCAGGGGAGGAGGAACACCGTTTGGGGCGGACCAGTCATAATCAGAGGGTAGGCAGTCGGCGCAGAAAGCATTTGGCAGGATCGAGGAGCTGAAGGATGGGAGATAGCGAGCTGGCGGAAGGAAGATTCCAGCAATTGCTGCCGGCCGAGCTGATGGGGAAGCTGGAGCGGATGGAGTTGGTGAGCCGCAAGATCTTTCGAGGCCGCATGAAGGGGGAGCGGCGGAGTCCTCGCAAAGGGCAGAGCGTGGAGTTTGCTGACTTTCGCAACTACACCCCTGGGGATGACCTTCGTTTTATCGACTGGAATCTTTACGCGAGGCTGGATCGACTCTATTTGAAGCTCTTCCTTGAAGAGGAGGACCTTCATTTTTTTGGATTGATCGACAATTCGCTTTCGATGTCCTTTGGCGAGCCCAGCAAATTGGAGGCGGCTAAGCGTTTGATGGCAGCCCTTGGCTACATTGGGCTTTGTCGCGGCGATCGCATCGTCGTCCAGGGGCATTCGCAGACCAGTCGGCCCGCCAAGGCGCATCGTTCCCGCGCCTCCCTCCCTCAATTGCTCGATCAGATCGAGCGCATACAGCCGGAGGCGACGCCATCGTTCCGCGATGCGGTCCAATCGTTTTGTCTTCGCAATCCGGGGCGAGGCATCGTGGTGTGGGTGACCGATCTGATGGACAAAAGCGGCTACGAATCGGCGATGCGGCTGCTGATGGCGCGCCGCATGGATCTCTATGTGATCCATCTGCTTTCTCCCGATGAACTCCAGCCCCAGGCGACAGGCGATCTGCGGCTTACCGATTGCGAGGATGGTGACCAAAGGGAAGTCAGCATTTCGCCAGGACTTCTGGCCCGCTATCAGGAAAGACTGGGTGCCTTTCTCGAAGGGGCCAAAAACTTCTGCCAGCGGCGTACCATTGCCTATCTGCCGGCGCGAAGCGACCTGGCGGTGGATCGACTGGTCAATGATTATCTCAGGCAAAGAGGGCTGGTCCGATGACATGGCTCAGCGCGCTGGCGCCCTGGCAGTGGGCGGTGATGGCGGCCGTCCCCCTGGCGATTTTTTTGCTGTACTTCTTGAAGCTCAAACGACAGCCGCTGGAAGTTCCAAGCACCATGCTGTGGCGACAGGCGATGGAGGAGATGCGGGTCAACAGCCTCTGGCAGAAGCTTCGTAAAAACCTTCTGCTGCTCCTGCAACTACTTTTCGTCGCTGCGTTGATGCTAGCTGCACTCAGGCCAGGCTGGAGCGGAAGTATGGGGTCGGGGAAACGCTACATTTTTCTGATCGATCATTCGGCCAGCATGAGTTCCACAGATGTACCCGGCGGCAGGCTTCAGGAAGCCAAGCGTCTGGCACTCCAGCGGATCGAAAGCCTTGAGCGCGGCGATGTCGCGATGGTCGTGGCGTTCTCGGATCGCGCCGATGTCCGGCAGGGCTTTACCCAGGATACTCGACGGCTGCGGTCTGCCGTGGAGTCGATTCAGCCGACGCAGCGGACAACCCAGATCAGCGAAGCGCTGCGAGCGGCTTCAGGACTTGCCAATCCAGGCCGCGTCAGTTTTGGTGGAGTCAATGACGTGCAGGTTGCCGATGCCATGCCGGCGACGGTGATTTTGCTTTCCGACGGCATTTTCCCCGCTGTCCCCGATGTCCCACTCGATTATCTGACCGTCGACTACATTCCGGTCGGACGGGATGAAGTGGCTAATGCTGCGATCCTCTCCTTTTCGATCGATCGCAATCCCGAGCGGCCAGAGGAAATCGAAGCCTTCGCTCGAATTGCCGCATTCGGCCCATTGACCCAGTCGCAGACGATTTCCCTCTATCGCGATGGTCAATTGCTGGATGCCGCAACGGTGACATTAAGCCCTGAGGAGGAATCAGGAGTCCGCTTTGCCCTGGATGCAGCCGAAGAAGGAATATTGAAACTGCAGATCGATGGCGAAGATGCGCTGGCGGCGGACAACACCGCCTATGCGGCGCTTCGTCCTGTCCGACGCACCAATCTGCTTTTAGTCAGCCATGGTAACAACGCGCTGGAAACCGCGCTGGCAACCGATTCGGTCGGCAAACTGGCGCAAGTGAGACTCGAGAGCCCCGCCTTCCTGGAGGGCGAGGAGTATCGACGCCTGCTGGAGGCGGGAGAGTTCGACTTGGCGATCTTCGATCAATGCGCACCCAAGGAAATCCCACCCTGCAATACCCTTTGGATTGGCATCCAGCCACCTGGAGACGGATGGAAACTCCAGGAGGTTCAGGGACCGCTTTTGGTGCTGGACTGGGATCGCGAGCATCCGATGATGCAGTACCTGGAACTGGGATCGATTCGGATTGTGGAGGGCCAGCCCTTGGTACCACCGGAATCTGCCACCACCTTGCTCCAGTCCGATCTGGGACCGCTGATCGCAGTAGCACCACGCGGCCCATTCCAGGATGCGGTGGTCGGCTTTCCACTGATCGACCATCGGCAATCCCCACCCACCGTCAACACCGACTGGTTGATCAAACGGAGTTTCCCTCTTTTTCTCTTTTCTTCTGTGGAGTTCCTGGGCGGCGGTGTTTCGCTGAGCCACGCGAGAAGTGTTCCACCGGGAGACAGCATCGCGTTGACGATGAATCGGAGGTATCCCAAGCTGGAAATCGTAGCGCCCGACGGAAAACGGATCCAGCAGGAGCGAGGGGATCAGCAATCGATCGTCTTTTCCCAGACCGACCGGATCGGACCCTACGAAGTCTTCGCCGAAGGGCAGACACAGCCGCTGGAGCGATTCACGGTGAATCTTTTTTCTGCAAAGGAAAGCAGCCTGCAGCCGCAACGGGAACTCTCGCTGGGAGAGGAGACGATTCCCGAAGCGGTCGGAACGCTGTGGGGACGCCGCGAACTTTGGCGGCCCCTCCTCCTTCTGGCTCTGGCGCTGCTGGCCCTGGAGTGGTTTGTTTTCAATCGCCGTATCTGGATCGGTTGATCGGTGATTCATTCCGCAATGAGGCGCGAGTGCCCCCCGGGATAGCCGTTGGCACAGAAAATGCGTGTCTAATGCGGTGTTGGTCGGGAAGGCGGTGCCGATTTGACAGTCCACCGGTCAGCCCTACAATCCTGTGGTTGTGCAAACAGGTTCCAGGCAACAAGTTATCGAAGGGACGGGGAGATGGGGAAAGCTGCAGAATTGACAGATGCCAATTTCAGGACGATGGTGCTGGAGTCCGATCAACCGGTGTTGGTCGATTTCTGGGCCCCCTGGTGCGGACCCTGCCGGCAGATTGCACCGCTGATCGATGAATTGGCGGTCGCTCATGCAGGATCGGTTCTGGTCGGCAAAGTCAATGTCGATGACAATCCGGAAGTCGCAACGGCCTATGGCATCCAGAGCATTCCGACTTTGATGATTTTCCGCAATGGCGAAGTGGTCGAGCGGTTCGTTGGCATGCCGCCCCGATCAAAACTGGAAGCCGCCCTCGGCGCTATCTGACCGCTGCGTGTCGTTAGGACGAACCAACGAAGGGAAGCTGCTCAGCGGCTTCCCTTTTTTTATACGGGTTGCCATCCCCGTCAGAGACCGAAGGGAGCATCGCCTCAGCCAGTGCGTCGTGTCTGAGAATCGAGTTGGCTGAATCCTTCGGGATTCCAATGCTGAGGAGTACCAGGAAGTTACGTCTGGCAAATTCCATGGCAGCAAAACGGCTGCGGTGGCGACAATAGTTTTCCACCGCAGCCTTTGACTTTCCTCCAGTATCATTCTGATCGGCGTCAGGACTGGCTGGCAGCCAGCTTCTTGCTGCGACGGCGACGAAGCATCATCCCTAGCATTCCCGAGGAGACGACGAGTATCGTTCCTGGTTCAGGAACCCCAGCCAAAGCGGCTCCGCTGCCACTGAATCTGGCGACGATATCCAGGTCATGACCATTGAAGTTGCCGAAGTCATAGTTCAGGGTGAAGTAGGGAAGCAGCACATTGAAGCTTCCTGGAGTCCCGATTGCGGGAAACAGTCCATCGAACATCCCGGTGTCAACCGACGTTGTCACAACACCTCCGCTCACCACCAGTTGCACTGTGCCCTGCTGGGTGGTGTAAGGGCTTGAGATATCGATCGTGAAGGATGCTTCCTGGACATTCATCGAGAAGATGCCTGACAGGCTTTCCCAGTCGAAGGAACCGTCACCGCGGATATCGTACGTGATGTCCAGGAGCGTTTCTTCCAGGAGGTCACCGGTGACTGTGTCCAGGATGCTGAAATTGATCGGATCTCTCCCGTATCTCCAATTCTGCCAGACACCAGGTGGAAGACCGCCACCCACCACTGGCGTAAGGATCTGAGGTGCCCAGAGAATCTGCCCACTGCGGAGTTCTTTACCACCGGCAACTTCGAGTTCGGACGAGCTGAAGGCATAGGCTTCCGATGGATTGGGAAGTCCTGTTACGGTGTCGCGTTTGGCGGTGATCCAACCTTCCGACTGCATTTCACCTCGCAGCGGAGTGCCGGCACTGAAATCATCGAGACCGAAGCGGGATCCCGCATAAGCATCGTTGGTAGGAGTTGGGACATACACGGAATAGATCGATCCGGGTGGGAAGTTGATGCCTCCCGGTCCGACGGGCACCGAGCCCTGGTTGACCGTCACGGGGGCACCGCCCCCGCGAGGGACATTGATCACATTGCCAGTGGATGTCTGGAAGTTCAGGCCGTCGTTGTGGAAACCGCCGGGCTGGACTGCGGGATTGCTCTGGTACCGAAGAGCGGGGTCTCGCACCCAGGCATGCTGAAAATGATTGACGGTTACTGTGGGAGTAACCGACTGAGCCGGCGCGAATTCGAAGAAGTGGGTGACGCTGTACTCCTTGTGGTCAACCAGCACGGCACCTTGGACCGGTGTTTTCATCGCTGCAAGCAGAAATAGGATCAGCACCATATAGAAGGTATGGACCGCTGTACTGGCAGCGCGATCCCGTATCACATAACGCATTGTTACTCTCCTGTTTCGTTCCCTGTAATGGCAATTGGAAAAAACTGACGACGATCGATTTCCATGTCCGACCAATCCTTCCTGGTTGGCGGCCATGGCTCTACCCACACGGATCGCTTGATCCGCGGTGTGCAACTTTCGGAATTTCCGGAGTCATCTCGAGAAGAAACCGGGGTGCCAAGCTTTGATGCCAACCTCCTCTCTGGCGGCTTGTCTTTTTGAACCTCTTCCATTCCGACGAAGCCACAGTCTTGTGGCTCCCGAGGTGTTGCGTTTGCGGGGGCTTTCCTCCTGCTCCATGCCCCCGTCGGAAAACTCCGCTGACCTGTGGATCAGATCGGCCGCGAGGCCTTTCTGGTTCGACCATGCCACTTTCGGAAAGCGGCGGATGGTCCTTTTGTCTCTTCCGCAGGCTGATCGCCGGACTTGTCCGGCCCATCAGCGGAAGTTGCGTTGTGAAAACGGACACTTGTCTTGGCAACATCGATCCAGCGCATCGGTGATGGATGCAGGGGGCGCCCTTCATCGAAAGCGCTGTCGTCCAGTGGCGATGGGGACCCCGGCATCACGATCTCCTGCAGCAACATGCACTCAGTCAAGTCTTCGTAAGTCCTCATTCGCTTGGGTTGGTTTCGTGAAACCTTCGCGAATTCGCCATTCATGGATTGACCGACAACTGGTTCTCCACAGCGGTGACACCTGGAGCCGCCCAGGCTGCCTGTTGTGCCTCCTCTTTTTCCGTCCAGGATCGGACGCTACCGCGAAGGATCACCTTGCTGTCGTTGGCTTCCACATCGATGCGACGGGCATCGATATCAGCATTCCGATGGAAGGCTGCAACGATCCGGTTTCTCACATCGCGAGGCGATATATGGGCTTTGATCGTCACGTTGTTGCTGACACCGCGAACACCGATCAGGTGACGGACCGCATGCAACGCCGCCTCCTTCTGGTACTGCCATTCGACCTCTCCATCGAGCGTTACCCAGCCGTCTCGGACAAGCACTTTGATCTTGTTGTCAGGCACCGAGTAATTCTGCGAGATGGCCTGCACGCAGGCTTTTGCGACATCCTCGTCGGTGCGTGTCGTGCTGCCGGGTAGTTGAACGTCGATCTGATCGACGACTGCCTTGACGCCATAGACTCTCTTTGCAGCTCGATCCGCACAGCATTTCTCGTAATAGGACGGAACATGACCGCTTAGTGTCACCACACCATTGCTGACGCTGACACCGATGTGCGCCTCGGTGACGCTGGGCTCCCACATCAGTTCGTTTTCCACATCTCTTTTCAGTTCGCTGTCATTCTTCATGGTTGATGTCCCTTTCTCGAAGATCCTGAGTTGTCGAAAATTGCACTACCCTTTGCCGGCCATGAGGCCAGCGAGACCTGAATTCAATTCAGCATCGGTTCGTCTGTTCACGCAGAAAGGTGAGCAGCTGAGTCATCCAGCCGCGGTTTGGTCCACTGCCTGGATGGATCCGATCAACCGGAAGCCTTGGCGAGACTTCGTGATGGCATGGACCGCAGATCGAGTGGTCCAGAAACGCGGTCCAAGTCACCCGAATCGTGGCTTGGTTACCATCCGGACTCTGTGATCCCAGCCGCGATCGACAGGGGAAATTTCGGATTCGCAATACCGTTGCTGGCAAACGAATTGGAATCGCACAGCAATTTCACAAGCACGAATTGCCTTGCCAGGTCGGAAAGCGGCGCTGGATACCGAATCACGGAAATCACCAGAGGGTG
>JBIINB010000017.1:0-54915 GCA_044337705.1 Pirellulaceae bacterium | reverse complement strand
GTGCTGCATGCAGAAGGATCTCTTCGTGGGGCGACGATGCCTGCTCTGTCAGTGTGGGCCAGAAGTTTTTGCCATCGATGGGAAGAGCCTGGTCTAGTGATCCACCTGCTAGGCGGACGAGCGTCGGGTACCAATCGACAACGTGAAGTGGCTCCTTCAGCTCTTTGCCGGCGGGGATGACCCCTGGCCAGGTTGCGAAGGCTGCCGCGCGAATGCCTCCTTCATAGGGAGTTCCTTTCCCTCCTCGAAGCGATCCGTTGGTAGCGCCTGCACCAATCGGGCCGCCGTTGTCCGCAGAGAAAATAACCAGCGTCTGCTCGGTCCACCCTTTGGATTCGATCGCTTCCATGATTTGGCCGATCATCCGGTCGACGCCCCGCACCATCGCGCTGTAGATCCTGCGATTGCGAGGCTCTACCTCCTTTTCCGCTTCCAGATCCTCTTCCATCGCCTGAAGCGGAGTATGCGGCGCATTGAAGGGGACATAGAGGAACAGTGGCTTATCTTTCGGCTGTTGATGGATCAGGCGGATGGCTTCTTTGCCAATCAGTTCGGTCGCGTGTCCTTCATCTCTGCAGACCTGATCGTCGCGGTGCCAGTCGAATCCTCCTTCACGCGTATGCTCCCGGTAGTCGATCGCACCATTGTAGTGGCCATACTGATGGTCGAAGCCTCGACGGGTCGGTAGGTAATCTGGGATGGCATGCCCCAGGTGCCATTTGCCGACAATTGCCGTGGTGTAGCCAGCCTGCTTTAGTGCATCGGCGAGCGTCCTTTCCTTTTGAGGTAGGCCATGTTGTGCCCATGGGCGCACCACACTCATCTGCAATCCATGGCGAATTGGATAGCGACCCGTCAGCAATGCCGCTCGCGTCGGCGAGCAGAGATTCTGAACATAAAACGCTTCCAGTCTGGTGCCTGCTGCTGCCAGGCGATCGATATGGGGAGTCGCGATGGAACCCCCGTGGAAACCAACATCGCTCCAACCCAAATCGTCGACCAGAAAAAAAAGGATGTTAGGCGGCTTGGCAGCAACCATGGAGCCTTCTGACTGCATCCAAGTCAGCAGCCCCAGCAGCAAGACAAACCATAGAGTTCTTCGAAGATCGATGCGGGCTTTCATGAGCGACCTCGGGTGGGGCTGGCGGGAAGGCGGTGGCGTTGCTGGTGGCTTTGGTATGTTCAGGCGGTCGGCCAAGCAAAGGCACATCTGAGCAGAAGATGCTGGAGTGGGAGTCGGAATTTCGGGATTCCGGTTCAGCGAAAAGTAGCTGCTTCGTCCTCGCTTTGCACTGTGTTGGCGATTCGATAGAGTGTTTCCACTCGCTGGAAGCCGAATTGCTGATAGAGACGCAGGGCACCGGTGTTGCTGGCAGTGACTTCCAGATGGACCCGTTCGCACCCCACGTTCCAGAAACCGTGGAGCGCACGCAGCAGCAGAGCCGATCCGATCCCCTGCCCCCGATGTTCGGGCACTAATCCCAGGTTTTGAATGGAACCGATGGCAGGGCCAGAGAACATTCCCTGGATCGTTCCGATTCCCGAAGGTGTCCGACGACTTCCCGGGGATTGATGCACAGCCAGCCACGTTGCCTCGGGGATGAACTGGGACCTCTGCGTGATGTCTCGCATCAACTGAATACAGCCGTCTCTGTCCCCCAGGCATGGGAAGACCACCGAATCCATTTCGGTACGAAAGCATTCCCATTTCACCCTCGCGTGTTCGCGCAGCAGCAGGGGGTCCCATGGGACGAGGGAGTATTCTCCTGGCAGAGGTCCTTCATCGGGAAGGCCCCTCAGATCGATCTCCATTCGAAAACGTTTGAAGTAGGTAGCGGCCATCGCCATCGCTCCAAATCCCAGCATGGGCTTCGATTGCCTGCATGGGAAGGCGGCTTGATTGCGGCAAACTCATCCCGAGCTCACCGGTGGAGGGACATTGGTCCGACGGGCCTCCATCCTCATTTTGGAAACGGTAGCCTATAGCAAAGCGAGGGTCAAATATCGACTAACCATTCAATCATCTTCGTCCTCCAGATCGTCGTCATCGTCGTCATAATCGGGATGCATAGGATCGTCGCTGTCGAACAGAAAGTCACCCAATCCCAAGGGTACAGCATCCCCTCCGAGAGTTTGTCGCCGTCGTTCGGCCAGCGATTCTAGATCGAGTGCCTCCGGCCCCAGGCAAAGCTCAAGCGACTCCCTCCAAGCCTCGCTTTTGGCGATCGGGTGCGTCGGATCACTGGCAGCCAGACGTTTGAGGGCATAGCGAAGCAGATGGATTCCATCGCGAGCCGAGAAATTGAGATGGAGATGATGCGCCTGCTGCAGAAAATCGACGGTCAACTGCAGCATTTCCTCTTCCGCGAACGGCAGATGGTATCTCAGGATCGATAGCTCGTCGTCCCGGTTTGGAAAACCAAGCGGGATGGCGGGTTGGAGGCGGCTGAGAATGTAATCAGGGATTTCGTAGGTGGAGTCATCTTCATTCATCGTGATGGCACAGCGAAAGTCGGGATGCGCGGGGATGGCGATCCCCGCAACGATCGATTCGACGTAGCGTCGCTGATCGAACAGAGGCGCCAGACTGGCCCACGATTTTTCGTTCATCCGATTCCCTTCGTCCAGAATGCAGACCGCACCGCGGATCATCGCTGTCACTAAGGGGGACGCGTGATAGGAAATCCTTCCGTCGCTGGCCAGCACCGGGCTGACCAACAAGTCTTCCGGTCGCGTATCGGCCGTGCACTGGAAAATGTAAACGTCCTGCTTTCTGGCCTGGGCAGCGGCGATTGCCATCGCAGTTTTACCGATACCGGGGACACCAACCAATCGAGGTGTCAGCGGCTGGTCCTTGGCGTCGACAACCAACCAGCAGGCGAGCAACTGACGGAGCGTCTCCTGCTGCCCGATCCACTCAGACTGCAGAGCAATCGGATGGCTTAGCTTCAGTGCCACCCCGTCGATCGATACGGTGTCGGTCATGCCTTCTCCAGTCTGGACGCTCGAAAGGGAAAGAAACGAGCCCTAGTTTAGCCGTTTTTTTTCGGTCCAGCGGTGCGGTCGCCAGAATCGGTCAACTCTCGCAGCAGGCTCATCAGATGGGAAAGAATCCGCGGTCGAATCCATGTTCCTTTGGCGGTACGCATGGTCGAACGATCGATGGCGGATGGGCTAACCGCGTAGATCACACGCGGCCACTGATGCTTGGGGAACGGATCCAACAATGTTGCCACTTTTGCGATTGGCACGGTTCCCAGTATGAGCGTTTTGGGGACCCTTGAATCCTTCCACCACCCTTCCTGCGTTGATTGAAGTTCGAAATCAACTTCCCCTTCGCTCGATGGAATCGTGCGTTCCTCTGGCACGATTCCGAAAGCGATCAGCTGGTCCGTTGCGTCCAGGCAGACCAGGCAGTCGCTGAA
Source organism: Pirellulaceae bacterium (assembly GCA_044337705.1). Lineage (GTDB taxonomy): Bacteria > Planctomycetota > Planctomycetia > Pirellulales > Pirellulaceae > JBEISR01. Next base: position 51,490 of record JBIINB010000017.1, on the reverse strand, counting down.
ACCCGCGCGGCGCAGCGCTGTTTCGATCGGCGAAGGGAAAAACTTTTTTGCCGAAGGAAGGACGATCAAGTCATCCATTCGCCCCTCGATAAACCATCGACCGTGCTGGTCCACGCGAGCTCGATCTCCAGTCGCCAGCCAGCCATCGACAATCCGCTGGTTCGTCTCTTCTTCTGCCTTGAAATAACCGAGCATCAACTGGGGGCCACGGACCCAAAGCTGTTGCTCTGAATCCAGACGCAGTTGCGTTCCCTGGACCGGACGTCCGACACTCCCGTCGATCCATCGACCACTTTGAAGATCCTCAACCGAGTTCGAGCAGACGACTGGGGAGGCTTCGGTCAATCCGTAGCCTTGCAGGATGGGCCAGCCAGCGTCGGCGAATCGATTGCGAATCTCCTCAGCCAGACCAGCTCCTCCACTGGCCAGGCAGCGAAGGCGATCGCCCGCCGTCTGTTCCATCGCCATTCGAGACACCGCGCCGTAGTCTCGCAGCATCTGGTCGTGCCAGCGACTCAATTGAAGCGGTACGGCATTGATCAGAGAAGGCCGAAGGGTCTTCGCCATACCATGCCAATCTGGGCCCCCAGATGCCACCGCCAGTTGAGATCCACTGATCCACCAGGTACTCAGCTCACAAGTCCTTGCGTAAGCATGGGACCAGGGCAGCAGATTGAGCCGGATGTCGTCATGCGATTGAGGTAACGCGAGCAGTTTTGCCTGCGCATTGCTGCCAAGATTGGAGTAGCTGAGCATGACTCCTTTGGGCGAACGGGTCGTCCCGGAGGTCCAGAGGATAGTGGCCAGCGTCTCTGGAGCGGGGACGATCAGGGGAAAATCGAAGGGGTCGATATCCTCGTCAGTCGGCTTTTGCTCCCAGGCCCATCGCCATGCATCATCGGCTTCGTTTGGTGCCCAGCAGCCGTTCCCTGTGGGCAGGGTCCGCAGCATGGGGTGATCCGAGCGATCTTTCCAAAGACCGGAAAGCCAACCGTCCCCTGCCCTGCCCTGGTCGATCACCAAACGTTGTGGCGCCGTTCGCTGGACAAGGTCGAAGGTCGCCAAGGCGCTCCATCGCCAGTCGATCGGGACATGCACCAAACCGAGCGCCTGGCATGCTGCCTCCAGAAGCCACCAGGCGGTGCCGTTGGGAAGCTGGCTGGCGATCCGGCTGCCCGCAGGGATGCATTCCTGCTGGATTCGCCTGGCCAGGCAGATCATCCAGCGGTGGCAGGTCGACCAGTCATGCCCCACCCAATGGTCGTTGTTCCACTGCCACCACGCGATCGCCTGTGGTCTGCAGCGCGCGTGATAGCGGATCCATTGTGCGGCGGTGGCATGTTCGGGAAGTGACGGATGATCTCCGAGCATCAGCAGGAAACCTCGATCCAAAACGAATCCTGGGCGCGTGCGACTTCCCGCACCGAATCGCCAGAGGGAGTTTTAGCAGCCTTCCCAAAAACTCCCAGGGGTCAGCACCCCTTTCCAGCAGGGAGGTCTGTGGCCCCATCCATCACGAATCGTCAGCCCTTGGATGATCTGCCCCTGGTATTGGATCACCGGCTATTGGAGCGACAGGAGAAACGGGTAGGCTGCGACCAGAGAACCGATGAGGCAGCAGATCCTCCAGGCAGTAACGATCGACTGGGCTGCACGCCTCCAGCCCTGAGACAGCGATCAGCATGCGGGGGCCGAATTCCACAAGTACCTGACGGCAGGCTCCGCAGGGGGTAACTGACGACGGTGAAACAATCGCAGCTGCAAGAAAGCGACGACTGCCTTTGGCGACCGCCGAAGTGATTGCCCCCCGTTCTGCACATTGGCTCAATCCATACGATGCGTTCTCTACGTTGCAACCGGTATGGATCTGATGCTGCTCGTCCAGCAAAGCGCAACCCACGTGGAATCCCGAGTAGGGCGCATAGGCACGGCTGGCGATTTGGCGAGCCTCCGCAAATAGTTGTTTCAACAAGTGTTCGGGGATCGTGGGGATCATGTTGCGTCGATTGGAAAAAAAGAATGGATCACTCGGAAACCTGCTCCCACAGGGATGGTACCTCCACAGCTGCCTGCGACCAGCGGAAGGCTCCCAATAATCGAGGCAGAACGCGTTTCGCCATGTCGGGATTACTGGCGCAGATTTCGGCAACCGGATCTCCACTTCGAAGGCGGTCTCCAAGCTTCGCGATGGAGCGAAACGCAACGCGTGGATCGATCGCGTCTCCGGCAACTTTTCGTCCACCCCCCAGTTCGATGATCGCGTTGCCGATCTCCTGCCCGTCGATGGCCTGAAGATAGCCATCTTCTGGCGCCTGAAGCGTGGTCGCAGGGTACGGGGATGGCGTCTCGTCGAGCTGTCCTCCCTGCTCTTTCACCATGGCGCGGAATCGTTCGTAAGGTTTACCGCTATCCAACATCGCTTCTGCTGCTCGCCAACCCGCGTCCCAGCCATCGACGCAGCCGGTATCGACCAGTAGCGGGACCGACAAAGCGATCGATAGCTCCCGGACTGGTCCCTTGACCTCCCCGCGCAGCACCGCGATCGATTCGTGGACCTCGCAGGCATTGCCCGACCAATCACCAAGAGGTTGTTCCATCAGGCTGAGGATAGCGGTCGTCTTGACGGACGCCTGGGTACCAGTGCGTTTCAGGCTGTCGGCCAGATTCAGGGCGCTGGGCCTATCGTTCATGAACGCGGCGCTTCCCCATTTGATATCCAGCGAAAGGGCGTTCAGGTTTTCCGCAAGCTTTTTGGACATGATGCTTGCGGTGATCAGAGGAATGGAGGGTACCAAGGCTGTGACATCTCTCAAGGCATAGAGCTTTCGGTCGGCGGGCACCAACGACTGGCTGGCCCCTGTTATGACACAGCCGATGCGTTGAAGCTGACAACCGATTTCCTCTTCATTCAAGTTGCAGCGATACCCCGGAATCGACTCGAGTTTATCCAGTGTCCCGCCGGTGATACCCAGCGCCCGTCCGCTGATCATCGGCACATCCAGATCGAAGCAGGCGACCAGCGGTGCAAGGATCAAGGACGTTTTGTCCCCCAGGCCACCGGTCGAATGTTTGTCGACGCGAGGACGCTGGGATGCAGGTTGAAGCACTTGGCCACTGTGCAGCATCGCCTGGGTCAGCCAGTGAGTCTCTTCGGCAGTCATGCCACGGATATAGACTGCCATCGCAAGTGCAGCCATCTGGTAATCCGGTATCGTCCCTTTCGCGTAGCCATCGACGAACCACTCGATCTGATCTTTCCGCAGATCTTTTCCATCTCTTTTTGCGGTGATCACCTCGACGGCTAGCATGGGATGTTCCCTTCCTTTCCGCCATCTCGTTGGCGCAGTGATTCGTAGAGCAGGATGGCTACGGTGACCGAGGCATTCAGGCTGTCCAGTTTGCCCTGCATCGGTATTCGAACTGGTCGAACCGGCGCGCGACGCCAAGCGTCTTGCACCCCCATCGCTTCATTTCCAATCACCCAAGCATGCGATTGCTGCAGAGGGAGGCTGGTGTAGCAGTCGGCTGCGTCGAGTCTTGCGGCATAGGCGTTGCGTCGCTGCTCGCCAAGCCAGGCAAGCGTTTGCGCTGCCGATGCGACGGCGCAGGGGACAAGGAAAAGACTTCCCTGGCTGGCGCGGATCGCATTCGGATTGTCGACATCGCAAAGCGGGTCGCAAAGAATCACCGCCGCAGCCCCCGACGCTTCTGCCGTTCGAAAAGCAGCTCCAATATTCCCTGGTTTTTCAAATCGGTCCAGGATCAGAACTGGCCGGTCGGAAGGAGCTTCTAGTTGAACTAGCGGCTTGGGTGTCCAGGCCGCCACGGCGACGACGCTGGCCGAGCGATCTCCAAAGGTCAGTGCTTCAAACATCCGATCGGGAACAAGGAAGACTCCACCCTGACGCTTTTCCTGAACCCGCTGGATCAACCAATCCAGATCACGATGCGCTTCAGCAGCAATCGCTTCACCTTCCCATAGCGATTCCGGGATCCACAACGATTCAACGATCGCCCCCGATTCCAAGGCATAGGCGCATTCTCGCACCCCATCGATCAGCGTCCACCCGCTCTTCTTGCGTGGACGCCGGTCCCGCAGGCTGCACGCCATCTTCCAACGAGGATTTTGCAAACTTGTGATCCGTTCCACCAGCCTCTGCCCCGGCTTGCCACCCGCTTTTAGGACGCCACTCCATTTAAGCATCCCATCTCAGCCTCCATGGTATCATCTCCCTCCGTTCGCATGCGAACTGGCCCCATGTATCGGGCACCACTTCCCGAGGATCCGCCAAAAATCCACTCTCTACTGGTTGCGATCGTCGTTGGGCTGGGTTTGAATAACACATGCCTGCCTGGAACGATTGTCTCGATCGTTTCGCACGAGCGACGGATGCCACCGATGGCCCGTCGCCAACCTCTCCGTCTTGTAAAGGGATTTGTGCAGATGAATCGCATGCTGCGTAGGATGACGCTCGGTACTCTCCTTCTCCTATTCGTCGGTTCGGTGGCCTATGCCGAAGATTTGAAACTTGGCTCGCGAGACACCATAGCACTGGTTGGCAATACTTTGGCCGAACGGATGCAGCATGACGGAACGTTGGAAAGCCTGATTCAGGCCAGCCACCCTCAGTTGGAATTGAAATTGAGAAACCTGGGATTCTCTGGGGACGAGTTGGAGTTGCGGTTGCGGTCTCAGGATTTCGGATCTCCCGACGAATGGCTGAAAAAGGTTGGGGCTACGGTAGTCTTCGCCTTTTTCGGCAGCAACGAAGCGTACCAGGGGGAGTCGGGGCTTGCGAAATTCGAAGAGCAGCTGCGGCGATACATCCAGCACCTGAAGTCCCAGTCTTTCGTTGACGGCAAGCCAGTTCGCGTTGTTCTGGTTTCCCCTATCGCGCACGAAGATCTTGGCAATACTTCTCTCCCCGACGGTAGGTCACACAATCGGCTCCTGGAAATCTACACCGCTGCGATGCAGAAGGTCGCTGCCTCGGAAAAGGTCCCCTTTGTCGATCTCTTCCATCCCACCGCTCAGAAGTACTCCAGCGACCCCACCCCCTGGACGATCAACGGCATTCATCTGAACGACCATGGCAATCGCCAGGTGGCTCAGCAGATCTTCCAGTCGCTTTTCCCCAAGGCAGCCTCGGGGCCCAGGCCGGCGACGTTTGCCAAAGTCCAAGCGGCAGTTCAGGAAAAAGACTTTTACTGGTTCCAACGCTACCGCACCACCGATGGTTATTCGATCTATGGTGGGCGAGCCGATCTGAGGTTTGTCGAGGGGCAGTCGAATCGGGATGTGATGAGTCGCGAGATGAAGATCTTGGAGCAGATGACCGACTTGCGGGATCCAGCGATCTGGGCCGCAGCCAATCGCCAGGACCACGCCGTCGACGACTCGAAAACCGATCCCTTCATCCCCGTGGTCACCAACAAGCCGGGGAGCGGACCGGATGGAAAGCATCTGTTTCTCACCGGCGAAGAAGCGATCGGAAAGATGACCGTGGGAGCCGGGATGAAGGTAAATCTCTTTGCGTCGGAAGAGCAATTTCCCGAGCTGGTCAATCCGGTTCAGATGGCCTTTGATCCCAAAGGTCGTTTATGGGTGGCTGCCTGGCGTACCTATCCGCACTGGAAGCCCAAGGAGCCGATGGACGATAAACTGCTGATTCTAGAGGACACCAACGGTGATGGTCGGGCCGATGTCTGCAAGACCTTCGCTGACGACATCCACAACCCCACCGGATTCGAATTCTGGAACGGAGGCGTCCTGGTGGCTCAGGCCCCAGACCTCCTTTTCTTGAAGGATACCGATGGAGATGATGTCGCCGACGTTCGCGAAAGGGTGCTCCACGGATTAGATTCTGCCGACACCCATCACACCGCCAGCAGCTTTACCTTCGATCCAGGTGGAGCACTTTACTTTCAAGAGGGAACCTTCCACCACTCGCAGACCGAAACACCATGGGGTCCAGTGCGGCGCGTCGCCAACGGTGCCGTCTTCCGGTATGAACCCAAGCGGATGAATTTCGATATCTACACTTCCTATGGCTTTGCCAACCCGCACGGGCACGTTTTCGATCGCTGGGGACAGGACATCGTGCACGACGGCACCGGAGCGGTTCCTTACCACGGCAAAGTGTTCAGTACCTACCTCCCTTTTCCAGAAAAGCATGGAGGAGCTCCCACCGTTTACCAGCAGCGGACGCGCCCCTGCTCGGGGACAGAGATCCTCTCCAGCGATCATTTTCCAGAGTCGATGCAGGACGACCTGCTGGTGCTCAATGTGATCGGATTCCAGGGGATTCTTCGCTACCAGGTCAAGCAACAGGGATCCAGTCTGACGGCGGAAGAAAAAGAGCCGATTCTGAGTTCGACCGATCCGAATTTCCGGCCAGCGGATATCGAGATGGGGCCGGATGGAGCGATGTACTTTGTCGATTGGCAAAATCCGATCATCGGTCACATGCAGCACAACCTTCGCGATCCCAGTCGCGATCAGGTGCACGGACGAGTCTACAGGGTTACGTACGAAGGACGGCCTTTGGCCAAGATGCCTTCGATGGACAAACTCTCGATCGATCAGCTCTGCGCCCAGTTGGCATCGCCTGTCAATCGGACTCGATACCTCGCCAAACTGGAAATGACCGGGCGCGATTCGGCCAAGGTGCTGGAAGGGGTCGACCGATGGCTGAAGGGACTGGATCGCAATGATCCTGGCTACGAACATCATCGTCTGGAAGCTCTCTGGATGCACCAGCAGCACGACAAGGTGAATGAGCGGCTGCTGGATGAAGTGCTGACTTCTCCCGAGCCTCGGGCGCGGGCTGCTGCCGTCACCGTCCTCTGGGCATGGCGGGATCGGGTTTCTGATGTGTTGAATCGTCTGCTGAAGGCTGCGACGGACGACCATGGACTGGTCCGTCTGGAAGCGGTGCGGGCGGCAAGCTATCTGGAGCAACCTGAGGCGATTGAAGTGTCGGTCAATGCCAGGAAGAAGGAGATTGATCCGTATCTCGACTATGTCCTGAAGGAGACGGACCGCGTCCTGATGCCCCGCTGGAAGTCGACTCTGGAGTCGAACCTTCCCGTGAAGATGGTCACCGACGCAGGCCGGCGGTTTTATCTCCAGCAGTTGAGTACCGAGAAGTTGCTGGCGATGGAACCATCGGGGGAGGTGTTCGAAGAACTGATGCTGCGTCCCGGAGTTCAGGACGGTGTGCGCTCCGAGGCGATCGAAAGACTGGCCGCAGCCAATGGAAAGAGCGTCACCAGTCAGATCATCACCAATCTGCAGCAACTCGATCGTCAGGCAAATGCCGATGAATCGGTCATTTACGACCTCGTGCGACTGCTCGCCGGTCAGCGAGAAAGCTTGGGAGATGTCCGCACGGAGCTCCAGAAAATGGCAACCGAAGCTGCTTCACCGGTGATTCGTCAATCGGGCTGGCTGGGGCTGGTGGCAGTCGATCAGGGCGTCCAGAAAGTCTGGGACCTGGCCAGCAGCCATCCCCAGCAGCTTCGCGACCTGATCCGCGCCATGCCGCTGATCAGCGATGGGGCGAACCGATCTCAGCTTTATGATCTGGTCACCCCGTTGCTCCAGGGGCTTCCCGAAGCGATGCGAGGAACGACGTCCAAAGGGGATGGGGCGATGGGACGCTTCGTGCGGATCGAGTTGCCTCGAAAGGGTACCCTGACGCTTGCGGAAGTTGAAGTCTATGCCGAGGGCCGAAATGTCGCTCGAGCCGGCAAGGCAAGTCAGCTCAATACATCGCATGGTGGCGATGCGTCGCGCGGAATTGATGGGAATACCAGTGAAGTCTATGGTCGTGGTGGTCAGACCCATTGCGCCGAAGAGAGCGATCGTCCGTGGTGGGAAGTCGATCTCGGAGAAGCCTATCCCATCGAGAAGTTGGCGATCTTCAATCGAGGCGAAGGGTTCGCAAATCGTCTGAACGGATTCACTCTGCAAGTGCTCGATGAAACGCGGCAGGTGGTCTACGAACAGAAGGATCAACCGGCGCCAGATTTGAAAAAGGAGTATGCGCTGGAAGGGGGCGGCATCGAAGGGTTGATCCGTCGCGCTGCGATGGATGGCCTGGCCAGCGTGCGAGGCCGCGAGGAAGAAACGTTTCAGAAGCTGGTCCCTCTGGTCGACCAGCCACGGGAACGACTGGCGGCTCTACGCGCATTGCGCCGCATTCCCAAGCAGACGTGGCCCGGCGTGCACGCCCCTCAGTTGCTTAAGGCAATCTTCGCCTACGTGGAAGGGATTCCTACAGAGGAACGGACGCAATCGAATGTGCTCGATGCACTCGAAATGGGAGACCATCTGGTGGGACTGCTTCCGGACGCCGATCGGCTGGCAGCGCGAAGGCGACTCCGTGAACTGGGCGTACGGGTGGTGCGATTAGGAACGCTGTTGGAGCGAATGGCTTACGATCAGGAAGTGTTGGTGGTCGAGGCTGGTAAGCCAATCGAGTTCCTTTTCGAAAACTCCGACATGATGCCGCACAACCTGGTGATTGCAAAACCAGGTTCGATGGAAGTGCTCGGTGAGTCGGCGGAAGCGACCGCCCAGGAGCCAGGTGCAGCGGCGCGACACTTCGTTCCCGTCTCCGATCAGGTGCTGCTTTCCAGTCGTCTACTGCAGCCGAATCAGCAACAGCGATTGGCCTGGGTGGCTCCCAAGGAACCAGGAGTCTATCCGTATGTCTGCACCTATCCAGGGCACTGGCGACGGATGTTTGGTGCGCTCTATGTAGTACCGGATCTCGATCAGTATCTTGCCGATCCTGAACGGTTCGCAGCCGACGCAACCTACCAGCCGAAAGATGGGCTACTGAAGGATCGTCGCCCGCGCACCGAATGGAAACTAGATGATCTGGCAGGTTCGGTTGCGAGCATGCATGGGCGGTCTTATGCCAGCGCCATGCAGGTGTTTCAGGTCGCCAACTGCATTGCTTGCCATAAGATGGGGGAACGCGGCGTGGCGATCGGACCTGATCTTACGAAGCTGGACGACTCGATGAAGCCGGAGGATATTCTCAAGGATTTGCTCAATCCCTCCGCCAAAATCAATGAGAAGTACCAGAGCTATCAGATTCTTACCGAAGACGACCAGACCATCACCGGTCTGATCGTCGCCGAAGATGGGGACAGCATCGACCTGGTCGAAAACCCCCTGGCCAAGAGCGAAGTCAGGAAGATCTCCAAGTCGGATATCAAGATCCGCAAGGCTTCTCCGGTGTCGCTGATGCCCAAAGGTCTGCTGGACAAGCTGTCTCGAGATGAGATCCTCGATCTGATCGCGCTCCTGGTGGCTCGCGGCGATCCATCGCACCCAGCCGTCCAGGCAGAAGCTCACGATCATGGCCATGACGACCATTAACCGTCTGTTGCTTCCCGCAGGCCCCGGTTGACGCCAACCGGGGCTATCCCGCTAGGGTGGTGATTCGGAAGGCAAAGGTATCAGATGGAGCATCGATGGATGGGATTCGCTGTGCTGCAGATTCTTTCGATGCTGGTGGATTGCGGCCATAAGGAGAGGCCGTTCGGTTCGATGCGTCTCTGTTTCTGGCTTTGCTGCTTGGTTCTCTGCGGGGAGGCATCAACCATCTTCGGCGGGGGCCAGAAGGAGGCAGGACCTGCCACGGGTTTCCATGTCGTCCAGGTGCGAAAGATCTGGGATGAAGCTCCCCATAACGCCTTCACCGATCTGGCCCATCACGACGGAACTTGGGCGCTGGTTTTCCGGGAAGGCGCTCAGCATGTTTCACCTGACGGGGCCTTGCGAGTCCTGATCAGCCGGGACGCAAGCCAATGGAGATCAGCGGCCAGAATCACGATGCCCGATGCGGATCTCCGAGACGCTAAAATCTCGCGCACTCCCGATGGTAGATGGATGCTGACTGGAGCCGCGGCTTGGAATCCACCAGCCAAGAATACCCACCAGAGTTTCGTCTGGTTTTCCGATGATCTTCAGCAATGGTCGCAGGCGTATCCCGTAGGCGATCCGGATGTGTGGCTGTGGCGGATCACCTGGCATAAGGGGATCGCCTACGGGATCGGCTACGGTTGTGGTTCCGATCGCTTCGTTCGGCTGTATCGAAGCGAGGATGGGATCCATTTCACGACGCTGGTCGATCGTCTAGTGGAAGGCAGCTACCCCAATGAGTCATCGATCCAGTTCGATGGTCAGACAGCTTACTGCCTTCTGCGTCGCGACGAGCCACCGTTTGGTGCGATGGTTGGAAAGTCCTTGCCACCCTACACCGATTGGCAATGGAAGGACACTGGAGTTCGGATCGGAGGCCCGCACTGGTCGAAAGGCTCTGACGGCCGATGGATTGCTCCCATCAGGCTGCTGGACCGTCAAGCCCGCACGTCGCTATGTGTCGTCGATCCACATGAGGGTCGCTTGCGGGAGGTCTGTCCGCTGCCATCGGGTGGCGATACCAGCTATGCAGGAATGGTCTGGCAAGGTGACCACTTGTGGGTCAGCTACTATGCGTCTCACGAGGGGAAGGCTGCTATCTATCTGGCCGAGGTAAAGGTCGAACCGGAAGTAACCGACGTAGGGAGTCATAGGGAGCTATTGATCGATCGTACGATGGAAGATCGCATGCAGCGATGCGATCTGAAGATGCATCCTCCTTTCCGAATCGAGGATCTGCCTGGGCTGTCAGGGACGATGGAGTATGGAACCGTGGTGCGTGACGGCGATGCATGGCACCTGTTTTCGCGAGACGGCCGAGGGGCAAAATTCGATGGGGATGTGACCGAGGTCACCCGATACTGGCGCAGTGACGATGGGTTGCACTGGACCGCGCCCAAGTTGGGATTGGTGGAGCTGGATGGTAGCAAGGAAAACAATGTCATCTTGCAAGATGCGCCGTTCTGCCACAACTTTTCCCCATTCCTCGATCAACGTCCCCATGTCCCCACCGATCAAAGGTGGAAGGCGCTGGGTGGAACGGTCAAGACGGGACTCTTTGCATTCATCTCCGCCGATGGAATTCATTGGAAGAGATGGAGAGATGCTCCGGTGATCCAGTACAGCAAGGAGTACGCTTTCGACTCTCAGAATGTGGCATTCTGGTCGGAAAGCGAGGGGCAGTATGTCTGCTATTTCCGTCACTTCCTCGACAAAAAACTTCGATCGGTCTGCAGGACGACCTCGCAGGATTTTGAGAATTGGAGTGAGCCGGTTCCGATGCGCCCGAATCTGCCTGGGGAGCATCTCTATACCAGCATGACGCATCCGTATTTCCGTGCACCGCATATCTACCTGGCGACGCCAACTCGTTTTTTTGGTGAACGCGGCGATTCCACCGACATTCTGCTGATGACCGCTCGCGGATCTCAGCCCTTCGACCGCACGTTTCGTGATGCCTTTCTGAGGCCCGGTCTGGATCCGGATCGCTGGGGAAACCGATCCAATTACGCCGCGTGGCATGTGGTGCCGGTCGATGAGCAAACGATGGCGCTTTACCTGACTCCATTTCGGCGCGCTTTGTGGCGAGTCGATGGGATGACGTCACTGCATGCAGGAGCCGACGAGGGGATCTACCAGACGCGGCCGTTCCGGTATCAAGGGAGCCGACTGGAGCTGAACGCGGAAACCAGTGCGGGAGGCGAGATCCTGGTAGAACTTCAGGATGACCAGGGGAATCCGCTACCCGGTTGTTCGTTTGCCGACTGCCATCCGCTTGTCGGCTCGAAGATCACCTGGCCCGTCGATTGGAAGGGGGGCGATCGCCTTGAGGCATGGGCCGGGAAGCCGGTGCGACTGGCGGTGCGTCTTCGCGAGGCAGATCTGTATTCCTGGAAGTTCAGTCCAGCGGAGGAGTGAGCGATGGGATACGTGGTGGGTTCTGTTGCAAAGACGGCGAAAGATTTCTTTGCCACGACGATCCTAGCATCGTTGGCTCTGTTGGGATCGTTGCGGTGTGGTGCAGGCGAGTCCCCTGAGTTCCTCCGCGATGTGCGCCCTATATTGAAAGAACGCTGCTTTGCCTGTCATGGGGCCTTGCAGCAGCAGGCAAGTCTCCGCGTCGACTCGCTGGCCTCCCTTCAACTGGGAGGCGATTCAGGAGCCGCCATCGATCGGCAGTCGCCGGAGTCGAGCCGCATTCTGGAGAGAATCTCGGCCGAAGATTTATCGCTGCGAATGCCCCCGGAAGGGCAGCCCCTCACACCCCAGCAACAGCAGACGATCCGTGCCTGGCTAGTTGGTGGAGCGATGATCGAAGGGGAGGATAGTCCAGAGCCGTCGCCGCAGGAGCATTGGGCCTTTCAGAAACCAACTCGCCTTCCAGCCCCCAAGGTGGCTTCCGATGTCGATCAGCCGCTGGATGCCTGGATCGCTGACCGAGCGGCCAGGGAGGGGGTGGAACTGAGTGGTCCGATCGCGAAGGAGGGATGGATCCGTCGGGTCTTCATCGACCTGACTGGATTGCCTCCATCGTGGGAGGAAGTTGAGGCGTTTGTGTCGGATGCCTCACCGGACGCTTCCGAGCGTTTGGTCGATCGACTGCTGGCCTCTCCTGCCTACGGTCAGCGCTGGGGAAGGCACTGGATGGATATATGGCGCTACAGCGATTGGTTTGGAAGACGTCACGTACCGGATGTCTGGAACAGTGCACCGCAGATCTGGCGGTGGCGCGATTGGATCGTCGATTCGCTGAACCAGGATCGAGGGTACGACCAGATGGTTCAGGCAATGCTGGCGGCCGATGAGCTGTTTCCTGGCGACCGAAAGCAGGCGGTCGCTACAGGCTATTTGATTCGCAACTGGTACGCACTGAATCCAAATGATTGGATGAGAAGCAATGTCGAACATGCGAGCAAGGCATTTCTGGGACTGACGGTGCATTGCGCTCATTGTCACGACCATAAGTACGATCCCATCACTCAGGAAGACTACTTTCGGATGCGCGCCTTTTTTGAGCCGCTGGGAGTCCGGCAGGATCCTGTTCCGGGGCAGGATGATCCAGGTCCCTTCCAGGAATATGCCTACAGTGAGCTTCGCAAGGTGCAGCGGCTTGGGAGTGTGCAAGTTTTTGATAAGACACCGGATGCTAAGACCTGGTTCTACCTAGGGGGCGACGAACGGCAGCGAGATGAAAAACGGCCTCCGATCGAACCAGGGGTGCCACGTTTCCTAGGAAGGATTGGGACCCCAGCGATCGGCTCATTGCCGTTGCCGCTGGCGGCCCGGCAACCGGAGCTGCATCCCGATTGGGTTGCGTTTCGCGATGAACAGTTGTTGAAACAATTATCGGTTGCACAGATGGAATTGGCTCATGCCGTCTTGATTGCTGAGGATCCCGCTGCGGTCGCAGCCTGGAAGCAGGCACAGATTGAGCTTGAGTCGGCTCGAAAGCAAACGGGAACAGACCCCAAGTGGGGTCCGATTGAAGGGGCTCAGTCCCTGCTGTTGGATGCCACCAAGGGACGAAGGACGTTGCAGCAAAGCCTGTCGGATGCGGCGCGTCTGGGCGAGGACGGCTTTCTGGAATTCGCACTGCGACTCTATTCCCCTAAGCACTTCAACGTGCAATTGGCGCGAGACCGGACGCAAGGTGCCACAGCGACTTTTGTCGGCTTTGAGGATGGCAAGATTCTCGCCTATCATCCAGGCGGCTTTGCCGAACATACCGTCGCAGACTTTTCCTTCGCTCCCGGGACCGGCTTTCGCGTGCGGATCGACTTCCGACCTCAAATGAACCAAGCTCTGCTGAATGTGTGGTCGCTGGAAGACGGATCCGCCGTCGTGCAGGGGCATCCGATCGCCTGGAACGGATTCGATCCGGCAAGTCATCCCAATCAAGGGCTTTTCGTCGATGCAAGACCTGGCGCACGTGTCACGATCGACCGATGGATTTTGGACTTGGGATCTTCAGCCAAACAATCCTTGAGCACCAAGGCACCTCGCCGCCGTTGGAACATCGACTTCGAAGTCAATGAATGGAAGTCGGGAGAGGATTTGGTCGGACGCGAAGGATGGGAGAGCACTGGATTCAGCCAGCCGAACGGTGTTTCGAGGATTGTGACGGAAGTGGAAGGAGAGGCACTGCTTTCACTGCAGGAAAGGATGGAGGAACTGAAACGTCGAGCCTTGCTGCCGCGATGGCAAACGGAAGTTCTTCAGGCCAAGGTGGATGCGGCCGGCGCCCAACGGGAATCCTGGGGCTTGATTGTCAAGGCTGAGCGACTCATGGAAGATCCCAAAAACGCCCCTGCCGATCGCGAAGATGCCTTGCAAAAGGCGATTCAGGCATGGCGAAGCTACGAGCGCTCTGCAGCCGCAAGCCAGCTCCTTTCAGCCCAAATCGATTGGGCAAAAGCTGAGGCTCTTCCTGCCGACGATGCCAACCGAGCCAAGGGGATCGAGGCTGCATCGAAGCGGTACCAGGAGGCGATCGCCAAGCAGCGACTAGCTGAACAGATTCAGACGCTGCCATCGTGGAAGCGGAACTATCCCGCGACCAGCAGCGGCCGACGTAGGGCGCTGGCTCTGTGGATCACAGATCGCAATCATCCTCTCACGGCACGCGTCGCGGTCAATCATCAGTGGCTGCGTCATTTTGGGAGCCCATTGGTTGCCTCGGTCACCGACTTCGGGCGTCAAGGAAAGGCACCTACCCACCCCCAACTTCTCGACGGCCTAGCGGTTGATTGGATGGAAGCCGGCTGGAGTATGAAGCAATTGCACCGCTGGATTGTTACCTCAAAGTCCTATCTTCGGAGTGTACAGGCCACTTCGCGCGAAGCACTTCAGAGGGATCCTGAAAACCGATGGCTGGGGCGGATGAATCCAGTTCGAATGGAAGCCGAAGTGGTGCGTGATGGCATCTTGGCGCTGGCGGGGCAACTGGATGAGACGATGGGAGGGCAGGAACTGGAAAATGATCAGTCGTTGACCACCTATCGTCGCTCGCTTTACTACAGCTGCCACCCGGAGACCGACGGCAAGAGTGAATTGGGAGGGTTGTTCGACGCCCCGGAAGCGATGGAGTGTTATCGACGTACCGAGACGGTGATGCCACAGCAGGCGTTGGCCCTAACCAACAGCGACTGGGTGCACCGGATGAGCCAGCAGTTGGCTAGGCAGATCGCCCGTCAGCTTCCTGATGAGGGCCGAGACGATAGGATGTGGGTGACGGCAGTCTTTCAGCAACTTCTCAGCCGTAAACCGACCGAACAGGAGCTGGTCCGCTGCGAGCAATTTTTGCGAAGCGAAACGGCTGGACTGGAGACGAAAGCGACAGAGCCATTGATGGCAAGGGCCAGTGTGGTACGAGCCATTTGGAATCATCATCATTGGATCACCAGGCCATGACCAATCGAGTTGAACGGGATCGCGTGGGTGGCTGCGGCCGGTCGGTGGTGGGACGATCGCGTCGAGCCTTTTTCGCCGATTGGGCGTGGGGAGCGGCCGGGCTTGCGGCCGGATGTCTGGCCCAGCGAGAGAACGCCCTGGGATTCGGATCGCTGGATGGCATGTTCGGAAATCCCGTTCGATCCGCTGCCAAAGCAGATTCGGTTCTCTGGATCTTTCTCTCGGGAGGTTACAGCCATCTGGAGACCTTCGACCCCAAGCCGGCTTTGAATCGGCACGCGGGAAAGACCTTCGATCAAACCCCGTTCGAAAATCCTGTCCACTCCCCTCTGCATCGCAAACGATTTCGTTCCGTACCCGCCGATGAAATCAACGTGCGGGATGTCTACCCGACGATTTATCCGATGCAGGTGGGGTGGAAAAAATGGGGGCAAAGCGGAATCGAAGTGACCGATTGGCTTCCGAATCTCGCCGGGCAGGTCGACGAGCTTTGCATCGTGCGAAATATGTGGACTACCGATAACGATCATGCTGCAGAGAATCAGATCCATACCGGACGTCATCGACTGGATGAAACGCAACCATCGATCGGATCCTGGATTCACTATGGATTGGGATCGATCCATGAGGACCTTCCCGCCTTCGTTGTGCTGGGCGGGCCCACGCGATCGGATACACGGGCTTCGATCGATTCGTACTATCTGGGACCCGAGCATGCCGGGGTTCCCCTGTCGATCGATCCGACCAACCCCCTGCCCTTTGGCAGCCGTCATCCCTCCCAGACGATCGAATCGCAGGCAAGCGAATACCAGTTGATTGGAGACCTCAACCGCTTGGCCGCCGTGGAGTATCCGGAGGACGAGCGGCTGAGGGCCAGGATACGCGCTTACGAACTCGCGTATCGGATGCAGCGAGCGGTGCCTGAGGCGGTGGACTTTCGGATGGAAACCTCAGCGACCCGGGCCATGTACGGTCTGGATGCGGATGCGACGCGGCCAGCCGGCGAAAGGCTGCTAGCGGCGCGCCGGTTGATCGAAAGAGGAGTCCGTTTTGTACAGGTGTTTCCGTCGGCATATGGCGTCTGGGATTCCCACCAGAAGTTGAAGGAGAACCACCAACGGCTGTGCGGGACGATCGACCAACCGGTGGCTGGTTTGATTCAGGACATGAAGCAACGAGGCTTGCTGGAACGAACAGTGGTCGTCTTCTGCACCGAATTTGGGCGAACACCGGGCTTGGAGCTGCGCAATGGTGGGAAAGATGGACGCGATCATCACCCCAACGGTTTCTCCATCTGGCTTGCAGGAGCCGGAATTCGGAAAGGATTGGTGCACGGAGAAACCGATGAATTGGGCTACCATGCTCTGGGTGAAGGGCACTACGTCACCGATCTCCATGCGACCTTGCTCCATCTGCTGGGGGTCGATTTTCGCAGTCTGGAGCTGCCTAGCCGGAAACGTCTGGAGATCGATCACGGACGAGTGATGCAGGATATCTTGAGCTGAAGGAAAGCAACAAGTTTCGGGATATCTTCCGTTCTTCGTCCATTTGTCGATGCACCCGACCGCGATCGGGGACGGGCGAGTCGGCTTCGCCCGAAAGCTCAGCCGGGAAGGTATCCCTGAAATCGGATCAGCGGTTCCGGGCCCTCCTGATATGCAGGAGGCGGTGGACTCAGCCACTGACGGACCTGATCCTTGATGGCGAAGGCAAAGAAGTGATTTCCTTTGGGATTGTAGTGGCCGATGTAGTAGCGGTCGACATACTCCTTGGCGGTCAATTTGAATGTGTCATATTCCGCCACATGCGCTGGCAGGCTATCCACCCAGAGGATTCCCCTGGTATCCAGGTGGCTTCGGAAACTTTTGGGATGCCAGTCGACGTGGTCGGGATCGTCGAATGAACTGCGGTTGCATGCATGCCAGACCGATCCGATCGGATAGCTCAGCAGGATCAGAAGTCTGCGATCCTGCTGATGGCAGAAGGCATGGAGACGGTCGATGACGTGCATGCCAACGCGAATGGCGTATCCATGAAGGATCCGATTCGCGGTTGCACGCACCTTCTCTTCGCGGTCGACTTCCTCAATCGCAACGCCCGCAAGGGAAGCGGTCGCAGTGAAAATCTCCGAATCGAAGATCTTGCCGGTGCTTTGAGCGAATAACAGTTGCGCGATCTCGTCTTTGCTGAAAGTGTCGACGAGAAAATCGAGATCCCCTAGCTGCTCTAGCGACTGCTCGGTAGGGCAGAGATTCGGTTTCTCTATCAGCTCTCCATTCGGACTCAGTCGGGCATAAACCCATGGATTGGCGTGAAACATCGTCCCCGACATCGATGCAAGTACGTTTGCGGGAAACGAAAGCCATCGCCAAGCATAGATACTCCGCAGATGGTCATCCCCCCAGATATTGAAGATCAGGTACTTTGCCTGCATGTCGCTCTGTTCAATACCGATCAGACGCCGATACGCTTGGTAAACTCCAAAACCACCGATCCCGAAGTTTCGAATCGGTTCGCAGAAGTGCGCAGCCAGAACTTCCTGCCATGTTTCCCCATCGCTGACCTGATGCCCCTGCGTGAAACTATCTCCGTAGGTGTGGATGCGACAGGATTGATCGGCGAAGTGGAGTTGCTTTCGCTGGCCTGTGGTCTCGTAGCGAGCCAGCGTGTGGCAACCATCGACTCCATCGCGAACGAATGCATTGCGCAATAGGTAGCCGAAGGTGGGGTCGAAGCGAGCCCACACTTTTGCCGTGGGATCAAGGAACAGCTTCAGCGTTTCCGGTTGTACAACGTGAGGGCGAAGCCATTCGCGGAAGCTATCGACGTGTGAGCCGCCACCGAATGCGTGGGATACCGCCAACGCTACGGGAAGTGCACCGAGAAACTCTCGGCGAGTCGGTGTGGGGTGGTTTGCTTCCACTGTTAGCTCCTCGCAGCTCGGAGATACACGATTCATGGCACACATCCTGCACCTGGATAAAGCCATTTTCGAGATTGCAGAAATAGGCCCCACCGGACCTTATAATGGTGGTTCGAGTCGGCTGTGAGCATCGCGGCCGTAATCTGTCATTGGATCAAAATAGTGGAAGGTGTGTCGAGAGGGGAGCAGCATGGAGAGCGATTTCCGTCGGAGATGGGTTGGGGTGTCGCTGGCCATCTTATCGATCGTCGCTGTGTATCCTGCATGGTGCCATCCACCCAAGGACAAAATGAACGAAAAGGACAAGGCCAATGGCGATGCACCCGCCGCCGATGCCGCCACAGTGCGGGATTCCGCTGACACGTCCAGCCCGGAGAAATCTGCTGGGCATTTGGATGCAACCGAAGCCGATCGCCAGGTGGCCTACTTCGAGTTCGAGTATCTGTCGGAGCTTGCAAAGCGATTTCCCACCCGCCATCAGGCGCAAGTAGTCCGACAGTTGATCGACGAGCATCGGTTGGCGACTCAGTCGCCGGCCGCACCACCTGTGGCCCAGTTACAGCAGCGTCGAGCATCGTTGCATGAGGCGCTTGGGCAGCTGATTCCAGTGGTCCATGCTGTGTGGGATGGAAGTCATATCCAGTGGGATCAGTCCCTGCCTGATTTGTCGGTTGCGGAAGGGATGTCCCGCCCCGTCACGATGGTGATTCGAAATGCGGCGTCGACGCACTTGGAAATGAATTTGGTCACGGGAGACACGTCGCCTTCGTTTACCATCCTTCCGGGCCTCAGCCAGCCGATTCTCCTATCGATTCCTTCTAAGACGGCTCCGGCGAGAATCGATCTGCGGCTGGGAGAGACGAATCACTCTCTGGATATGCCGATAAAAGTCATTCCCTCCGCAAGGCTTGTGGGAAAACTCATCGATGGAGATTCCCAGTCGTCGACGGCAGGACGCGTCTGGGTAGAAGGGAGCGATGGGGTGCTGCGACGTGCAGGACCTTTTGCCTCGCATTCAAGCTTTCAAGAGAAACCGATTCTGGAACTGATGGTAGGGCGCATGGCGGCGGTTCCGTTTTTCTATGCGAATGGCGAGTTTGAGATCCAGGTACCGCCGGGTAAAGTGCAGCTGAGTTTGGAGAGGGGCTTTGAGCATGCGATGGATCGTATGGAGCTGGAAGTCGGGCCAGGAGATATTCGTCCCGTCCAAATGGTGTCGCGTCGAGCGATTGATTTGAGGAAGCGAGGTTGGGTCAGCGGGGATACCCATATCCACTGGGTGACCAACGCATGGAATGTCGATCTGCCCCTTGAAGATCTTGTGATGGTTCAGCGAGCCGAGGATTTGCGCGTGGTGAATAATCTGACGCTGATGCACCGGACGGATCGGGATGCTTTCATCAAGCCCAGCCAGGCACCCGTGGGGCCGGTCGCCAGGTTCAGCGACAAGGAATACCACATCGAAATGGCAGAGGAATATCGGAATCAGAATCTCTACGGCCATCTCTGTCTGCTGAATCTCCAGTGGCTGGTCCTCCCCATTGGAAGCGGACCGCAGATCGCCGGAGATGACTCCATCGATTACCCGATCAACAAGACGGTCATTCTCGAGGCGCGCGAGCAGGGGGCGATCAGCATCGAAGCTCATGGAGTAGGTGCCAACCACGAACTGCCGCTTCATGCGGTCCACGGCCTGACCGATTCGGTCGATCAGATCGATCCCGAAGATTACTATCGATTGCTGGACTGTGGATTTCAGTTGCCGCTGACCAACGGCAGCGATCACCCGGCTCGCATCGCCGGCTGTGCAAGGGCCTATGTCCAAATCGACGGGGCATTCGACTATGAAAAGTGGATCGACGGGATCCGACGCGGCCGCACCTTCACCACCTCAGGGCCATTGCTGCTGCTATCGGTCGATGGTGAGGGCCCCGGCAGCGTGCTCAACTCCCCCGCGGGGAAGATGCACCATGTCCAATTGGAGGCGTTTTCCAGGTTTCCTCTGGGACGCGTTCAGATCCTTAGCAACGGGGAGGTGATCGAGGAACTGGAGACGGATCAGAACCAGGTGACACTGCAATGCGTTGTTCCATCCGATACCAGCCGGTGGATTGTCGCTCGATGCTCACGCAACGAAACGTACAATGCACTCTGGCATCCCGATATCGCTCATACTTCCGCAGTCTATCTGCATCGCGAAGGGATCCCAGTCTTCCGTGAAGAAGCTTTTCACGAGTGGATCGAGCGGATGAGATGGCACCGTCGTGATGTTCTGGCCAAAGGGAAATTCGCACGGGAATCTCAGCGGCAGGAAGCGACCGACTACGTCGATCAAGCTATCGAAAGGTACGAGCGCCTTCTGGAATGGCGCCGCGGCAATCAAGATCTTTCAGCGCCCGCAGTTCGTAGGGATCGCCTGCTGATGCAGGCAGCGTTCGTCTCTCCCATGGGCCACACACCGGAGTTTCTCGAAAAAATGAGAGGGGGAAATCAGATTGGCCAGCTTCGAGAGGCGGTAGAGCCGTTGACGCTGCTGAAGGTTTTCATCAATCCGGAATCACGCGTCAAGCTGTCACTGGGCAGCGTGCCGAGCCAGTTGGTGCAGCACCGAACCCACCGATTTCTCGTCGAGATCCACAATGAGTCGGGGATTCAGGCTCCGCTGCGTCTAGTGGGGGTGGATCTTTCCAAGGCAGATCGACAGCCTGCGACCTGGGCATGGATCGGTATTCAGGAGCATCTGCTGTCTACAGCGATGCTGTCCGGTGCACCGTACGAGTGGAAAATTCTGGAACTGCGTTGCGATGAGGCGGGGGATCGGGAGTTGCATCTGGAGGCGGACGCTGGTCAAGGGACACAGGATCTTGGTTTTCGAGCCTCCGTGGACCTTCCCATCCAGTGCGTGCCTCGTTGAAGTCTGAGATCATTCGATCTTCGGTCGCCTAGAACCAGCCACATCCGCAGCGCTAGTGAAAAAAGATGCTGTAATTGGAAATCCATGCCAGTAGGGTTGAATACCTGCCGCTGGTCTCGGTCTCCCCTGCATCGCAAAAAAACATCTCCTACGGTCCGGCGAACGAGCGGGCTTTTTATTGGAAGGTGATCTGTGAGACGGCGTATCCGGGTGATTGTGAATGCAGACGACTTGGGTTCTTTCCCCCAAGTGGACGCTTGCGTCTTTTCCTTCATGCATGCGAACAAGGTGACATCCGCTTCGTTGATTGCCAATGGAGGCACTTTTCCTGATGTGATCGAAAAGGTGAGGGGGATGAAGGATTACTCCTTCGGGGTTCATCTGAACCTTACCTGTTTTCGGCCGCTTACCGCATCTTCCGCATTGGAGCCCTTACTGCTGGACAACGGGGAATTCAGCCCCGATCTGGGCAACGTAGCATCGATAGTCCAGCGTCGCGATGTTCGCATCGCAGTGTATCGCGAATGGAGAGCTCAAGTAGCAACTGTGATCGAAGCGGGAATTCCAGTCAGTCATTTGGACTCGCATGAGCATGTTCATACGATCCCGTTTCTTTTTTTCGCTCTGAAAAGACTTCAGGCGGAATTCAAAATCAGGAAAGTAAGGATTTCAGCGAATGAATTTCGTCAGACGCAAAGCCTCTGTAAACGTGGGATGAAGTCGACCTGGAATTTCGGCCTGAAGTATTTTTACCGAACGAGGACTACACAAGGGTTTTCGTCTTTTGAGGACTTCCATCATCGAGCGATTCGCGGACAGCTTCGTTACTCAGTCTATGAGCTAATGGTTCATCCCGGACCCCAAATGTATGAAGAGGAAACGGAATTGCTACGGTCTGACTGGGAGCTGTGAATTCCGTACGAGGTTCATAAAATGAACTTCCACGAACTTTGAAGAGGAGGTAGCGAACAGAAGGGAAGCATGGATCTGGATACACAAACGGACCAGTCCAGCAGAGTCCCAGATAGATGGCAAACACGGCGTCCCATCGGAATGGAAGCTGCGCCGCCCCACCAGAGCGATTCGAGGCGATTCCAAGAATCCAGTCGATATAGGTGTGCTGATTCTGCTTCGTATGCTGTGAAGGCCCGGAGGGAAGGCAGGAGTCTAGGGAAGTAGGGATAGCCACATAGGCCGATACCCCCTTGATGCACGTTAGGACATCTCAGGGGGGCAAAGCGTACAAGATGGATCAGCCGATCAGGCTTCATCCGGTGCACGGAAGCTATCGACCAAGGTCGGCGTGTAGTCGCACAGTTCGGATGATCCGAAGTAGAGAGCTAGTTCGCGAGCGGCCGATTCCTCGCTGTCGGAAGCATGGACCAGATTCATTTGGCGTGAGCTGCTGAAGTCGCCACGAATAGTTCCGGGGGCTGCCTTCAGGCCGCTGGTAGCTCCCAGCATGTCGCGGACGACTCGAATCGCTTCCAAACCTTCAACAGCCAAAGCGACGATCGGTGCCGAGGTGATGAAGGCTTCCAAGCCGGGATAAAAGGGCTTGGTGACATGTTCTGCGTAGTGCTGCTTAGCCAGCGCAGGACTGACTCGCAGCATTTTCATGCCGACGATATTCAGCCCCTTGTTTTCAAATCGACCAATCACCTCGCCCATCAGGCGGCGCTGCACGCAATCAGGCTTGAGGAGTACAAGAGTCTTCTGCATCGATCGGATCCTTCAAAGAACAGGTTTTCCAGGAAATTCCCTGTGCCCTCTCGCATCGGGAATGGAGCGTGATCGATTTTTCTATCGACCGGAAAGAAGCCATTGTGTTCCAAATCCGGCCGCTCGCAAGGGCTGGCAACAGGACTCCACACCTGCGATTGTCCATCGGGTAGTGGTTGGTGATCGACGACTGTGCCGGTCAAGAGTGCGAGGACGGGGAAATGTCAAAAAGAAACCGCTGGATTGCTACCGCCAGCCATGCAGAGGGAAGCACGGAGGATACCGCCATATAGCGTTCGATCGCTGGTTCGACCAGGATCACCAGCATGACATTTCCAGCCAGCATTCCGAGGGATATCCAGAACAGCAACCTCAGTCCGGTCGAAGATGGCTGACAAGGAAATCCCGCAGATAAGTCTTCTGATGAGCATCGAAAGGGGAGGGAAGTTGGCAGTGACCTCCAAGCGATCATCGCGATCCCTAACGCCAAAAGGAGGCGAATTCCTGGGTTGGCGCCTACCTGCATGGCCGTACCACGGATCCCATGCCGTGCATTGAACGCCAGCCACCACAGGTAGTCCTTCCAGTGCATTCGAATCAGGGCCCGTGACAGGGTGGTGAGCTGCTGGTTGGTGGTGAGTCGGCTGAGCTGTTTTTTCTCGTAGATCGGGGAGGTGACTTCCCAGATCATTGGATTGTAGCGATCCAGCATCAGTGAGAACCGGTCGTCATCGTTCCGCAGGAAGGAGGGGTGGAGGTCCCGCTGGATCAGAATCTCTTTAGCTGTCTCCTGAAGATCAGCGGGAATTCGCTGCAGATCTTCCTCCTCCAAGAACTGACCGGCGATGCCTATGACGTTGTAGCCGCCGAAGGAGACAAGCCCAAAATGGCCGACTACGATCCACCGCATCAGGCTGTACAGCAGCAGAGGACTCCAGCATAGAACCGCCAGTTTGGCTGCATCCCCTATCGCTCGTCGCAGCGTTTCTCGATCATTCGTCCACCGCCACCAAGCGATCACCAAAGGCCACAGAACCAATAGAAAAAGGAACGCGGGTCGGATCAGAATCGTCGCGAAGGTCAGGAATGCCAATGTCCAAAACCATCCAGCCTTCCAGCCCGCTTGCCTTCGTCGCAGCGCTTCGATCATCGCTGCCGTCGATGTCAGCGCCGCGGACATCGCCAGCGTGTCGCTCATTACCACACGGGACCAGAAATGGAGAAATGGATGGTTACCCAGTGCGATTGCTATTGCAAAGAGTGCATACCGATCGATCCCCCATTGATTCAAGGTCGCCAGCAGGCAGCCAACGGCCACCAGCCAAATCACTCCATGAATCCAGGGAACCCAGTCGACGCACCCCAGCGACTCCAGGAGGTCCAGAAACAGCGGATAGCCAGGTGTTCTGAAATCCTCCAGCATCAGCCGAAGAGAAGATGTGGGTGCCTCCATGTAACTCTTGGTGTCGAGATCGATATGCTTTTCCATGCGTCCGCCGAGTCCCGAAAGGATCAGGAAGCTGGTCGCAAGGCCGATATATTGTAGAGCACTTCTTCCCCATGGCATGCGACGCTCGGAAACGGGTGGCTGGGGCGAATGCATGTGGGACTTTCCAGCCTTCAAGGGTTGTTCAACTGCTGCCACCGCAGATGGGATTCAGCGGCCGGAGTTCGCCGGACTTGCCAGGCGTCGGAATCGAACCAGCGATACCACCACTGCGCCAAGCTGAGCAGAGCGAAGAGCCGATAGCCATGATCGATGACTCCTCTGCGATGGTCGTCCAGCCAGCGCTGAAGATGCCTCCATTCTAATAGCCCTGTCCTTTGACAGAATCCTTCGTCGACTCGATCTGCTAGGGCTTCTGCCCAGGGACCGCGCAGCCAGGCGGATACCGGGACCAGAAAACCGGATTTCCTGCGGTCGACCCAGGCTCTCGGGAAGTCCTTGGCCAGCAAGTCTCGCAGCGGCTTTTTCCCAATTCCCCATGACCTTTTCGCCGCAGAAGG
This sequence comes from Pirellulaceae bacterium, assembly GCA_044337705.1. Taxonomy (GTDB): domain Bacteria; phylum Planctomycetota; class Planctomycetia; order Pirellulales; family Pirellulaceae; genus JBEISR01. The sequence continues at coordinate 26,575 of JBIINB010000017.1, read as the reverse complement.
AATTGCAAGAGTCGCTTCCAGGACATCGCGGCCCAGGAATGGCACCCGCACTTCCAGGCCATGGTCCATGCTAGCGCGATCCACCTTGACCAGCATGTCGTTGGGCAGGTGGAAGGTCAGGTCGAGGTGCAGCGCCAATCCCAGTCGATCAAGCCACGGAGGGGCTTGATGGAGAGATTCCGCATAGCGATTTCGCGGGTCGGTCGCTGCCAGAATCTGTTTCGTATTTGGGGTACCGATGGTCGCCAAGGCGTCTGGGGAAATCAGCATGCGCCAGCTGGCGTGGTCCAATGGCCAGGCCTGACCTGCGCCATCCAGGAATCTCTCCAGCTTCATCGCCAAACTATATTTCCGATTGCCGCCAGGCAGTCGCTTGAGCCATCGACCTGGAAGGGGCTTGAGCCATCGTCCGGGGGTTCGTCGCCACCAGGAAGCCAGCAGGGTGGCATCGTAGGTTTCGTAGCCTCCCAGCAGTTCATCTGCTCCGTCGCCGGAAAGAAAGACTTTTCCATCCGGCGCGGCTGCACCGCACAGCTTCCAAAATGGAAGAAGCGAGTTGTCCAGCAGCGGCGTATCGCTGCTGGACGAGGCACTTTCCCATGCATTCCACTGAGGCGAATCCAGCCAGTGGGTCTGATGCCGGGTCCCGTAACGATGGGCAACGCGCATCGCTTCCTGCTGTTCGCCGAAAGACTCTTCCTGCATTCCGATGCAATGGGTCGACATCGTCTTTCCAGCCAACGACGCTGCACGAACAATCGCTGTTGAATCGAGCCCGCCACTGAGAAATGCACCCACCGGCACATCCGCGACGAACTGATCACGGACGGATCGCTGCAAGGCACTTTCCAGTCGGATACACGCTTCCTGCCTTGTCGTCTTGTGGGGTTCCGCTGGGTACGGAAGCTGATACCAAGTGCGAAACTCCTGCTTCTCCGGAGTGATCGAAATCCAACTCCCTGGAGGCAATTGCTGGATCGAAAGGAAGCCGCTTCGTGGTGCCCCTGGATAGCCAAGAACCAACGTTTCGGTGATCGCCTCCGGATCGGGTTGGGGCGGGATGGAGTCGACGATCAGCAATGCACCTGCCTCGGAAGCGAACGAAAAGAGGCCATTGCGATCCTGGTAGTAGAGCGGCTTGATCCCCAGGCCGTCCCTGGCCAGCCAAAGATGCCGGTCGCGGGGTGACCAGATCGCCATCGCGAACATGCCATCCAGTCGATCAAAGCAGTCGACTCCCCATTGCTGGAACGCTTTCAGCACCACTTCGGTATCGGTTCGAGTCCGAAACGACCTCCCTATCGCCTCCAGTTCGCGGCGCAGTTCGCCGTGATTGTAGACCTCGCCGTTGTAGACGATCGCCCATCCGCTTTCGGGATCGACCATCGGCTGATCGCCTTCGGGTCGCAAGTCGAGGATCGATAGCCGGCGGTGGATCAGTCCAGTGGATCGATCCAGCAGCACTCCGCCCGCATCTGGCCCCCGATGCCAGAGTCGGTCGGCCATACGCCTTGCACGTTCCGCGTCGGCTCGCCATGCAAGATCTCGATAATGGAACCAACCGGCGATACCGCACACCCGTTCGTCCTCAAAGCCAAATAGAATCGACTGGCCGTTTCAAGTTCCGGGGGATGGCTTTTCGCCCTCTGCCGGATCTTCAGCGCGACCCCCGAACGCATGAAGAAAAAGAAACAGTGCCACCAAGCCGACGATCAGGCAGATGGATACCGGAACTCCCAGCGAGCAAGGTATGGTACCGCATAGCACAGCGACCGCAGCGCTCAAAAGCGCGTAAGGCATCTGAGTTCGAACGTGCTCCATATGATGGCACTGGCTGGACCGTGACGACAAGATCGTGGTGTCGGAGATCGGGGAGCAGTGGTCTCCAAAAATGGCTCCGGCAAGCACGGCTCCCAATGAAGAAATCATGATGGGATCGTAAGGATCAGCCGAACCATGTGAGGTCTTGAGGGCCTGAACCACTAGGGGGATTGCGATCGGAAAGAGGATCCCCATCGTGCCCCAACTGGTTCCTGTGGCAAATGAAACAGCAGCTCCCAAAAGGAAAATCAATGTCGGATAGGCCCAAAGGGGAAGCCGATTGTCCAGTAGCGACGCCAAGTAATTGCCTGTCGCCAGATGCTCTTCACCCGAAAGATGGCTGAGCGTCCAGGAGAGCCAGAGGATCGCCAGAGCGGGGGCTACATGAAGAGTGCCATCCCAAATCGTCCTTCCGATCGTCCTCGGTGAGACCGATCCTTTCCATGCGGCGATGGCTGCGGCTACAACCAAGCCAAGGAGTGAGCCGATCATCAGGGCATCGTACGAGTTTCCATTGCCGATAATGAGCGCTACCCGACGCAGCCACCCGGCTCCTGAGTCCAGGTTCCCTGCTGCGACAGCTTGCACACCGGTTGTCCAAAGCCAATAGCAAACCCATCCTACAGTGATCAGGATCGGCACCACCGCAAACCACCATCTCCCATGGGTCGCATCCTGATCGGTTGCATCTCGTGTCACCCCATGCAGCTTTTCGTCGACCCCGTTTCGCCACATCCCCTGTTCCGCACGCAGCATGGGTCCGAAATCCTTGCCGCTCCATGCGACCATCCAGACAAAGGCGAGCATAAATAGAACATAGAAACGAAAGGGAATGGTGGCTACCAAGATGGCAAACGTTTCCGTCCCCAGCGGCATTCCCGCATCGGCAAATCCTTTCTCGATCAGCGATAGCTCGGTCGCCACCCAGGTGCTCACCAGAGCCAGTCCCGAAACCGGAGCCGCGGTGCTGTCGACAATGAAGCTGAGCTTCTCCCTGGAAATGCGCAGACGGTCAGTTAGAGGTCGCATCGATGAGCCAAGTAGAAGAGTATTTGCATAGTCATCGATGAAGATGATCAGCCCCAACAGCCACGTCAGCGCCTGCCCGCGACGGCGGGTGCGGGCCAGTGGCGTCAGCAAACGTACGATCGCCAGCATGCCGCCCATGCGATGGATCAATGCCACCTGGGCACCAAGGAAAATGGTGAAGAGAAAAACCTTGGCATGGTCTCCCAGGATCAGGGGAATCGCCTGAGAACGGTCCCATTTGGAGTCGTTGAGATTTGGCCAGAGATGGCTGCCGACCATCGAGACCAACCAATCGCGGCAAGCACCCCAAACATAGCCAAGCCCGGTGGCATCAGGGTGGGTTGCCAAATACGACCCTGGGGCCGAAGGAAGCAACCAGACGGCGATCCCGATCCCGGCCAGCAGGCTGGGTAGCACGCGATGGGTGGCAATCGCCAAGGCAATCGCGGTCAGGGACGGCAGCACAGTCAAAAAACCAAGATCATTGCCACCAGATCCCATCGCTTGCGATCCTTTCAAGGAGGCCCATCATGCGGCAAGTAGAGGTCCAGACAACATCCCACCAGACCCGCTTTGTTCCACTCGGCCCAGCCTCCGTGAGCCGCCATCAGTCGGTCGATCCTGGCCAATCCCAGTCCAAGGCCACGTCCAGATTCCCTGCCACTATAGTACAAATTCCATGCTCGATCTGCCTCCCCAGCCTTCAGGCCAACCCCATGGTCGCGCACAGAGACGACGATCCACGAGCTTTTCTCTCGCGAACAAATCTCCCACTGGATCGTGATCGGATCCCCAGGACGGCTCGCCTCGCACGCGTTCTTCAGCGCGCAGCGGAGGGCCTCCTCCAGAGCGACCGTATCCAGGTGGGCCCAGCAGTTGGATGGTCTGCCATGAAATTCCAGACGCATCCTGTAATCCTGGCATAGCGCCTCCAGCCTTGCCCGAATGCTCTGAAACCACTTGGCCAAGTCGACCCGCCGAAGCTTCAGTCCCGGTGGTTGCACACAAAACATCAGCTCAGCCAGCATCTCATGGGCCCGTTGAGCCTGCTGTGCAATGGTGGTCAGGTACCGTTTCCTCATCGGATCCGTCTCGGATCCAAGCAGCATCTGGGCTCGAGCGGATATGTTCCCAAGTGGGTTGTTGATCTCATGCGAGAGACCATAGGCGAGGTCGTAGAGTTCCTTATGGCTTCTTGCAACTCGGTCGACTGCCAACTGTTCCATCAAGGCATGCTGGAGAAGGCAGCGATGGCAGTTGTCGATCGCCTGCCGCCACGCCCTTCTCAGCTCGGACTCCTCACCAGAAGACAGGGAGGCAAGCGGCCATCCATGCTCCAGATGATCCAACAACAGGCGGACTACCTGCGGGAACTCCCTTTTGAAGGCATCCGGAAATGGTGAGGGGAGCGGAATCCCATACCGATTGGACCAGCAGCACAGCAACTCCTGCAGCCGTTTCCTATCGGCTGGGCCCTGCGGATGTGTCAGGATTGCCGCCAGCTCCCAAAGTGCGGCAATCGAGGGATTGGCTGATTCACGATCGTCCACCTTCAAGGCTCCCCGATCGCCATCCTGTACATAGATGGTACGATTCCCAATGAGTACGCACTTCCTACTTGAGAGCTTCCTTTGCCATCCCGTAGAAGGCAGCAGCTTCTGCCAAGTAGACGCAGAGGAAAAAAACTGCGCAGCGTCACTCTGGGCTTATCCAACCCGATAACTCCATGCCTCGGATCGAGGCGATGGTTGCCGCCCACGATCCGATTGGCTATGCCAAGCTAACCTCATCAGCCAGTTGGCCGCTCGATCTCGATCAGGTCGCAAACCCGCTCCAGCAGGGTGTCGGTCGTGAACGGCTTCTGAAGAAAGTCGTTCGCTCCGGATTCCTTCAGTTCGGTCACCTTGGAGGGTTCGACCATTCCCGAGATACAAAGGATCTTCACCGAATCCAGGCTTCGATCGCTTCGAACGTGCTGGCATACAAGCTTGCCGTTCAGATCGGGCAGCATGACGTCCAGAACTACGATGTCGGGACGGAATTCCTTGACCTGCATCCCTGCATCAAAACCGTTGTTGGCCGTTCGCAGTTCAAATCTGCCGTCCCGCTGAAATGCATCCGACATCAGATCGACCAAGTCCTGGTCGTCGTCGACGATCAGCAACTTCTTCTTGCCGCTCTCCAGGGCATCGGTCGGGATGCCGTTTTCTTTCATGAAATTGTAGAGGTGGTCGCGAGGGATTCGGCGAAACCGACTCCCTGGCACCCGAAAACCTTTCAGCGTCCCGTTGTCGAAGCAACGAATGATTGTCTGCTGACTGACCTTGCAGATCTTGGCCGCTTCCCCAGTCGTGAACACCGTCTTCAATGAGGACATAATCATCACCCTTCCTGGAATTTCCGAGGGCTCACAGGTTCGCACAGGACCGATTTGCCCGCGTGAACTGAAGCCATCGTACGCACGCCTCCAAGCCTCTTACGTCACTGCCTCTTACGTCACTCGATTCAGAGCCAAATGCCTGCGTCGTCGGATGGATGGCTACCCATCAATCCAGAACGTCCTGAACCTCTTGGTCGACGCAGGTTCCCGACAAGAGGCTTTTCGCCGATCTTACCGAGTTTCGCATATTGCCAAAATATAACGATTCCGAAGATTGGGTCAAGATTGACAGATATTCCACCGGGATTTCCCCGATTGGGGAGGGCGTTTTCTCCTTTTCTCCCGATCGCTTGGACGCATCCGCCGGGGCAAATCGTACGACAGCGTTGAAATTCTGCGGAAAACTTTGAGGCGAGAGGAAACGCGCTGCGCCCGCCGGATCTGGCAGCATGGGGATTGGGGCAGTCCTTGTCCTATTTCGTTCCCGACACGCTGCTGGTTAGATTCCAAGGGCCACCGCAAATCAGCTCTCGGCAACTGGAGATGCAGCTTGGCTTTACCGTGTGGTCCTTCGGATCCTCCAAACCCGCTGCATTGTTTCACCTGTCGCTAGACTGTTATCGTGATGAAGGGATTGGGAAGTTCGAGTCGAGGGGTTGTTTCATTGAAGAAGAGCACCACTACCGGACCCGTATGGGTGGTTACAGGGGCGTCCAGCGGGATAGGTCGGGCGATTGCGCTGGAGTTGGCGGCAACGGGGGCCTCGCTTTGTCTACAAGGCTGTGCCAACCTGGCTGGGATTTGCGAAACTGCCGATCTGGTGGCACAGCGCGGCGCTACCAGCCGGATCTTCATGCTTGATCTTTCGGAACCCAGTTCCTGCCACACCTTAGTTCTCGGGGCATTTGCGACCCATGGTCGGGTGGACGGCTGGATCCATGTAGCCGGGGCTGATGTTCTTACCGGATCCGCTTCCAGGCAGCCATTTGTTTCTAAGTTGGAAAGGCTTTGGAGGGTGGACGTTCAGGGAACGATTCTCTGCACGCGATTGGCAGGAGAAAGGATGCGTCTGCAGGCTCGTTGCTCGCAGCAAACCCCTACGATCCTGACGATGGGATGGGACCAGGCGGAGGCGGGGATGGAAGGAGACAGCGGGCAGTTTTTTGCGGCGACCAAAGGTGCCGTGATGGCGTTCTCGCGAAGCCTAGCCAAGACGCTGGGGCCGGAAGTCCGCGTCAACTGCATTGCCCCCGGTTGGATCCAGACCCTTTGGGGCAGGTCGGCGCCGCCTCTTTGGGATCAGAGGGCGCGCGGTGAGTCGATGCTTGGGCGTTGGGGAACGGCCGAAGACATCGCGAAGGTGGCGAAGTTTCTATTGAGTCCCGAGTCGCAGTTTCTCAACGGGCAGATCCTCGCGGTCAATGGAGGATGGAAGCCGGCCTGGCCAGCACCCTAGCCAATGCTAGCGGCCTGTGAAGGGATTGAATGGGCTGCGTGATCGTAAGGAAGCGATCACAAAACGGAGACGAATGACGAGGTTGGGCGAGGTTTGAAATGGTCACGATCATTTTCAGCAGTCTGCTTGGTAAGACGTGAAGGTGGCCGAGGAGGATGCAAGCGAATTCGACCTGTCGAAACCGCCGGCTGGCATTGCATCCTGGCCTGGGGATTCGCTAAAAGTTCCCCAGCGGTCGTTGGGGTCTGTTGGGGCAACAAAGTTTCCCACTTCCGTTGTTGCCAGATTGGCGATGCACGAAGCGCGCCTTGAAAAAATTCTCTTCTGCACGGATGCCTGATCATGCTGCTCCTGGAACCGCTCCAGTCGATTGGTCCTTGCTTGGTGCCAGTGCTTTCTGTCGCAGGCATTTTGGCGCTTCGAGGGCGAAATGATGCAGCCGATCAGGGGTGGCGTGAGCGACTTTTCTATGCCATCCTGCTTTTGGTTGGATGCACCGTTGTTCGCACGGTGGCGGTCAACGATGCCTGCTGGTTGTTGCACTGTGGAAGCCTCGCGATCTTAGTTCTTGGGGCGCTGTTCCCCCTTCGCGATCCTCAAGCCCACACGACTTGCGAATCGTATGGTCCGACCTACTAGGACATGGCTTCCGGCTGGCAGGAAGAGTAACGTTTAGATGGATCATGGCCAGACGAAGCGATGCTTTGGCGATCCTTCCGTTTGCCTCAATACCGACGCTCTTTTTCCTTCTCTGCCCCGAGCCATATCATTGCCTCGTTATCCTCATGTGGAGGAAAGCAGGATAAATTGGTCGACGGCCAGCTCCTTGGTGGCCGTTAGCCCAAGGCGAGAATGCGCGGGGAGGATGACAAGTCGATGGTGACAGGGGAGCGTCCGAGAATCTTGGTGACGGGCTACGGTGGCTTTCTGGGAGCTGCCATCTGCCGAAAGCTGCTTGATGAAGGCTATCGAGTGCGAGGTTTGGCTAGGAGGTCCTATCCCGACCTGACTCAGCTCGGGGTAGAGGCAATCCAGGGGGACATCGCGGATCGGTTGGTGTGCGAGCGAGCCTGCGGGGACGTGGCGGGGGTGGTCCACACGGCCGCCCTTGCGGGAGTTTGGGGAAAAGCGAAAGACTATGAAGCGGTCAACGTTCTTGGAACCGAGCTGATATTGGATGCAGCAAAGCGGGCGGGGTGTCGGGCGATGGTCTACACCAGCAGCCCATCGGTCACTTTCGGAGGCAGGGGACAGGAGGGAATCGACGAATCGGTCCCCTACCCAGAGACATGGCTTTGTCACTACCCGCGAACCAAAGCAATCGCCGAGGGGAAGGTCCTGGAGGCCAATCGGGAAGGCGGATTGCTGACATGTGCTCTTCGGCCCCATTTGATCTGGGGAGAAGGGGACCCGCATCTGATTCCCAGGCTGATTGAACGCTGCAAGCAGGGGCGGTTGGCGAAGATTGGTTCAGGCAATCAACAGATCGATACCGTTCATGTCGAATTGGCAGCTGATGCCCATTGGCGGGCACTTAGGAATCTGATGTCCGATAATCCTCGCTGTGGTGGCAAACCCTATTTCATCACCGATGGATCGCCGATCGCCTGCTGGGAGTGGATCTCGATGATCCTAAATGCTGCAGGACTCTCGCCTCCCAGGCGGCAAATCCCTACGGGCGTCGCTTATGGTCTCGGAGCGATGCTGGAGTGGTGCTACCGCGCTGCGGGCAGGCAGGAAGAACCGCCAATGACGCGTTTTGTGGCACTGCAGTTGGGGCTTCCACATTTTTTTTCTATCCAAGCTGCCGGTCGGGATTTTGGGTACCATCCACGAATCGATCGAATCGCCATGCTGGAACAGATGAAGCCATGGCTGCAAAAGTTGCGTGGGCTCTGAATTGAAGTTGGTATGCTGGCCAGCAGTCGTTTATGGTGATTTCAAATCGACCCAGACTGGGCGATGATCGGAAGCCTTCAGTCGTTCGATCCAAGGATCTGCCTTGGGAGAGGATACTGGCCAGAACACCCCTTGCTCGACGACAGCCCACGGAAGCGAAGGAAGGACGTAGTCGCACCTCAGGTTCCCGCTGGTGCGATCCTGAAAGTCGGCCGTATCGTACGACGGATCGCCCACGTGCTGCAGGTTGATCCCTCGTTGCTGCTCGGCCGCCGCCTTTGCCCCCTCGCTGGCAGGAATGCCCGCTCTGGCAAGCCGGGGATGATCCAGCAGCTTCCGGATGGCGGAGCGGACGCCGTCGCCATCGGCTGGGTCCGCGTTGAGGTCGCCGCAAAGAACGAAGCTGTCGAGTTCGCCCAGCCCTCCACGCCGACCTTGGTCATCGACGATGTAGTCGGCCGTTAATCCACCCTCAAGGTAATCGATCCAGAAACGTATTTCATCATGATTGCGGCAACCGTTTCGATCTTCCGTGCCGTCGAAGACTGGTGGAGTGGGGTGTGAGGCCAGCAGATGAACGACACCGTATGGCGTCTGGATTGGAATATCCCAATGGCTCTTGGAACTCAGCCGAAGCGATCGCCACACATCGTCTGCATAGTAATTGCCTTGGTCCGTTTTAGGCTGCATGGCATCGGGCATCGCGGACCAAGGAAGCATCTGGAAAGTCCTGACCTGAGCTCGAAGGATCGGAAAGCGACTGTATACCGCCATCCCGTACTGCCCTGGGTACTGACCAAACCCAAAAGCATCCTCCGGGTCGGTGGTGGATCGATTTCGGTTGAGATCCATCCCAGTGGGAACGCCTGTATTGACCGCCGCGACGAACCAATCGGAGTAGGGCCGGCCGCCGGGCACCGCATGTAGATACTCCTTTTGAAAGAGCTGGGCTGCCTGGTGCTGTGGGTCGTAGTCGAACTCATTGAGCAGCACGATGTCGGCATCGACCGCCTGGATGACTTCCGCAATTTGTCTGGCCCGCAGGCTTCCCTTCCCCAGTTCCTCCAGCAAGTCGCTATCGCGCTTTCCATGGAGCGAAGTGTTGTAGGTCATGACCCGAAGGGTGCCGTTGGGTCGAGCCGGCAGAGGGGAATCGGGAATCTCGCGTCTCTCCAGATTGGAAGTGGTAGGCGACGACCCTGAGGGGGGGGTGGAAGAGTTTTCGGCGGCCTGCGCGAACAGGGTAGCTTGTCGCTCTAGTGGGACTAACGCAGCAAGAGCTGAAAATGCGATGGTGGTCCAGAGAAGGTTCAAGGAGAGCAATGCAGAGTCCGACACGTGGGGCCCGGTGAAAACCAGCCGCCTGAAGGTGCGATGGAGTTGATTCACGGATCTCGCCTCAGCGTGAGGTTCGTCCTTGTTCGTGTGTCGGCATACCATTGGCGCCACGCATCCTCATCGTACTGGTAGTTGGCTCCCTCGGCATACATCAGAAGTGTCGAAAGGACCTGCGGATGTTCTTTTTGGAAGGTCATTTCGACTTCCTTGGAGCCTTGTCCAAAGCCGATTCCTCCCTGATCATTGAATCCAGCGCTACTTCCGGCTCCAACGGTGGATACCTGTTTGTGGATTGTCACGAGAGCTTCGATCAGCGGTCGAATAGCTCGGGGATCGGGAAGAGATCCCAGGGCTTCTGCAGCCCGTTCGATCTCCAGCGGGTTATCCGTTTTGGGATTGCGGTTGGCCAGATATTCGATGAAGAATTCGGGTGCCCAGGTTTGGCCCGAGTTACGGATGATCTCGACCGCTCTGTCTCGAATGGGGCGCTGGTCATCGCGAAGAGCAATTTCGCAAAGGACGCGTATGGCGGGGGCGTTGCCGATGCGGCCCAGCAGGTCGACAAGCTCCCGACGGACCGCCGGGTTTCCTCCTTCCTGCCGATTTTCGGCGATCATCTTGGCGATCCGGGGTACGGCAAGTGGGTCGTTCATGTTGCGGAGAGTAGCTAGGGCATCGGCGCTGCGTTTGTTTTCCTGCAGGATCTCTCGTAACGCCAGTTCGATCCTTTTGCCAGCGGCCGCCTCTGACTCGCGTTGCTGCGTCTGCGCCTCTTCGATGGCAATCTCTTCAGGAAATCGCCATTTGTTCCCTTTGCGTTGCAATCCCAATCGCCCCCAGTGTACAGACTCATGGACCCAGCCATCCGACTCTGTTTTGACATAGCCTAATGTAGCGCGGGTGGGGCGATGCTCAGGATCGAGATCCAGGAGTCGTTCACGATGGGCGTTTCCTAGCGACCGGAGTCCCACTCCTTCGCACCAGTCCACCACCTTGGCATGTGCTTCGGCGGTCTCTTCGAGCCCTGCCAGTCCCTGGAGATAGGTTTGCTCCTCCTCGATCAACGGGATAACGCGCCGGACCTGACTGTTTGTTAGTCGCAGTGTGACGCCATCGATGGTTTCGAAGAGGTACTCTTGCGGCGTATCTTCGGAACGGTTTTTCCAGATCCCTTCGATTCTTGCGCCGCCCACCAGTTCAAGTACTTCGGCTTGCAATGCTGGGTAGGGGAGGGACAGCAGGATCGATGCCAGCACACAGACTTTTCGGGATAGGTGTTGGGGCATCGTGAACTCCGGTGACTGCGAAAGTCGGTCGGAAAAAGCTAGGCAATCCCCTATGTATCCTAGCCTTCTCACCGACAGGATGCCAGCAAGAGGCGGATGGAGCCAGTGGCGATGTCCGGAGCCGTAGGCTGGTTCGGTTTGCCCGAATACGAAAAAGGCCGCCAGTTCGCAGATCGGCGAACCGGCGGCCTGAAGTCCAGTCAACTCTCTGGGGATTCTCGTGGGGTTCGAGTTTTCCCAGGATCAGTACATGTCGTGGTCGCCACCGTGGCCTGCCTTAGCTTTTTCTGCCTTCGGCTTTTCAGCGATGAGTGCATCGCTGGTCAGCAGCAGCGTGGATACGCTGGCGGCGTTGGCAAGGGCGGTGCGAGTCACTTTGGTCGGGTCGATCACACCGGCCTTGACCATGTCTTCGTAGGTGTCTGTCAGAGCGTTGTAGCCGAAGTTGCCTTTCCCTTCGAGCACCCTTTCGCAGACGATACCACCATCTTGTCCGGCGTTGTTGGAAATCATCGTCAGGGGAGCACGGCAGGAACGCACAACGATGTTGTAGCCGACCTTTTCGTCGTGCGCGGCATCTTCGTCGATCTTCACCTGCGAGCTGGCTCGCAGCAACGCGACGCCACCACCAGGAAGAATCCCTTCTTCAATCGCTGCGCGTGTCGCATGGAGCGCGTCTTCGACCCGCGCCTTCTTCTCCTTCATTTCACTTTCGGTCGCCGCACCGACATTGACCTTGGCAACACCGCCGGCCAGCTTCGCAAGCCGCTCTTCCAGCTTTTCACGGTCGTAATCGCTGGTAGTGTTCTCGATTTCACGACGAATCTGATCGATCCGAGCCTTGATCTCGGACGACTTGCCGGCACCTTCGATAATCGTCGTGTTATCCTTATCGATGATTACTTTCTTCGCGCGGCCCAGATCGGCAAGAGTGAGCGATTCTAGCTTGCGTCCCAAAGCTTCGAAGATCGGCGTCGCATTGGTGAGGATTCCAATGTCCTCCATCATCGCCTTGCGACGGTCACCGTAACCTGGCGCCTTGACCGCTGCGATCTTGAGCGTGCCGCGAAGACGGTTGATTACGAGAGTCGCAAGGGCTTCGCCTTCCACATCTTCTGCAATGATCAGCAAAGGACGGCTCTGCTGCACCACCTGCTCGAGCACCGGCACAAGGTCCTTAATGTTCGAGACCTTCTTTTCGAAGACGAGAATGTAGGCATCTTCGAGGACAGCTTCCATCGTCCCTGGGTCGGTGACGAAGTAGGGGGATAGGTAACCACGGTCGAATTGCATCCCTTCGACCAGTTCCAGTTCGTCGTGAAGGCTCTTCCCTTCATCGACTGTGACAACGCCATCCTTACCAACTTTTTCCATCGCGTCGGCGAGGAGGTTCCCGATAGCGCGATCGTTGTTTGCAGCGATCGTTGCAACGTTGGCCATTTCCCCCTTTTCCTTGATCTTGATCGACATCTTGTGGAGCTTTTCCGTGATGTCGGATACCGCGCGCTCGATGCCCGTCTTCATGGCGATAGGGTTTACGCCCGCGACTACAGCCTTCAGGCCTTCATTGAAAATCGCTTCCGCCAGAACGGTGGCAGTCGTAGTCCCGTCGCCCGCAACGTCGCTTGTCTTGCTGGCGACCTCCCTGACCATCCTAGCGCCCATGTTTTCATAGACGTCTTCCAGATCGATTTCCTTCGCCACGGTCACACCGTCCTTGGTGACGGTCGGGCTTCCGAAGCTTTTCTGAAGAATGACATTACGCCCCTTGGGGCCAAGAGTCACCTTCACGGCACGAGCCAACTTGCCAACACCGCGACGAATTGCTTCCCGCGCTTCCTGATCGAATGCAATGATTTTTGCCATGTCTCAAAATCTCCAAGTGTTTGATGGATTCAGGTGTTTTTCGGAGGGGCCAGCGAACGGCCAGCATCCTTTCGCTCGACCACATCAGCCGATAACCGCCAAAACCTCGCTCTCACCCATCAGCAGGTATTCTTCCCCATCGACTTCAATCTGTTCCCCAGCGTAGCTGGTGAAGAGAACGCGATCGCCTTCCTTCACCTGCAAAGCAATTCGCGTCCCGTTGTTGGCCAGCCTGCCATCTCCAACGGCCACTACCTTACCGCGAGTCGGACGATCCTTCGCCGAATCGGGCAGAAGAATTCCTCCAGCAGTCCTCTCCTGCGACTCTTCCCGCTGAACAACCAAACGATCCCCGAGAGGCTGCAACTTGATTTTGGCCTTGGATTTGTTGGCCGATGGCATCTGATTTCTCCTGACGTTTGCGATCCACTCAACCGCTTAAAACAAGACGATCTGGCCACCGATCCCCGGCAGCCCAGCATGCCAAAAAGGCATTTAGTCTCCGAAACAACCCCTCTAGGCTGCAAAGGTCGTGCCGAAGCGATCGATTTGTTGGCGGTCTGGGTGAAAAGCCACTTTCAAACTAGTCGACGAGCGATTCAGATCGAATGCGAAGGGACGGAGGTGAGCTGTGTGCCATTTTGGCATGATACCCAGGGGAGCTTCAGTTTAGCCTGTGGTTAGGGAAGCCTTTGCCTTTTCCAGCGTATTTCAAAACTACAGCAACCACACGCACTGAGCAGTAAAACCACTAAAGGCATGCCCTTTCGACCTATTGGATAGCAGGGTGTTATGGGTGGCTTAGGGGCTTTGGGTGGCGTGCGATGTATTGGTCGTAAGTCTATTCTCTCTAATGCTTTTGGTCATCGCTCCGCAAAAAGTGGGTGGCACCAATCGCAAAAAGTGGGTGGCACGAATTGAGTTGGCAGCACCAATTGAGTTGGCACCAATTGAGTTGCATCGTTCTTTTTGGGGGGGGCGTTGCAGTGGGGATTGGGGAAGATCTGCCAGTCGGTGCGGTCGTTATTTGCGGCGTTTAGGGTGCTGCGCGTTTGGTGGCAGGGTTGTGCAATTATCCTTGGTTGCCGAGGCCCCTTATTCTGCCCAGGCTCTCAACGGCTGTGGGGCTCTTGTGTCTCTCGTTTGCCTGGGGCTCCCTGTCTTCTCCTGTTTGCGTCGATTTTCATAAGCACCGTGCCATTGATTCGAAGAAGGCGGATGTTCGATCTTCATCAAGCAGTTGCGAATTTGGCTATCAGCGATGAAGATCATACGAGTTCGACGGTCTGGCTTGGTGCGAACGCATTCGAATTTGCCGCCCTGTCATCAGATCGCCATCCGGTATTTTCCGCATACTCTTCCCTTGAAGTTGCTTTTCCATGCCGATCGCTGTCGCTTGCAAGTGCGGTAAAAAACTTCAGGTTCCCGACCAGTTGGCGGGCAAAGCTGCCAAGTGCCCAGCGTGTGGGAACGCTTTCAAGATACCTGCTCCCGCAGCGGCTTCTGCAGCTTCTGCGGGAGGTCTGGCCGAGCTTCTGGAAGAGGCGGGAGTGGCGAAGAAAAAGGGGCGTTTTTGCCCCAAGTGCGACGCTGCGATGCCGGGGGCGGCGGTGCTATGCATTCAATGTGGTTACCGGACGGACAGCAACGAGCAGTTGGAAGGGCATGAACTAGCCTCGGCAGGCCAGGAATTCGGGAACAAGCATCTCAACGAAGCCGCCCAGATGATGCGTCGCGAGAAGGCGTCTGCTGAGCGCATGCTCGACTCGGGTACGCCCTGGTGGGTCATTCTTGCGACGCTGCTTGGTTTCGTGCTGTGCGCCACGGCGGGAGTCATTCTCGTTGACGCTCGGGTGATCGGCATGCAGCCTGAAGGGACGCCAATAGGACGAGTCCAGCGGCTTCCGGTTCTGGTGACCCTGGCAGGCGTCGGATTCCTGGTGGCGGCTCTGATCGATCTTTTTGCGCATCTGGTCCTTACTGCAAAAGCGTATCGGGAAAGTCGCAAGCAGGGGGTACTTTGTACCTTGATTCCCGGCTATTCCCTGATTTACGGGACTATGCGGTTTCGTGACAACCCCGGGACAACGCTCAGCTACTGGCTCGCTTCTCTGGTCGCTGGTGGACTGGGAGCTTATGTGGCGATGAATATTTAGCCTTGTGCAACCGCGTCCGCGTCAGGAAACCGCTCTTGAGGCGGGCAGGCCTAGGTTGGGCGCCTGGGCCTTTCGACAACTGGGCCTTTCGACAACTGGGCCTTTCGACAACCGGGCCTTTCGACAACCGGGCCTTTCGATAACCGGTTCACGCGACTTTAGGTTGCCCATTGCTACGTCGTTGCAGGATGCGGCCCTGGTCATCGACATCCTCGAAGCGGACCGATACCTGGACGCTGACTCCATTTTCCTGCATTGTGACGCCGTAGAGAGTATTGGCGGCCGTCATCGTCTTCTTCGAATGCGTCACGACAATGAACTTGGTCCAGTCGAGAAATTCTTTCAGGACCTGAACAAAGCGTCCGATGTTCGCTTCATCGAAGGGGGCATCCACTTCATCCAGCACGCAGAATGGACTGGGGCGGTGCTGGAAGATCGCCATGATCAGCGCAACGGCTGTTAGAGCTTTCTCCCCGCCGCTCAGCAGGGAATTATGCAGCGACGTTTTTCCGGGCGGAGTCGCGACAATTTCGATTCCGGATTCGAGCACATCCTCACCCTGCTCGAGAATCAAATCGGCATGGCCACCGCCAAAAGCCTTTCGATATAGCTCCTGGAAGTTGCGGCGGATTGCCTCCAGCGTCTCGAGAAATACCTTTCGCGATTGCTCGTTGAGTCGTTGAATGACTTTTTCGAGCGATTCCTTGGCGGCTACCAGATCGGCGTGATGACCTTGTAGTGTTTGAAATCGATCCTGCAAGGAGTCGAGTTCCTGGAGGGCTTCCATGTTGACCGAACCAATATCGAAGATCTCCTGCCTCAATCGTCCCATGTTTCGTTCCGCCTCCTGGCGGTCCTTCAATGGGGCGACCTGCTGGATGTTCATGGGGTCATTGAAATCGATCTGATACTCGTCCAGGTATCGCTGGATCAGTTCCTCGGTCGACTGGGCTGCGACAGCATCTTCTTGATCCAGATCTCTCAGCCGATCCTCGCTTCGCTCCCACTGTCTCCTGAGCCGTTCCAGTGTCTGGCGGGCATCGAGTAGTTCCTGCTGGCGCTGCTGAGAGTATCCTTCCAGTTGCGACTGGGACTGTTCAATCTCCTGTTGCTTGAGATGGAGCGAAGCCAGTTCGCTGGTGATTTCCAGAGTCGCCAGTTGCAACTGTTCTTCTCGCACCTTGAGCGCAGCCCAACCATCGAGGCTTTCGCGGACTGCCGAACGCCGCTCCTGACGATCCTTGGACCATTGCAGAAGCATCGCCCCTTCCCCTTCGGCTCGCTGCTCTTCCTTCGCCAGTTCGATTCGCAGTGCCGTCGTTGCATCATGCTGCTGGTCCCGTAGACGCAACGCAGCTTCCCATCTTTCTTTCGCCAGATCGATCTGCTCTTCGGTCGCGTGCAACTGCTGCTCACCAATCCCCAGTTCCTCGTCGCAGCGTTCCAGATCGCTCCGAATCCCACCGCTGTCCAATTCCAGTTGTCGCACCTTCGCCTGCTGCGACTCGACCTGCCTGGCATGATCTGCGATAGCCTGATCGATGGTTGCAATTTCGGCTTCAATCATCGCAATGCGCTGTTCCCCCGCTGCTGCCCGCTGATCGCAGTGATGAGCCTGCTGTTCCGCTTTGGTGATTTCCGCATGGAGTCGAGCTATTTTGCGTTGATGTTCCGTCGCCAAGCGATCGGTCTCATCCAGCAGTGCACGAGCATTCAGCATTTCGCTTCTTCGCACGATCAGACCGGGACCGTTCTTGAGCGCGTGGAAAGTCAGCGTCCCATCGGGATCGACGCGTTCGCACGAGGCGGTCACGAACCGCAAGCCAGCGCCGCGAAGATGGCTAAGATCGAGCGCGGTATCGAGCGAGTCGACAAGCCAGGTGGTGCCGAGCAGGAATCGGACCAGCGGCAGGAGGTCATCGGCGCAGGTGACCAAACGGTCGGCTCGCCCCAGAACACCGCGCAGGCCGTCGAGCTGGATTTTTTCCCCAGAGCGTCTGGCGGCCAGTCGGTCCAGACGCAGAAGCTGCACGCGTCCCTCAATGGGGCAGGCTCCCGAGCGGAGGGCTTGGATCAGCTGATCGTCTTCCAGGACGAGAGTTTCGGCGGCTGTCCCCAGGGCAGCATCGATCAAGGGGGCCAGATGGACTTCCGTCTGAATCAGATCCGCCACCATGCCTCGAAGCGATGTCCAGGGCGCTTCGTTCGATTGTCGAGCCTGTTCCAGCAGAGTTCTCGTGCCGACTCCGACTCCCTCCTGTTCGCTTTCCAGCTGCTCCAAAATCGCCAAGCGCTCTCGGATCCCCTGCACTTTCCCCTGCAGATCGACCGCATCATCCTGGTAGCCCAGCAACCGCTCCCTCAGCTGTCGCAGCCCCAGATACGCCTCCGCCTGCTTGCTCCTTGCCTCGTCCCATCGATGCGACCATTCCTGTCGCTGATCGAGCAGACCCTGCCGCTTCTCGATCCGCCGCTTGGCGGATTCCGCCAGGCGCGTTGCTTTCCCCTGGATTTCCTGGAGATGGGATTCCATCAGCAGCGACTTCTGCTGGAGTGACGCCTTGCGTGCTCGAAGCTCTTGGCAGGCCTGGTTGGCTTCGATCGCTTTGCCCCGTAATTGCTCCAGCTGCGTCTTGAGTTCCGCAACGCTCCGCGACGTTTGCCCCTCCAGTTCCACCGCCTCCTGAACACGGTGCCTCACACGCTGCAGTTCCTCCTGGTGGAGCTGATGCGTTTGCGAAAGCTTCTCGAACTGTTCTTCGGTCGAAACGACGCGCTGCCGCAGACCTTGAAGCCTTGCCGCCAGTCGCTTTCGCTCCGCATGCAGCTCCTCAATTCGTTCCAGATAGCGTTCGCGGTCCCCCTCCAGTCGCACGATCTGCTGTCGCAACTGCGACAGCGATTCGCGAATCGCTCGTACCTGCTCGATCGACTCCTGGCAGCGGGCTTCACACTGGCCTACCGATCCCTCGGTCCGTTCCAGTTCTTCCTTCTGCTGTCGGCTTGTTCCCTGCCACTCCTGCCTCTGCTGCTCAACAGCACTACGTTTCCTTTGGAGGCTCTGGAGGTCGGTGAACCCAAGGCGAACGCGCCACTGCTGCAGCTCCCCTGTCAATTCCCGGTATCGACTGGCTCGCGATGCCTGTTGCTGCAGGCTGTGATAGCGCGACCCCACCTCATCGACCAAGTCCTTCAGTCGCAGCAAATGCTGCTCGATTCTCGCCAGCCGTCGTTCGGTTTCCACCTTCTTGGATTTGAAGCGGCTGATCCCTGCTGCTTCTTCGAAAATTGCGCGTCGATCCTTGGAGGTCGCTTGCAGCATCCGATCGACCTTCCCCTGCTCGATCAGGCTGTAGGCATCGACCCCAACGCCTGTCCCGCGAAAGAGATCCTTGATGTCCTTCAGTCGGCAGGGCTGTTGATTGATCAGGTACTCGCTCTCCCCGCTTCGGAAGACGCGCCGAGTCACCTGGACCTCGGCAGCTTCGATAGGAAGCTGGGACTGGGAGTTATCGAAGACCAGCGTCGCTTCGGCCGCCTGCGCGGGCTTGCGTCCACCTGAAGCAGATCCCTTGAAGATCACATCGGCCATGTCGGCGCCACGAAGGCTTTTGGCGCTCTGGGAGCCGAGAACCCATTTGATTGCATCGACGATATTCGACTTTCCGGAACCGTTGGGACCAACGACAACCGTGATCCCATCGGGGAACTCAAAGCGAGTCCGATCGGCGAAGCTTTTGAATCCCTGGAGTTCCAGCGCGGTCAGCATGGAGGCAATTCATCCTTCAAGGGGAGTTGCCTGCTTCGAGCAACAGGGTGGAAAACTTTTCTTTCTCCGGAGTTTCAATGACTTCGGATGCCCCAGACTTGGCTCCAGTCTTGGCCCCAGTCTCGGATGAGAAATCGGCTTCCGCCTTGCGGCTCCATGGCCACCAATTCCATGAATTCGACGAATCGTCCTCACCCACAACGTTCTGGGAGTCCTCGCCGCCAAAGTCGCTTTCCGACATTTCCCCGTCGATCAACAGCTCGGACGACTCCCCATCCCGCTGATAGGTTCGGCCGAGAATCGGGCGAGGATTGAAGGCAATCGGAGTCGATACCCAGGACGAAGCCTTGGCTTCATCCAGGAGCTGGATCATGTCGTTGTAGGTGGCTCCCACTTCCTGGAGTCCCATCAGAACGCTGCGAAGGTCGGCTGGCACCAGTCGGACGCGATCCTCATCTCCCGGTTGAAAGCGAACAATCCGAATCTGGCCTTTGCCATCTGGACGTACCAGAAGCCGCGGGTTGATCTCATGATGCTGCGCAAGCTGCAGCTGCGGGGAATCGCCAAAAAATGTCACCTCGGGCGCATTTTCCAGAGCGACGGTGACCAGCGGTAGGGCGCTGGGAACCATCACCAGTTCCGTCGTCTCACCAATCCACTGCGCGTGGATCGAGCGTTTGCCGTCGTCGCGCTTGCGCAGTGCGTGCAGCGCTCCAAATCTCACTTCAGGCTCTGGCGACTGCAACAATCGCTCCAGAGCTTCCGCGGCCTGGAAATGTTCGAGCACCGATAGGCCGATCAATGCCAGACCTCGGAAGGCCGGCTGCTGCTGGGCAAGCTGCTCCAGCATCGGAACAGCGCCAGGGTCATTCAGGTAGGCCAGCGAATAGGCGCTGTAGAACTGAATCTCGGGATTGGGGTGAGCCATGCCTTCGCGCAGCAGGGGCACCCCAGCTTCTCCTAACGCTTCCAGTTGCATCGCTGCCTGCCGAGCCGTTTTGGCTTCCCCAAGCATCTGCCGACAGTGTTCCATCCGTTCGCTGCGGCGATCCCCGGTCTCTAGAAAGCCGAGGTGAAGAACCACATAGATGAAGTGCCTGGGATCCTGGCGATACCGGGCAGGCAGGTCGATCTGGATGAAACCGTCGTCCTTGGGGACGGCTGCACCCCTTTTGCGCATGCCGTCATGGTGGGAAAATCGATCGTTGATCGCCTTTCCAAGCATATTGGTCGTCATCACATGCTCGAAGTCCTTGCGGATGCGAAGCCCTAGGATGCGTGTTTCCTGAAGCCTCGCACCACCCAGGATTCGGCCCTTTTCCAACTGAAGCTCGCTCTCCAGGGTAAAGTCCCGGGGAAGCTGGAAGATTGGGCCTTTGGCTTTGGCCTTCTCAAGAGTCTTGCGAAGTTTGTCGTCATCGATCGACCGCAGTTCCTGAAGGCGCGCTTCCAGCAGGGTTCCGTTGTAAAGACTGGTGGCATCGCACTGCTTGGAAATTTCCACAGTGACGTCGACCCGGTCGTCTTTCATCGCACCGGGTGCAGAGATGGTCGATACTTTCACCAAGGCGACCCGGCCACTGGCAAGCAGTTCCTGCGGTTTGTGGACGTCATTGGCGCGCATTTCGTTGAGAATGAATTCGCGTTGAGCGCTTGGGGCGATATCGCCGCCGGTCCCGTAGAGCCCCGTCACCAATCCATACGATTCATAGACCCTTTGCTCCAATCCGATCGGCACGGCGATTTCATGCACCAACGAAGGACGATTCTCGCTGGAAAGCAATGCGCGCACCGAAGCGCCTCGGTCTTCCAAAGTCGGCTCGTCCTGCTTCTTCCAAGGTACGGTGCAACCCGCAATCCAAAAGAAAGCGAAGCCAAGACTCGCCGTCTCAACCGCTCGTTTCCACAGGCCACCCATCGTTGCCCCGCTTCCTTGCTTCGGCATCGTCCTGGAAGGAAAAGTCTATTTGCAGTTTCCCTGCCTCGTTCCGCCAGAGAAATCTTGCGGATCGCAAGAAAACCAAGCGGATGGATCGCGTTTCTCAGCCGTCCTTGGCACCGTCATCCAGCTGGCGAAAGTAGCTTTGGACAGGTCGATACGTCAAGATCATCACCGCTCGCTTGCGCGATCGCTCGGGATGGTCGGACTGAGAATGTAGGTGGACTGGGTGGTATCGGGTGACAGTGTTCGGCACAAAAGCGTTCCCCTGCCTCCCCCCCAAGGTGCCGTCTTTCCGCCCCTGGCTCACCCCCGAGACGAATTGGGGGCGCTCTGCAAGCGACAAGGGTATTTAGCATTCTCCCGGTCCTTGGCGGCCATCGGATCAGGGCACCGGGAAGTGACTGCAGCATGCAAATGCGTCCCGCTGACCGATGGAGACGCGGGAAGAGGCAGGTATTTCAGGATCCTATAGTGCCTGGATTGGACCGGGATGGACTTCCAAATAGCCAGATCCAGATCATTTTGTGCGACCGATCGAGGCAAAACCAGGAACCGGGAATAACTGCCTCCCACGGGGGTATCCAAAAGAGCCCGGCGCTTTGTTCCCCAAGCCCTTCCATGCAAGGGCATTGGGCGGTCTGTCTTCGAGCCGGCGCGGATACGGGAAGGCTTGCAGATACGCTTGTTTTTCATGGGCCTGGGGAAGGCAAATGGCTGGAGCATCGAAGCGATGCCAGCCGATTGACTCCGAAACTCCTGGCTACCGGTGGGGTTCCCTTTTGCATGTCTGGTTGTTGTTGGATTTTGCAAGTTCTGCAGGGAGTCGTTCATCATGTGCCCATCGGTCCGATCTCTGGCAATGCTGATACTTTGTTGGTTTTCGGGACCGATTGCGGGACTTGGCCCTGTCTCCTGCCTTGCCGAAGATTGGCTTCGTTTTCGCGGTGACAACGGGGCGGGAGTCTCCACTTCGTCGCGGCCAATGCCAGTTGAATTCGGGCCGGAAAAGTGCCTGAAGTGGAAGGTTTCCTTGCCCGGTCCTGGGCATTCCTCCCCCATCGTTGTCGGCGACAAAGTGCTGGTGACCTGCTGGAGTGGCTATGGTGCGAGAGAGGGCGAGGATGATCCGGCTCAGTTGGTACGGCATCTGATTTGTCTATCCCGAGTCGATGGTCAAGTGATCTGGGATCGCACGGTCGATGCGGTTTTACCGGAGGACCGATACGGAGGAATGTTTGCTGAGCATGGGTATGCCAGCCACACCCCGGTCAGCGATGGGCAGTGGGTTTACGTTTTTTACGGGAAGTCAGGTGTTCACGCCTACGACCTGGACGGCAATCTCCAGTGGAGCGCCAAGGTGGGGGAGGGATTGGATCCCCGCGGTTGGGGTTCATCCTCCAGCCCTATTCTGGCGGGTGACCTGCTGATCGTCCTTGCTTCCGCAGAGAGTCAGACATTGTTCGCCTTGGACACAAAGAGTGGCAAAGAGGTTTGGAAGGAGCAGGCCGACGGATTCGGTGGTACCTGGGGGACTCCCATTCTGGTTGAAAATGCCGAGGGGAAGTCGGAGTTAGTTGTGGGGGTGCCGTACGAGGTGTGGTCGTTTCAGCCAGAGACCGGAAAGTTCAATTGGTATTGTTCGGTGGCCGAAAGCGATTCGTACTGCTCCAGTGTCATCGCCGAAGGGGACAAGATTTATTCGATTGAGGGGCGTTCCGGCGGCGGCTTTGCGATCCGTGCAGGTGGGAAAGGGAATGTGACCGAATCGAGTATTCAGTGGCAAAAGCCGCTTCGCAATCGGATCGGCACACCGCTGTTGATCGACGGAAGACTTTACTTTTTTTCGGGGCGGATCGCTCAGTGTGTGGATGCCGCAACAGGAGAAGAGCTCTTTCAGGCTCGGTTGCCCCAAGGCACATCCGGTCCGGCAGTTCCCGAACGTCCGGCAGTGGGGGATCGAGGTGGCCGTCGTGGCGGCGGACCGATGGGAGGACAAGACTATGCTTCACCGGTAGCAGGAGACGGGAAGATCTACTTCGTCACTCGATCCGGCGACATTCACGTGTTGCGAGCTTCCAGCGCGTTCGAATCGCTTGCTGTCAATCGATTGACGGATGAACCGGAAGACTTCAGCGCGACGCCAGCGATCGCCGATGGCCAGCTTTTCATCCGATCCAGCAGGCACCTCTACTGCGTAGAACAGTGAGCGAGCCAACGTCGGGGAGGTTTCGCTGACTTTGGTGTGACCCTTCATCGATGGGTTCGATCCGGTTTGAAAAAAAATGCCCTGTCCAATCTCAAAGGAGAATGGACAGGGCATGATGGCTTAGACTTGCGTCGACTTACCGTCGGCCATGTTCAGCTGCGGTTACCCTGAATCAATCCAATCACTTCCGCACGGCTTGACAGATTCTCTCGAAATATGCCTCGCATGGCGCTGGTCATGCAGAGGCTTCCTGGCTTCCGGACGCCACGCATGGTCATGCAGGTGTGAGTCGCTTCCAGGACGACTGCCACTCCACGTGCCGAAAGATGCTCTTCCAACATGTCGGCGATCGTTTCGGTCATGCGTTCTTGAACCTGGGGTCGGCGAGCGACTTCTTCGACAAGTCGGCCCAGTTTGCTGAGCCCAACAACTTGCCCGTTCGGCAGATAGGCGATGTGTGCCTTGCCGGTGAAAGGTAGAAGATGGTGCTCGCACATCGAGCAAAACTCGATGTCTCGTACCAAAACCACTTCATCGTATTTTTCGGTGAAGACGCGCTTTAGGTGAATCGCCGGATCCTTGCGAAGGCCGGAAAAAACTTCGGCGTACATTCTCGCCACGCGAGCGGGGGTTTCCAGAAGACCTTCGCGATCAGGATCTTCGCCGACAGCGATAAGAATTTCCCGCACGGCCTTTTCGATTCGTTCGTGGTCGACAGGTTTTGTCATGGGTGCTCGACGCGCAGAGGTGGAGGAAGGTGCGTCCGTTTTCGCCGACTCAGATGCTCGGATCATGGTAGATGTCTTTCACTCGAGATGCCAGTTGAAATGCCACGGCCAGCCGATTCGCCGCACCAGAGAAATACTAGTTGGGTGTCTAGTGCCGAGCTTCCGAGTGGTGGGATTGCTAGGCATGAGGAGCGGTTTCTGCTGGGGCTTACTGGGCATCCCAAGTTATCTAAAGATGCAATGCTGCCTCATGATCGAAGGGGTATCGGCGAGTACCAATCGGCTGCCTCGGTTATGCGATTCGCTTGGGGAATTTCCCTGAGCATCGATGGGGTTGAACTGGCGATGATCGCCAGTTTCTGCAGGGAGCATTTTGTTTTCTGAAGTGAGCAAGCGGGTTGTTTTAGCGATCCGTGGGGATGGGATGCGCCAGATCAAAGAACTGCGAAACGGAATCGCGGGGCAATGCGGCTTGCGTCGGATTCAGTTGATCGAAAAAGTGTCGAACCGACGGCGGCGTCCGTTCGCCACATGCTGGGTGTCCATGTCGCCTTGAAAGCCCAGCTGGACGAGGAATCGCGAGATCAAATCAGCTCGGTGAAAGACATGGCCGGTAGCGAGCCATCGAAGCTTTTCTTCCAGCGGGAAATCGAAGCTCTGGGCTATCCAATCCGATAGGGCGTCTAGGGGAAGTTGTTCCAGGGGGGCGGGCAGTTGCCGATTCGCCTTGGAATCGAGCATCTCATGGAGTTGTTTTAGCAGTTTGGCGCGCAGTGGCTCCTCCAGATAGCGATCGGCGGGATGCTTGGAGGGGATCAGTTGCACCCGAACGACTCGATAGGGGCGGGTTTGCGGAAGTTCCTCAACAATGTGGCAACGATGCATTCCGTGGAGCAGGATATGGTGGCGTCCATCGGGAAGCGGATCGTGCGCGATGACTTGGCCAATCCCCGCCACGGACGCCACGGGTGGCTTGCCGTTGTGGCTTTCCCAACCGGTTTTCAGCGTCGCCATGGCGATCAATCGGTTTTCGCCCAGGGAATCTTGGAGCATCTGGCAGTAGCGAGGCTCGAATAGATGAAGCGGAAGCACGCAGCCGGGAAAGAGCACTACGTCTGGCAAGGGGAATATCGCAACTTCCCCAGAGAAATCCTCGGGCCACAAGCTGGTCCATTGGTGTTTCATCGGTGCTGTAATTCTCCCTGAAAAACCTATTTGGACGCCTTCCTTCCGGATTCCCCTATGGAATCCATGGAGAACGGCCCCTCTGGAAAGCAGCGATCCGACGTCGACCCACGAAAACTCTGCTACCTAGAGTGGCGACGCGTCAAGTTACCGAGTCGGGGTATGTCGGGAGGTCGTGCCGGGTGGCGTCGACTTTTTGTGTTGGGGGCTGGATGCAGCAGTGGAGTCGACCGAAAATGGGTCCACTCCCGCTAGTTGGTCCAATAGCCCGGTGGTAGGCTCACACCGGCACAGGCCAGCATCTGGCGAGTGCGTGAAGTTGCGTTAGTCGTTAGGCGGATGCGCAGAAAGATTGAGGAGTTCTGGCATGATTCTCACCGGCTCGGAGATTCGTTCCCGTCTCGGCGGAGACATTGTCATCGACCCCTTTTTGGAAGATCAGCTGAATCCAAACAGCTACAACTTGACCTTGCATGACGAGCTGTTGGTTTATGAAGAAATCGTCCTGGATGCCAAGCTTCCGAACCGCTACCGGCGGCTGACGATTCCGCCCGAGGGGATGATTCTCAGTCCCAATCAGCTCTACCTGGGCCGGACGGTGGAACGGACCGAAACCCACAACCTAGTGCCAATGGTTGAGGGGAGGTCATCGGTTGGGAGGCTAGGCCTGTTTGTTCATGTGACAGCTGGTTTTGGGGACGTCGGGTACTGCGGGCACTGGACCGTCGAGATGTTTGCCATTCAGCCGATTCGAATCTACGCCGGACTACGAATCTGCCAGATCTTTTACCATCAGATTTGTGGCGATATTCAGGAGTATTCCAGCTCCAAATACCAGGGGAGTCGCGACGTTCAGCCCAGTCTGCTCTACCAAGAGTACAGCGACGCGGCCGAAGGGGATCCACAACTGCGGTTCGATTTTCAGTAGACGAGCGGAATGGGTTGGCTTGTCTGCCTGGTGGACGCCGTATGGAAATTCTCGACGAATCGAGGCGGATCGCTGAGAATGACTCGTCGGAAAAGCAATCGAAACCAGAGGCGGAAAATTTTTTTTCGCCGGGCTCTTGCAGACAGCGAGAACTGCCGATAAAGTTTTGCCTCCTGACGTCACTGACCCCGGCACCTTGAGTGGAGCCGACAGCGTCGGAAGGAAAAAAATTGAGCACTGGCCTTGACCCCTCGGGGTGACCAAGACTAAGATGCTTAGCCCGCTTGGGAAACAAGTCGCAGACTTGAGACCAGCGGCAAACTGATCTTTGACAATCCGGTGGATGAGCTCTTAGAAACGCAAGTTTCAAGCTGAGCAGGGTGATGAAAATCACTTTGCACAAAATCGATGCTTGTTGACCACAAGCATCAAACTAGGTTTCTACCTGGAACTTCGCTTATAGCCCGCTCCTTCGGGAGTTGGTTCAAGCATAAACAAGTGAAGGGTTTGATCCTGGCTCAGAATGAACGTTGGCGGCGTGGATTAGGCATGCAAGTCGTACGAGAATCGTAGCAATACGAGGAAA